>CAMDRJ010000381.1 GCA_945906755.1 Klebsiella pneumoniae | reverse complement strand
GCGTGGATTTTTGAGCATCAGGTCCGCGCGTTGAATCGAGACTTCCGGGTCATTGCGTTCGATCCTCGGTCGCAAGGAAACTCCCAGGTTGCGTTGTCGGGGCACCATCCGGACCGCCGCGCAAAGGATATTGCAGAGCTGATCGAAGCGATTGGTGAGTCATCCGTCGTGTTGGTTGGATGGTCGCTCGGCGTGTTGGATTCGCTGGCTTATATCCAGCAGCACGGCGACCGTCGCGTTGCCGCGCTCGTGTTGATCGACAATTCAGTGGGTGAAGAGCCGCCGCCCGAATCAAAATATGATTTTGTCGGTGCATTGAAGAAGGATCGCAATGGCACGACGCGATCGTTTGTCCGGGCGATGTACAAGCGCCCACAATCCGACCGGTATTACAAACGGCTCGCTGACGCTTCGCTCAAGACGCCACTTGCCGCAGCCATTGAACTGCTTTCTTATCCGTACCCACGAACCTATTGGCGCGACGCTATCTACTCCACCGCGCGCCCGATTCTCTACGCTGTGACGCCGGCTTGGGCCGAGCAGGGCAAGAACCTAATTCGCAAGCATCCATCTGCCCAGCTGGAGGTGTTTTCGCAAGCGGGGCACGCATTGTTTGTGGATGAATCCGATCGGTTCAATCGCTTGCTCGGCGAATTCTTATTGAAGATCGGTGTTAAGGCAAAGTAGGGTGCTGACGCATCAGTGGTGCGATCGATCGCGCTTGCCAGAACAATTCACCGGGCGGGTGCGCATTAAGGCACGGGAAATGGGCCACATGCCGACAAGCGGTCGTATCCATAATCAGTGTGGAATAAGCCCGCGCGGCGATGCGATCAAATCACGATTGAGATTTTTTCGCGAGTGAACTCAGTGCCGTGCGCAGCGGCGAAGGTGGCAATCGCTCTTCCAGGCCCCGCAGAAGCGCACTAGCAGCCGTGGTCACCGTGGTTTTCTTCGACGGAGTGTGACCGTTCGTCGCAGACTCGGGGATTTGCACTTCAACCTTCACCGCGTTAACATCGGTCGACAGCACTCGCAACGTCGCGAGCAGCTTAGGAGCGATCAAACGTAGTCGCGCGGCAGTCGCGTTATTGATCGCATGGATGATTGCGGTCTGTCCCCTTATGTTGGCAATCGCGCACGATCCGGCCATTTCGGCCGATATCACGTGGGTCAGCGCACTTTGCATTGATGCCAACAGGGCGGCCTTCTCATAAATTCGTGAAAGCTGTTCATCCGAGGTTAGAAGTGACGATATGGAATGAAGTCGATTCATCTTGGCCTATTGAGCTCGAGGCCCTTTGGGGAGGCGTTTCGTGCAAATAATAATCGTTTCTAGTCGCTTGGCGCAGACGAAGTCGCTGACCTTGTCGGCGAAGCATCTGTGCGTAGGCGCTTTCCTCGGAGCCGGCGTACTGCTTGCCGCCGCCGGAACCCTTTCCTATGCGGCCCTGCAAAATATTTCCCTGCTGGGGATTCCCGGCGTTGAGAGATTTCTCGTGCAAATGAATGAGCGCGAAAATCGCGCGCATGAGACGTTCGTCCGGGACAACATCAACGCACTCGCCGTGAAAGTAGGCGAGATGCAGGCCCATCTTACGCGCATCGACACCCTGGGTGATCGATTGGTTTCGCTGGCGGGCTTAAAGTCGGCGCGAGACGTAAAGGTCAATGAGACGCCGGGACGCGGTGGCGCCGCACCGACGTCGGAGGCATCCGTACAGTTCTCCTTGAGCGACCTTCAGCGCGAGTTGGACAAACTGACGCTGCGGCTTGATCATCGTAGCGATGCCTTGCGCGTCCTCGAAGACGATTTGGTTCGTGACCGCGCCCGGAAAACGCTCTTGCCGTCTTCAGCGCCTATCGATGCACCTTATCCGGTGTCTGGTTTCGGTTGGCGGATTGATCCCTTCAGCGGCCACAACGCGCATCATGAGGGGATCGACTTTGCCGCCCCCGTGGGAACCCCGATCTTGGCCGCTGCTGGTGGCATCGTCATTACCTCGGAGCGCGATGCCGCCTACGGACTGATGGTTGAAATCGATCATGGAAAAGGTCTTATCACCCGCTATGGCCACGCTTCACGTCTGCATGTGAAACCGGGTGAAGTGGTGAAACGTGGTCAGCGCATCGCCGATGTCGGCGCCACCGGCCGCGCCACCGGCCCCCATTTGCACTTCGAAGTGCGGCAGGATGGGGTCGCGCAGAATCCGAGCCGTTTCCTGTCGAAGCTCGCTGCCAAGTAGGTCGCCTAACGCCGGTATGACATGAAACGCCAGCCCTTGTAGAGAGGGCTGGCGTGCTAACATCTTGTGCTGTATGCGTTAAATTCCAAGGTTCCTAGCGCGAGACGAAGTCCGTGCCAAGCCTTGGTGCGCGCGTGGCGTTTCCGCAAACGAATGGAACGTCCAAAATCCCTACGAACCCAGCCCCTTCCGTCGATCGAAACCAGCGATGTTTTCCACGGTTCTAAAAAAGGTATTTGGGAGTCGAAACGATCGACTGCTCAAACAATACGGCCACAATGTTCGTCTGATCAACGCGCTCGAACCGCAAATGTCGGCGCTTTCTGATGCGGAACTTGCGGGCAAAACGAGCGAACTCAAGTCCCGGCTTGCGGCGAAGGTTGCAGCAGTAGCCGATGATGACAAGCGAAAAGTCGAGGCAGCGACGTTAGAAGAGTTGCTGCCCGAGGCGTTTGCGGTCGTCCGCGAAGCTTCGAAGCGCGCATTGCATATGCGCCACTTTGATGTCCAGTTGATTGGCGGCATGGTGCTGCATCAGAACAAGATCGCAGAGATGCGTACCGGTGAGGGTAAGACGCTAGTCGCTACGTTGCCGGCCTATCTGAATGCATTGACCGGCCGCGGTGTTCACATCGTCACCGTCAACGATTACCTCGCCAGTCGTGACGCGGCTTGGATGGGAAAGATCTATAATTTTCTTGGTCTCACCGTCGGGGTGAATCTCTCGCAGGTGGCGCGTGAGGAAAAACAGGCCAGCTACGCCGCGGATATCA
>CAMDRJ010000380.1 GCA_945906755.1 Klebsiella pneumoniae | reverse complement strand
GGGGGCGAGCCCCCTTGTTCAGTCATTCCCTAGCGCTCGCGGCCCGTCACATGGTCAGAATTGCGTGAACGAAAGCCCACGAAAGCGGGGCGATGACATGAGAATTGACGATTCGCCGGCATCACGTGACCTACACTTCTCTCATGCGGACCGATACCGCGCAAGTCAGTTGAGAGGGGGGCGAAATGGAACACCTACTCGAACCGAAGACGATTCTTGCTTTGATTACCACCGTTGCGCTACTCGTCTTGTCGGGACTACTGGCGTTCTAGAACAGCGCAGGCGAGGTGACAGTAATTTCCGCTATTGAGGTCGCCACTGCTTCGGCCAGTAGTCTTTGCCCAATAGCTTTCCCCAGTATTCGTTGTAGGGGTGGACCTCGGTCACGCGCTGTGTGCCCCGAAAAAGCGGGCGACCTTCGTTCGCCCAGGCAAATATCGAACCTTCGAAGTTGACCGCGTTCGCATAGCCGTGGCGCCGCAACAAGTCGGCCGCTCGGGCTGACCGATAGCCCACCGCGCAGTAGACGACGATCGCTCTGTTTCGATCAATGCCTGCCGTGGCGGCGAGCACTGCCGCGTCACTTGGCGCGTGTCGTGCCCGATCGAGGTGGCTGATTCGGAACTCGTCGGTCGAGCGGACATCCAGGATAAGGGGCTCCTGTCGATCGGGGATCGACGCAAACTCACTCGTATTGATATGGCGAACTTCCGGATAGCGCGACCGAATGGACTGGCCAAGCGAGACCCAATCGGCCTTTGGCGTCAGTGCACACACTGATGCGCTCCACATCAGCGCGAGGTAGAGCGAACGGCGCGTCCAATTCAGAAATTCTTTCATCGCTCGGACCCTCTTTCTGCGCGGGGCTTAGCACCCGGCATCAAGCTACACTCAAACAAATCCAATCCGTATGCCCACTGCCACCCCATGCATCGAATCGGCATCGACCTCGGCGGCACCAAGATTGAAGGCGTCATTCTCGGCGAGAACGGCGCCGAAATCCACCGCGAGCGCATCCCAACCGAAGCGGAGCGCGGCTATCACCACATCCTGTCGCGCATTGCATTGCTCTATGGGCAGCTACGGGCACACGTTGAGAATGCACCGCATACGCTTGGCATTGGCACGCCCGGGTCGGTCTCGCCGCGTACCGGATTGCTGAGGAATTCCAATACCGTCGCGCTAAACGGCATGCCCTTTACGCGGGATTTGGACCGTCTCATCGGTCGCAAGTTCGTGGCCGCCAATGACGCGAATTGCTTTGCGCTCGCGGAAGCCTTGCTTGGCGCCGCACATGGCCATCGGGTGGTGTTCGGCGTCATTATTGGAACCGGCTGTGGCGGTGGCATCGTCCTTGCTGGGCAAGTCCATGTCGGACGCACCGCCATCGCCGGCGAATGGGGACATACATCGATCGATCCGCATGGGCCGCTCTGCTACTACGGTGCGCGTGGTTGCGTTGAAACGTACCTGAGCGGATCAGGCATCGAGGCACGCTATCTTGAACAGACCGGGCGACGGTTGAGCGCAGCACAACTATTTGCAGCCGCCGCAGCGAATGAACCGGCCGCTGTTTCGGTGATCGATGCGTTCTATGCCCACTTTGGTCGGGCGGTCGCAAATGTGATCAACGTGCTCGATCCCGACATCGTGGTGCTTGGCGGCGGCGTTTCGAATATCGAGGGGCTTTACGACCGTGGCGTGCGTGAGGTGCGTCAACGCGTCTTTGCCGACTACTTTGATACCCCGATTGTCAGAAACAAACTCGGCGATTCATCCGGTGTGATTGGGGCGGCGCTGATCGGGTGATACAATTTTCGGTCAAGCTTGCTGCCCAATTCAGCTCATCGCCGTCATCACCTCTTAGATATCCGGTATTTCATGGACATTGAACGCGCCCGCTTCAACATGGTCGAGCAGCAGATTCGGACTTGGGAGGTGCTTGATCAGGGTGTTCTCGATCTTCTTTACGTCGTTCGCCGCGAGGAATTCGTGCCGCCCTCGCATCGGTTACTGGCGTTCTCCGATCTAGAGATTCCGCTGACGAAAAACGGTGACCCGAGCGAAACCATGCTGGCCCCTAAAGTGGAGGCACGCATTCTTCAGGAAGTCGCCCCCAAGCCAACGGATCGCGTGCTCGTGATTGGCGCCGGATCCGGCTATTTGGTCGCGCTGCTTGCTTCATGCGCTCGCGAAGTCGTATCGGTCGAGATCAATCCCTTGCTGAAGGAATTGGCCGAAAACAATTTGCGCCGGGGCGGCATTCAGAATGCCCGCGTGTTCGCTGGTGATGGATCGAGAGGATGGACGGATACCGAAGCCTTCGATGTCATCGTCATCACGGGTTCGCTCCCAGTTCTGCCCGATGAATTCCCCAATGCGCTGCGCGACGGCGGCCGGTTGTTCGCAGTCGTTGGCGATGCGCCGGTCATGTCGGCGCGCTTGATTACGCGCCTGCCGGGCGATGCCTTCAATTCCATCGATTTGTTCGAAACGGTTCTGCCGCTACTTCGCAACGCGCGCCAGCACAAACGATTCTCGCTCTAGCCACAATGACCAACATTTCTGCTGTCGAGCTTAAAGCTTGGCTCGACGATCCGTCGCGTGCCCGGCCAGTCCTCCTTGATGTTCGCGAGCCCTGGGAATGGGAGATCTGCCGTATCGAATCCGCCCAACTGATGCCGATGCGGACGGTACCGGCACGCGCTGCGGAACTTGATCAGAGCAGCAATATCGTTGTGATCTGTCATCACGGCGGTCGTAGTTTGCAAGTGGCCCATTTCCTGGAACACCAAGGGTTCACCCAGGTATATAACCTCGCGGGGGGCGTGCACGGTTGGTCCCAGCGGGTTGACCCTACCCTGCCGATCTAGTAAATATCCCCCGGCAGAGCCGGGGGCTTTAGTTTGTGAGCCGCTCGAAGCGGCTAGAAGCGGTCGCTAACGCGGCCGCACGGTTTTTGGGCCACCCGGCGGTGGCCCTCTAGTACTGCAGCTTCAATTGGTCCAACCGCTTGTCC
>CAMDRJ010000379.1 GCA_945906755.1 Klebsiella pneumoniae | reverse complement strand
CAACGGTTGACGCGGACAGCTTACCCACCGCCGCGCGTTCCGTGCGTGAGAGGCGCCTCCACGCGCGACCGTGGATAAGGCTTCTCGTCCCCAGGACATCTAGAACCAGCACCGCCGATGCATTAAGCAGGGAAGATCTTCTCGATACGAGAGCAAATCCATTCGAATGAATTTTCCGGCGTCTGCTGAACCGGCGGTGACGTGAGAGGATCCAGGACAGCCTTAAAGAGATACGCCGCATTTTCCAGACCGACACTGCGTTGGCCAGTTTTAAAATGTTGGATAGTCTCGCGAAAACGAAGGATGGCCGGCGGGTGCGTTGATCCTCGGCCCAGTTCAGCCTCGTTCATGAATAGCCAAGTCAGTGCAACCGAAATCATGAGCACTCGAAATTCTCGTTTTAGGCCTTGACCAGCGCCATCAAGAATCCACTTGGTAGCAAAGCCATCCGCTCTGTACTCCTGTCGAATACGCTGACCAATCGGAATCAATCTCTCATCGCGATGATGCACGTGACCAATTTCATGAAGCATGACCCAGCTTAGGGCGCCGAAAAATAGGTTGTTAATGCGGCCATCCTCGCTGTCCAAGAGCGCGTCTACCTTTGGGGTCACCAGATTGCTTGGCCATGCCGCGTTTGTATGGAACAGCGACCTGGCGTACGCGACGTACTCGCCCAGTCTCATCGCGGTGAAGTGGTCTCCAATATCGATGTGCGTCTGATGCGCCGGATGCTGCATTCGCTGGCGTCGAGACGCAATGTCCATCAGATGAAATGCTGCAAAGGCCAAACACCACAAGCTTGCCAGCCCTGCGTAAGAAAGGTAGATAACCCTATCTTCAGCTACTGCGTAGAAATTGGCCTCTGTTTCGCTAGCAGCAATAGACCACTTGCCTGACCCAAATATCTCCGATGCCAGAGACTCCGCCCGTTCTGGTGCTATGTTGAATGGGGCGCGGCGAGCTAACTCAAACAAACCCGCAGTCGCTGCTTTGGTAGTAATTGGCGCGCTCAGCATATTGTTGGGCTAACAACCCCTCAAAAAGTCGACCTCAAGTATGTCAGCGGTTGCGAAATGGACCGAATTATCGGAATGAATGGCTGCCCGCTAACGGTCCACTTTCGATTCCAGATCGCATCTGGCACAACTGCTGCACTGTGCGACCGCACCAGTTGTTCCCAGTCTTCATGGGTATGGAACAGCCGACCGTCCTTTGCCATATCCTCGGCATCCAGGAACCCCAAGTAAACAAGTATCACCGGGATACCAGAATCGGCAAGCTTCCATGCCCACGCGAATCGGTTCGACATCTGGTAGCAAGTATCGCGCGATATTCCGAAATCAAGGCCGGTTCCCGCAGTGAGCCCTGCGCGTGCCCCATCGATGGCGGCGCCAATTGTCTTATGGCTCAATTCGCGCCGCGGCTGCTGATCCTTGGGCTCGCTCGACGTAACCTTTCGTCCTGCGGACTCTCGAATAAGCTCGTTGTCGTGAGCCTTCGCCTCGACGAGCAACATGCCCGGACGGCCATCTACCAAACAGGTAGCAGCGATGTCGAAGTTCGGAGTTCTGTCAGTCAACTGATCCGCCGGCAACCACCAGGCGGCCAGCCGATCGCAGAGATCGGAATCATGAACACGCGATCGCCGATGGAGTTGGCACTCCTCGATCATTTCGAAACCGCGTGGCATCCACTGGTCGGATACCGACACGGTTGCGAAGGGCGCCACCAGCTTTGACAGGCTCGCCGCGACTTCCTGATCCGATCCGTCTGTCAGAAGATGGCAGCGCGGCTTGCTCCCGCGCTGCTCATTTCTTTTCAGTCGTGGAAATAGTGCACTGCCTGTTGTCATTGAACTCTTCTTCGTAAGTTTGAATTGCGCAGCTTCGCGTGGCCTACGCGATTATTACGCCATTGCGCTGTGCGTGCTCCGCCTTATGTTCCTTGAGTTTCTCAGTCGATCTCCGAGCGCAATCCTGAAGGTGGTCGAGCAGATCGCGAAACCTGGCAACGCGCTGAAGGGTCTCTTCGACGGCATTCGCTTGATCCGGTCGAAGAATATCGCGCCCGGCGCGATCAGCAGTCACTCGAACCAGCGCGCTGCCGTGGCGTCCCATTTCCCGAATGGCCTCCGTCGCCTGCAGCGCATGGCCCTGCAACGACGCTACGGCGCTTTGCGTCTCGATGGACAGATACTCGCCCAACGGGCCGCCGAGCAGTCCTGCAAGGACGATGACCGTAATTACATCCACGTTGAGGCCGAGGTCGGACGCATGCCGGAACAGGTCATCGAACTCGGGAGCGAGACCCGCTTCCCGCAGGAGATGAATCGCGTGCCGCACATCCAATCGGTCCGGTGCGTCTTCTATCAAAGCGAGGAGGCGGCGGAATGGTTCCGGGATGTCTGGGCCAGGTACCCGGCGTGGTGCCTCGTCGTCGGAAGCCTCGAAATCTGCCATGTCCGAAAGGTAGGCGTCGCTACGCGAGAACATGGCCATCGGCTCCGCCAACGCATCCAAGCTCATGCACGCCTGGACCGTGCCCACTCCACCCCAGCCCGCGGCCAGCGTTTGCGGCACTTTGCGTAGTTCGGGCAGGTCCTGCGCTTTTTCGCCTTCCGGCCGTTCGGCTATCACAAGCCAATTGGTCCAAGGGCTCACCAGCCGATAGCGAAGCGCTGTTTCGAGGCCCGCGCGATCATCCAATTCCTTCATGCGTGCCGAAGCTGCGAGCCGGGCAACGGTGGACGCGCGGTCTGTGGTTTCCGACAAAGGCGCTATCGAGAGCGGCAATTCGTGCCGCATCACTTCGCCTTTTTCTGTCTCCACTTCGAGAACGACGCTCCCGCTGATCGATGGGTGGTCGAAGTGCGCACAGGCAATGACCGTGTCCCCCTCAAAGACTGCTCCCAATTTGGAGGGGGCGACGCCTTGGGCGCCCTCGGGCCAGTGGATCGCCACGCGACTCGCGCGCGGTGCGCGCATGCGCTCGAAGTGCCGAATGACCCGGTCCGCCATGCCTTCTCG
>CAMDRJ010000378.1 GCA_945906755.1 Klebsiella pneumoniae | reverse complement strand
TGATTTAGGCTCTCGTACTCGTCCATCCGCGATTCTCCTTTCGTGTGCTTGGCGGCTCACGATCGATAGTTTCGCCGGGTGGACTCCCGGATTCGTCAAACTTCTGCTGCCTCCCCGGCAGAGCCGGGGGAACTCCCTACTTATTAGGCATTGCACAACCCTATGCGCCGGGGCCTGCCGCCGATGCACTAGCCCGTCGCGGCCCGGGACCTTTCCAAGCGCTGTACCGCACCACCAGCATGGGTGCCGGCGCGCGCTGGATGGAAGAACAAGGCATGGCGCCACTGGCACGCGGCGTTCGCAATACTGGTGAGCATGCGATGCTGGCAAGCCCCGCGGTAGCAGGTGGCGCTTATATCGGGTTTGTTGGGCCGGAGTGAGGACGGGTCTTTTCCCGGAGGGACCGCGTATAGGCAAAACCTTATCCTCACAGTACCCAGCTATGCGACCTAGCCGGCCCATCGAGACGGGCCTTCGCAGGTGGGCAATGTTGAGGCGATAGAATTTCTCAGCTGCGCCGTCGCTTGCTTTATCGTCTGATGCGATTTCTTTCGAATTAATGCTCTATCAATCCTCGCAATTCACCACCCGCAGTCCTAGATGCTTTGCGAATCCGTCAAAGTCCCTGTCGTTATGCAGCAAGCGGTAGCCCTTGACGAAGCAATTCGTAGCGATTAATACATCGACAGTCCCTCGCACCGTCACCCCAAGCTTTCGCAGTCGCCGGTAATTCCTTGCCACCTCTACGGCGAGTTTCTCGCCGCCCAACGTGGTCTGCGTCAGGCGCCCAAGAAGCCGGCGCGCCTCTTCAAAGCCGCGATCATCCTTGAATCCTCGTAATACTTCAGCGAGGATCAGATCGCCAACGACCAACCCTTCAATTCCGAGGTTCTTGTCAAGCCACTCCGCCTGCGCGGTCGAACGGTTGCGAAAAAAATCGACCCATACACTGGAGTCAACGAGGATCACCTCTCCCGCCTCATGGCGTCTAAGTCACCCTCCCACTTGTACTTACCGCGCAATTTTCGAAGGTCCGTCTGCTGCTTGAGTCTAAGAAGCGTCCTAAGTCCTTCCTCAACGGCCTCGCGTTTGGTCTTTATTCCGGTGGCCTTAAGGGTTGCAGCCATCAATTTATCATCGATCACGATGTTTGTTCGCATAGTATGCACTCCATGAAGATCCATACACATTATGCCTTCCGCAACCGTGACAGGCAAACAACTGCTCACGAAGTCTGAACCCACGTGCGTCCGGGGTGCAGTGGGGCCGAACACTTCGTTGGTTCGCTTCCGATTCGTGGATCGGCGCGCTCAGCAGTAGAGCCTGAATCACTCGCTTACTGCTTGAATCCCTTTTGCAAAAAATCCCACACGGGCGCGGCCTCACCGACATTGGCCGCTTCTTCGAGCGATGCTTCGCCAAGGCCTTGGCGCTTCAGATCCTGCAGGATCTGATCGTCTTTCAGCATCGCGGGCTTCCTCTCGTCGCCGCGCTGCTTTGCCAATACCGCGTCACGCGAGCGCTCGGTGATGAGCTTGCGCAGCATGATGAGGTGCGAGTCAGTCGCCGATAGATTTTCAGGCGTCCAGTATCTGCATGGTGCGGCGATGCGCGCATCCTGGCCGGAGAAGTTGAAGCACATCCACCATTTGTAATAGCCGTGCCACCACGCTTTCTGGATGAGTTCAACCGGCCAGAAGCGCGGGCGCTTGCGCATATAGAGATACACAACGCGCGACAAATTGGCGCTCACTGGAACGGCGAAGCGGTTGAAGTAACCGATACCGTGGTTGACCCTTACCTGGCAAGGCAGATGCCAGGCGCTACCGCCCATGCTTGGACACCATTCTTCGGTGTCGGAGGTCAGCAGGTTTTCCTTGGCCATCCGCCATTTGTTGTAGATGACGTACTTGTATAGCGGCTTCAAGATCGCCCACGGAATCTTTCGCCAGTTGCGGGGCCACTTCCCGCCTAACGTGGGGTAATGGAGACTGAAGATCTCTTTGCCCTCCCCGTCTTTGTAGTAGTTCTGGTTCGCCATCATCGGCACGAGCGCGCGATCGTTCACCAGCTTCGAGCGTGGTCCGATCGGCGTCGGCGATCGCCCGCGATTGGAGGTGAGGTTCATCATCGCATTGCGATGCGCCCATTGCGCGTTGTGCGAGTCGTTCTGGTTCTCGATCGCGAGAATCCAGTTGGTCGGCCAGTAGGTGTAGGTACTAAACATGACCGTCTTACTGGTGTCGAACAGCTCCGGCGGAACGTCTTCTTCGATCGCGGTGGGCTTCTCCGCCCCCATCCAGATAAACACCCAGCCGCGCAACACTTTGGTCGGATACGCCTTCACCGGCATCTTGCCGGCCATCTTGGAATCGGGGCCTTCGCCGAGAAACGCTTTGCAGTTGCCGGTCGCATCGAACGTCGCACCATGGTACGGACACGACACCGTCCCTTCAAATACGCAAAGGCCTTGCGAAAGACTCGCGCCACGATGCGGGCAGATATCGCTGACGGCGCCGATCTCGCCATTCCCGCCGCGAAAAAAACAGATCTCTTCGCCCAGCATCCGCCAGTACAGAGGCTTTCGCTGCGGGATTTGCTTCGCCGCAAGAGCGGGGTACCAGTATTCGCGCAACCCGAGCACTGGAATCAGCGTGCGCCGATCGGTGACACGCTCACCGTCTTGCGGCAACCCAAGTGCTGCCGCGGAGGCCGGCTTGATGACACCGCTCGTGGCCTCGGCCCTGAGCCTCTTTTCAACGGCACGTTCTTCAAAACGAAAATAGGCACCCATACCTTGCCCCTCTAGACAGCCAATGAAGCCGCGACGGGCCGGCCCCGTTAGCAAGGCCTCGACGATATCGCGACGAGCGAATCTGTAGATATCCGTAGATCAATGATAGAACTGTTCAATGAGCGCTGCCCGAGCGGTCTAATCGCCCGCTGTAATGCCGGCGTCCTTGATCACCTTGGCCCATTTTTCGATATCGGACTTGATCGTCGCAGCGAGTGCGTCCGGTGAACTGCCCGCCGGATCAAGGCCAAGCTGTGCGAATCGGGCCCGCGT
>CAMDRJ010000377.1 GCA_945906755.1 Klebsiella pneumoniae | reverse complement strand
CCACAGTCGCCGCTTTCGCTTCTTTGAATTTGCCATTCAAACATGATGCCAATTTTGAACAGCATTGAACATGCCGCAACCCCAGTATCCACGCGGGTTTCAGGCATCTTTAGCCCTCAATTTACCCACTCGATTTCCTGAAGACCCCTAAAATTAGTCGTCGCCCGAACGGCAGATGCCGATGAAATCGCAGTAGCACCAAGCTTAGCACCACCGCGACCAGCAGCGAAAACACCACGCGCCCGGTGGCCATCAGAATGATCTCTGAACGATCGCCGCTGCCGACCAGACTCAGCACAAGACCGGCAAGCAGCGCGACGATCCCAAGCATCCCGGCAATGCCGAATCCTGGCAGGACAATGATTTCGAGTGCGAGCAAAACCAAGCCGACGCCAGCGAGTAGCAACTCCTCCCAGCCCGCCAACTGCACCAGCCAGTGCCCCCAGAAAAACAGCGACAGACTTGCCAGACCAATACCCATGGCAACGCCGAAGCCGCCGGTGCGAACGCCAACGAAGACGCCCAACATGCCAACAGTCATCAGCAGGGAACTCACGACCGGGTCGGTGAGGAATCGAACGAATCGCTCCGCCCAGTTAGGCGATACTCGCCGCAGCTCGGCCCCGCGAATGCTTAGCATCGCGAGCGCACTCTCGACCGAATCAGCGCGAAAGTCGGCAAGCTTGTGTCGCAGCGCCTCATCGGTGGTGAGCGTGAGGAGCTTGCCCTTCGGAATGACACCCGCGATCGCCACATCCGGATCCACCATCGCCTCGGCAAGGAGGGGCGGGCGCTTCCTCGCCTCGGCGGTAGCGCGAAACTCCTTCCTGACGTAGGACACGGTTTTTTCGCCGACGGGCGCCGGGGCCGCGCCGGGCTGTCCCAATTGCACGGGCGTTGCGGCCCCAATAGTCCCGCCCGCGGCCATCACCAGATCCTGCGAGGCGAGCGCGATGAGCGCACCGGCCGAGATGGCCCTCTTGTTCACAAACGCGACCGTGCGCACCTGCGCGTTCAGCAGCGCATCGCGGATCTGCACGGCAGCGTCCACTCTTCCACCAAACGTATTGATCTCAAGGACTACCGCCGCCGCGCCGATTTCAGTGGCGTCATTGAGTACGCGCTGCACGAATAGCGCCAAACCGAGATCGATAGCCCCTTCGATCGGCACGATATAGACGACCGGTCGCTGCTCTTGGGCGATCGCCACTGAGATCGTCGCAAAGAACCCGGCCAGCGACGCAAGAAACAGACTGACGAGGCAGTGCCGTGCCGCGACGAGCGCAGTTGCGTTGCTAACGTTGATAGTTTTGATGCGGCTCCGGCGGCGCGAGTGGCTCCCCGGCAGGACCGGGAATTCGGCCGCGACGGACTTACTGGGTGTGCGTGAGACGGCGCAACGCGTGCGATCCTAACACGGCAGTTGATTTACTCCGGAAACGGCAAATCCTGGTCTTTGGTGCACATACCGGAGGCGGTGTCACGCATTGCGATTTACCTACAAGCCCGCTTTCGCCATTGCCGCCGCGATCGCTGCTTCAAGCCTCGGCCGGTCATCGTCGCGAAAGCCGACATGCCGATACACCACTTGACCGTCGGCGCCGATCAACACCGAGGTGGGCATCCCTTTCACACCGTATGCTCGCGGCGTTGCCCCTTGCGAATCAAATGCGATAGTGAACTGCGCGGGCACCTTGGCGAGGAAAGCATCCGCATCGGCGCGATTGGCATCGACATTCACCGCCACGATCTGGAAGCCGCGTGGGCCAAACTTGGCCTGCATCTCGTTCATCCATGGAAATGAATGCCGGCACGGCACGCACCATGACGCCCAGAAGTCGACGAACACCACACGCCCCTTGAGCCCAGCAAGGTCGACGTTGCCCGCGCGCCCGGGTAAGCGGATTTGCGGGGCTGGACTGCCTCGGTCGACAGCATATGCAGACAGCGTGACGCCGACGCATAGAGCGCTCAGCAGCGAGCAGAGCAGGAGCTTTATGGCGCGATGCACAACATTCCTTTGGTAGTGACGAGAATTGATTCAGCGAATCACCCAGTGCGGTACGGCTTGCTGCTTCAGCCACGCTTCGGCCTCCGGGCCTTGCAGTAACGCGAGCGTAGCGAGCACGCCCGCTTCGGTGCAGGTCGGCGCGGCCACGGTCACGCTACGCGGTGCACCACGCACCGGCCAACCAGTGCGCGGATCAAGAATATGGCCGTAGCGAATGCCGTCTTTCAGTAGGAAGCGGCGCGCGTCACCGCTGGTAGCCAAGGCGCCGGCCGACAACGCGATCATGCCCGCTGACTTAGGCGAATGCGGCCCGCCGGTTGCCGGTGCTTCAACGCCCACCTGCCACGCCGATCCGTCGGCACGCGCGCCGGACACCAATAAATCGCCGCCGAAATTCACCAGCAGTGGAAATTGCGCATGCGGCAAGAGCAACGCGAGCACCCGGTCCACCGCATACTCCTTGCCGTGTTGGTCGCGCTGATCCAGTCCTGGCCTTCCACCAACCAGCCGCGTGAGAATGAGGCGGCGTTTTGCTGGTAGTAGCGCCATTGCGGCTCGATGTGCATGCCGCCTGAGAATTGGAAGCAATAGCGCAGATCGAGCGTGTGGGCGCGTAGACCCCAATCGTCGCGATAAAAGCGATAGGAAGCGTCGATCACATCGCTTGCAAGGTGGTATTTGTTTTGCCAGTACACGGTTTGGCGCGAGCGGCTGTCGGGGCGCCGCTCGTTGACATATTGATCACCGGTCAACAAGCCGGTTGTGCCATCGACGACCGACAACACCTTGTACGAATCACTGTGATAGCCGTTGGCGCGGCCGATGCCAAGATTCCACTGCATCACCCAGCGCCGGTTGATCACCTGCGTCACGCCAATCAACAAGTCCATCACACGACGCGTATCGCTATTCGGACGGCCGCCCGCAAAATTGAAGGCCGGCTCCAGGCCGGTTGCCACGCCGCCCACCGGATTGATGGTGTTGGATTCGAGAGCTAAGCCGGCGCTCACCGTGGTGTTCTTGTTGTTGAAGTCGCGTGCGAATGCGGTGCTCAGCGCAAACGAGGTGAAATCATATTCGCTTGAATAATTGCCACCTAACGAAATCCGCTGGTTCTCACCGGCCGGCTGCTCCCACGCGAGCGCCAGTGCGACTC
>CAMDRJ010000376.1 GCA_945906755.1 Klebsiella pneumoniae | reverse complement strand
CGACCGATCACGCTTGGCCCCACCGAAGCGCAACGCGTCGCCGTCACACAAGGCCTTGAAGCAGGCGAGTTAGTAGTGACCGATGGCATGGACCGCCTGCGCGAAGGTGCGATCGTCGAAGTAACCAAACGCCCCGAATTAAAAGGTTCACCCGATGGCAGACGACCCGCCGAGGGTCGCAAGAAGCGCCCGCCCGCCGAATGAACCAAAAGAAGCTGACGACACCATGCAAGCTGCTCCGCAGCGACTTCCATAGTTACGCCGTGCAATGAATCCCTCGCGCATTTTTATCGTTCGCCCGGTGGCCACCACGCTGCTTATGGTGGCGATCTTTCTGTCGGGTGTGATCGCATATCGCTTGCTGCCGGTTTCGGCCTTGCCTGAGGTCGACTATCCGACCATCCAGATTTTTACGTTCTATCCGGGAGCGAGCCCGGACGTGATGGCAACGTCGGTCACCGCACCACTGGAACGACAATTCGGCCAGATCCCGGGCTTGAAGCAGATGTCCTCCACCAGTTCCGGTGGCGCATCGGTGCTCACCTTGCAATTCGATCTTGCAGTGCGGATCGATGTGGCCGAGCAAGGCGTACAGGCCGCGATCAATGCCGCGTCCAGTCTCATGCCGCAGGATTTGCCGGCGCCACCGGTCTATAGCAAAGTGAATCCCGCCGACGCGCCGATTCTGACGCTTGGCCTCACTTCTGCAACGATGACGCTGCCTGAGATTCAGAACCTCGGCGATACGCGCCTGGCGCAGAAGTTGTCGCAGATCGCAGGCGTTGGACTGGTCACGTTGTCGGGCGGCCAGCGCCCCGCGGTGCGCGTGCAAGCCAATCCGAAGGCGCTCGCCGCCAATGGCTTATCGCTTGAAGATATTCGCACTGCGATCAATACCGCGAACGTCAAGAAGGCCAAGGGCAATTTCGATGGGCCGAGCCGCGCCTATATGATCGATGCCAATGATCAATTGCGCTCAGCGGCGGAATATCGCGGCATTGTGGTGGCATTCCGCAACGGCGCGACGATCCTTCTTTCTGACGTTGCCGATGTCATCGAAGACGCCGAAAACGTACGGCTAGCCGCTTGGCAAAATCAGACGCCGGCGGTCATCCTGAACATCCAGCGCCACCCCGGGGCCAATGTCATCGATGTGGTCGATCGCATCAAACAGCAACTTCCCGCCCTGCAAGCAGCGCTTCCTGCAGCCCTCGATGTCAGCATCCTCACCGATCGCACGGTCACCATCCGCGCGTCGGTACGCGATGTCCAAATCGATCTTGCGATCGCGATCGGCTTGGTCGTCATGGTGATTTTTCTGTTTCTTCGCAGCGTGCCGGCGACCATCATCCCAAGCATCGCCGCCCCGCTCTCCTTGGTTGGCACGTTCGGTGTCATGTATATGAGCGGGTTCTCGATCAACAATCTCACGTTGATGGCGCTCGTGGTGGCGACCGGCTTCGTGGTGGACGATGCCATCGTCGTCATTGAGAATATCGCGCGCCATATCGAAGAGGGTAAATCGCCGTTCGAAGCCGCATTGCAGGGTTCGCGGCAAATCGGCTTCACCATTATTTCGCTGACGATTTCGCTAGTGGCCGTACTGATTCCATTGCTGTTCATGGGCGATGTCGTGGGACGCCTGTTTCGCGAATTCGCGATTACGCTCGCGGTCGCGATTCTGATCTCGGCGGTGGTATCGCTCACGCTGACGCCGATGATGTGCGCCAAGATGTTGCGCGCGCGGCTCACCACACCGCACGGATCGTTTTATGAGGCGAGCGGGCGGATCATCGATCGCGTCATCAGCACATACGGGCGATCGCTGACCTGGGTGCTTGACCGACAAGCTTGGACCTTGCTCGTCGCCGTCCTGCTGCTGGTCCTGACCGTGCTCTTGTATCTGGTCATTCCAAAGGGCTTCTTTCCGGTGCAGGATACCGGCGTCATTCAAGGCATCACCGAGGCGCCCCAAAGCATCTCATTCCAGGCGATGGCCGAGCGTCAGCAAGCGGTGGCGCGTGTCGCGCTGCAAGACCCGGCGGTGGCGAGCATTTCATCGTTCATTGGGGTGGACGGCAGCAACGCCACGCTGAACAGTGGCCGCATGCTCATCAATCTCAAGCCGCTCGCCGAACGAAAGCTGCATGCCTCCGCGGTGATCCGCCGTTTGCAGACCGCGCTCGCGGACGTTCCCGGGATTACCCTTTATATGCAGCCGGTGCAAGACCTCACGGTCGAGGATCGCATCAGCCGCACGCAGTACCAGTTCACCCTGGAAGCCACCGATGGCAAACTGCTGGCCGAATGGGTGCCAAAATTCGTTGAACAGTTACGTGCACTTCCGGAACTCTCTGATGTTGCTAGCGATCTGCAAAACGACGGGTTGCAAGCGTTCATCGAGATCGATCGCAACACCGCCGGTCGCCTTGGCATCACCACCGCCGCGATCGACAATGCGCTCTACAACGCCTTCGGCCAGCGCTTGGTGTCGACGATCTTCACGCAGGCAAGCCAGTATCGCGTGGTGCTCGAAGTGATGCCCGAATTTCAGCGTGGACCCGATGCGCTCAAAGACATCCACATTACATCGGCCACCGGCACGCAGATTCCACTCTCATCGCTGGCGCGCATCACACTCGGTACCGCGCCGCTTGCCATACACCATATCGCGCAATTTCCCGCCGCGACCCTCTCGTTCAATCTCGCCGATGGAGTATCGCTTGGCGCCGCGGTGAAAGCGATCGAAGCCGTTCGGAAATCAATCGCTCTCCCCGACAGCATCGACACAAGCTTTCAAGGCGCGGCTGCCACGTTTCGTGACTCGCTCGCAGCCACCCTGCTATTAATCTTGGCCGCGATCGTCACGGTCTACATCGTGCTGGGCGTGCTGTATGAGAGCTATATCCATCCGCTTACGATTCTTTCTACGCTGCCCTCAGCCGCGGTCGGTGCCTTGCTCGCGTTGATGCTCGCCGGCCAACCGCTTGGGATCGTCGCGATCATCGGCATCATTCTGCTTATCGGTATCGTCAAGAAGAACGCGATCATGATGATTGACTTCGCCCTCGATGCGGAACGCAATCAAGGGAAGTCGCCGCGCGACGCCATCTATGAGGCCGCGCTGCTCAGGTTTCGCCCGATCCTGATGACGACCCTCGCGGCGCTGTTCGGCGCGCTCCCCTTGATGCTTGGGACCGGCGTGGGCTCGGAATTGCGCCA
>CAMDRJ010000375.1 GCA_945906755.1 Klebsiella pneumoniae | reverse complement strand
GACCGTCTCGGCCTTGATGAGCTCGCGCGCCACATAGTCGAGACTGCCCAGCCCATCGGCGAGACCCAACTCAATGCTCTTCGCGCCGGACCAGATCAGCCCGCTAAAAATCGAACCGTCATCCTTTAGCCGATCGCCGCGGCCAGTCTTCACCACGTTGATGAACTGCTGATGAATATCGCCGAGCAGCGTTTTGGCGTGGTCACGATGCGTGGGATTCGACGGTGAAAACGGATCCATGAAGGCCTTGTTTTCCCCGGCAGTGAGCAGGCGTCGTTCGACGCCGAGCTTTTGCATGGTCTCGGTAAATCCGAAGCCATCCATCAACACGCCGATCGAGCCGACGATGCTCGCCTTATCCACGAAGATCTTGTCGGTGGCCGCGGCAATGTACAATGTAGTAACCTCCCGATGCGCAGATATCTTCGATGACTGTATAGAGCGGCGTGTCGGGATGCTTGGCTCGCAAGCGTTGGATCTCATCGTAGATGATGCCCGCTTGCACCGGGCTGCCGCCCGGGCTATTGATACGAATGACGATCCCTTGCGTGTTGGTATCTTTGAAGGCGTTTTGTAGCGCGGTCGTGACGCGATCGGCATTCGCACTGCCCTTCGAATCGATCACTCCGGCGATTTCGATGAGGGCGGTGTGTTTGCCCCCCTTGCCACCAAACCCCCAGTCGACTGCCATCACCAAGATAAACGTCAGATAGGCAAAGCCGAGAAATTTGAAGAAGATGCCCCAACGACGATTGCGGCGCTGTTCCTTAAGCCCTTCGGAGGCCAGGCGTTCGATTACGTTGCGTTCCCAGCCGTCTTTTGCGTCATTCATCAGCTTGCCTTTGAGTGTGTATCACGCCGTCCCGCTCGAACACGGGCACAGGTGTCAGTCCATTGCCGCGGCACGGCCCGCCGCGACAGGCGCCACTTATCGGATCGTGAAGCGCTCCGTGCGTCGAGCATATCAACAGTGCCTCGTCACGATCGAAGAACTTGCCCGGATTCCAGTCAAGCTCCATGGGAACATGCGCACATCGATTCAGATAGGCATAGACGACGCCACCAAAGCGAATCGCGAATGCATCTGCGACGCCGGACGGTGTTGCTATCGTAAAGCGAACGCCGTCACCGCCATCGCGCAAATCAGCCGACTGACACACTACCCGTTCGTGCCGAGCCATCGTGCGAGGTCATCGACCGAATTGAGGAGCGCAAGCGATCGACACTGCTGCAATGCATCGAGCGCATGGGCGCCATAGGTCACGCCGATCGCAGCCACGCCGGCAGCGGAGGCCATCATCAGATCATGCGCGGTATCGCCGATCATCAGTGCGTTGTCTTCGTTGACACCAAACTGCGCCAACAGTTCATTCAACATCGCCGGATCGGGTTTGGGAACAGTCTGATCGGCGCAGCGTGTGGCCGCAAACAATCCATTGAGTTCCGCAGCCTGCAATGCGCGCGCGAGCCCTTGCGAACTCTTGCCGGTGGCGATCGCGAGCTGATGACCACGTTGTTTGAGATCGACCAGCAGTTCGCGAACGCCATCAAAGAGCGGCATTTCATGGTCGCGCGCAATGAAGTGATGACGGAAGCGCGCTGCGAGGTGATCGTAGTCGTGCGGCGCGACATCGGGGATGGCGCGCATCAGCGCATCGCGCAGGCCAAGGCCAATGACATGGCGTGCCCGTTCGACCGTCGGCACCGGCAAGCCAAGATCGCCCGCGGCAAGTTGAATCGAGGTGGCGATGGCACTGGCGGAATCGATCAGCGTGCCGTCCCAATCGAACACGATCAGTTCATAGCGATTGGGCATCGGTCGCCTTCAGCATGCGTTTGGCAAACAAGGCAAGCTCTTCTGGCAAGGGTGACAAGATTTCCATTGGATCGCCGGTCAACGGGTGATCCAGGCGGATGCGCGAAGCATGCAGGAATATCCGCTTGAGGCCCCGCTTGCCAAGCAGCTTGTTCAAGGCGAAGTCGCCATATTTCTCATCGCCAAGGATCGGCGTACCAAGATGCGCGAGATGAACACGTAGCTGATGCGTGCGACCGGTCTCGAGATCGGCTTCGACGAGCGTGGCAAGCGGGCCGACTTCGAGCCGCTTAAAGACGGTGCGCGCCGTTTGACCGTCAACGTCAATACGCACGCGCCGCTCCCCGCCGGGCAGCAAATAGCGTTGCAATGGCTCATCCACCACATGGCCTGATTGCTCCCAGGCGCCGCTCACCAGCGCGAGATACATTTTCTCGACGACGCCTTCCCGCCAAGCCGCATGCAGCGCGGTCAAGGCCGAACGCTTCTTGGCGACCAGCAACACCCCTGAGGTGTCCCGATCGAGGCGATGCACCAATTCGAGGTACTTCGCTTGCGGTCGGATGATCCGCAGATGCTCGATCACACCAAAGTTGACGCCGCTGCCGCCATGCACCGCCAGATGCGCCGGTTTGTCGATCGCGATGAGCGCCGCATCCTCAAAGAGGATTGGCAATTCGGCCAGTGCGGACGGTGAAGTGGGACGTTTCGAGGCGTTGTCTGACACGCGCACCGGCGGAATGCGCACGCGATCGCCAGCACGCAGGCGATAGGTTTGATCCACCCGCCCACTGTTGACGCGCACCTCCCCGCCTCGCACCAATCGGTAGACGTGGCTCCGAGGCACCCCTTTCAGCTCGCGCATCAGGTAATTATCGATCCGCTGACCGTCTTCGCCCTCATCAATCGTGGCGAGCCGCGCGCTTGCATTGCCTATCCCATTCATTCTGCATATACTCTTGACAGGACTCGGGTATTCCCACCCGGGCCCTTCAGACTTCGCCACATTGGCCCCTGTAAGCCAAGTGTTGAAGACGAACTCTCTAGAGCAATCTCAAGATCGTCGTTGAAGGGCTGGGTGCATGCTTCGAGCACCATGGCGCGGCTTTGCCGCCTAGCATGGAACGAAGTGCCTCTTGAAAATGCCCGTACTCGCGGCGTGATAGCCACGCCTGGTTAACTTCGCTCACCAGAAAGTAGCGATGGTACTCGATAGCGCGCTCGCAGTTAGCAGCAGACGACTGGCAGAACATACGTTCACTTACGGCAACAGCCCAAATGTGGCCACCACCGGAAGCGAACACTAGGCAAACCACCAGGCCCCATCATCAATTCACGACAGCATCGCATCCGGGTCGACGACCATTTCCTCCACGGAACCATGCATCAGCCGATGAGTCCCCACCGTTCATGAAAATTGAGCGAGAT
>CAMDRJ010000374.1 GCA_945906755.1 Klebsiella pneumoniae | reverse complement strand
AGATGCCGAACCACACGAGATCAAAGCCGGCCTTCTGGATCATCGGTAACACGATCGAGGTGGTGAGCAGGATCATCGAAATGCCATCGAGCGCGGTGCCAAGCACGATGTAGATGGCCGCGAGGCAGGCGATCAACATATAGGGATTGGGATTGAGTGCCGCCACCCAATCGGCCAGCGCGCGGGGTATGCCGGTAAAGCCCATGCAGGTTGACAGAAACGCCGCGCCACCGAGAATGAACATGATCATGCAGGAAAGGCGGGTCGCACCCATCAGGCTCTGCCAAAACGTCTCTCTGGTCAGTGCACCGCTCCACCAGGCGATTGCAAGGGCGCCCAGCACACCGAATGCGGCCGATTCCGTTGCAGTCGCCCAACCGATAACCATGACGACGATGATAAAGACGATCAGCAGCAGGCAGGGAATGAGGTGGCGACTTTTGCTGATGCGCTCGCTAAAGGTGAGGCGCTCGGTTTCCTTGGGCGTTTTTTCTGGATTCAGCAGCGACCAGACGATGATGTAGCCGGAAAATAGCGCCATCAGCAGCAAGCCCGGCAAGAAGCCCGCCAGGAACACCTTCAGGATCGAGACCTCCGCTGCCACGGCGTAGACGACCATGATGATCGACGGCGGCAATAGAATCCCCAAGGTGCCTGCGCCGCATAGCGAACCCAGACACATCTTCTCGTCGTAGCCGCGCTTCTTGAGTTCGGGCAAGGCGACCTTGGCGATGGTGGCGCAAGTGGCGGCCGATGAGCCGGAGACCGTCCCGAAGATGCCGCAGGCGAGAATATTCACATGCATGAGCCGACCCGGCAGCCACCCAAGCCATGGCGACAAGCCCTCGAACATTTGTTCCGACAATTTGGTGCGATAAAGAATTTCCCCCATCCACACGAACAGCGGCAAAGCGGCGAGATTCCATGAGGCCATGGTGCTCCAGAAGGCCTGGAACAAGCTCACATCGGGCGGAGAATTGGTGAACATCGCCAGGCCAAACCATGCCACGCAGGCGAGCGCGATCGCGATCCACACGCCGCCGGCAAGGAGTACCAGCAGAACACCAATTAGGATGAGGGCGATGGTAAGGGTGGTCACATCGTCTCCGAAAAATCACCGCGCGCCGCACGCTCTTCTTCGGCGAGCTGGTAGGCCGGCTTTTCGCGTCGCAATACCGCGGCCAATTCATCCAGCACCGCGATGAAGAAGACCAGCACGCCGCCAACAAAAGTGAGTTGCGGAATCCAGATCGGTACACGGAGCAGCCCCTGGGCGATTTCGTTGACCGTCCAGCTTTCATAGACGAAGCGAATCACCGCCCAACACATATAGGCAAGGAAGAGGGCGGTGATCGAGAGCGCGAAGACTTCCGCGCGCCAGCGCATCGCATTGTTGAGTCGGTCGAGGATGATCGCCATGCGCACGAGTTCGCCGCGGCGAAAGGTGTGACCTAACGCCAGAAAGGCCGATGCGGCGCAGAGCCATGCAGTGATGTCATCGGCGCCGCGAAACAACAGGCCCGCTTCGCGCATCGCCACTTGCGTCAACATGATGACTGCGGTCGCGGCGAGACACCATGCGGCGAGCGTTCCGCTCACCTGGTAAAGACGATCGAGCGCCGCGCGCATTAAGGAAAGACCATGGGGAGCGGCAAGATGCATGCAAGGCGCCGCATGCCTCCCTCGCTACTTGGCGCGATACGCCTTGATCAGTGCCTCACCGTCCGGCCCGGCTTTCTTGATCCATTCGGCCAACATCGTCTCGCCGATCTTGCTGAATGCGGCCTTCATGCCGGCATCGGGCTCGACGACATTGACACCATTGTCAGCGAGCATCTTGTTGCCCAGTCCTTCGCGTTCCTGGCTCATTTTCCAACCGCGTGTTTCGGCCACCGCGGACAAGTCAAGCACCGCCTTGCGCGTGCTCTCGGGTAGGCGCTGAAAAGCAGCCTCGTTGACCACCACCACATTGCGCGGATGCATCGCGGCGGTGGTGTAGTAGAACTTGATGTATTCCCACGATTTGAACGCCACACCGGTCGCCGAGGAGGTGATCATGACGTGCACGGTGTTGGTGGCAAAGGCCTGCGGAATGTCGGTGGCCTGAATTACCGTGGGGCTCGCGCCCAGCAACTCCGCAAGGCGAGCGGTCGCTGCACTGTAAGTACGAAACTTGGTGCCCTTTAGATCATCGACCGATTTGAGCGCGGTCTTCGTATAGACGCCCTGACCGGGCCAGGCGATCGAATAGAGGAGCCGCAGCTTGCGTCCTTGCAGACGCTTTTCCAGGTAGGGCCGGTGATGCGCGTAGAACTTACGCGCCTGTTCATAGCCGACCGCAACAAACGGAATATTGTCGATCTCGAACATCGGGTCTTCATTGGAAAACTGGCCGAGTAAGAATTCGCCGATCGCGACTTGACCGGTGGACACCGCCCGCAGGATGTCGGGATGTTTGATGAGGGACTGCCCGCTATGGACGATGATGTCTAGCTGACCGTTGGTGGCCTTCTTGATTTCATCGGAAAGCAGACGGATGTTCTGGGTGTGGAATTCCGAATCGACGTAAGGCGTTGGCATGTCCCATTTGGTTTGGGCTGTCGCGGTGGCGGCAAATGCCAGGGCGGCTGCGGCGAACAGGATGCGCTGGTTCATGTTTGTCCTTTCAACCAAAGACAGTAAGCGTAACCGGAATGCCGTCAATGTGCTCCTAGGAAGCGTGGAGCGCCGCCTGCACATAGCGCGCGATGGCAAGCGAGGCAGTGAGGCCGGGCGATTCGATGCCAAAGAGATTGACCAGGCCTGCAACACCATGGTCATTCGGCACTGAGATGACAAAATCGCGGCCCGGTGCGCCTTTTGGCTGCAGCTTCGGACGAATGCCTGCATAGCCCGGTTGCAATGCGCCGTCTTTGAGATCGGGCCAGTAATTGCGGATCGCCGCATAGAAGCTATCGGCGCGCCCTGGATCGACGGTGTAGTCAAGCGCATCGATCCATTCGACATCCGGCCCAAAGCGCGCTTGACCGGCCAGATCGATCGTCACATGCACACCGAGCCCGGCGGCTTCGGGGACCGGATAAATTAATCGCGAAAATGGGGAGCGACCAATCAGCGTGTAGTAGTTGCCTTTGCAATAGTGCGTCGGTGGCACCTGCGCGGCGGGAAAGCCGTTGATTCGCGCGGCGATCGATTGCGCATGGAGGCCTGCCGAATTGATGACCGTCTGCGCGCGAATACGCATCGGATCGCTGCCACCCACAGCTAGTTCAATGCCATCACCCGCGATCG
>CAMDRJ010000373.1 GCA_945906755.1 Klebsiella pneumoniae | reverse complement strand
AATTCTTCAGCGATTCGATGTACTCCGCGCGACGCATGTTCTCGCGAATCGCGACGTACTCCATTTCCGGTGTCACCAAGCCTTGGCGGGCATAGTGCATTTGCGAGACATTCTTGCCCGGCATGGCGCGGCGCGGACGGCGATGCAATCCGGCGAAACGCAGTTCGGTGAGCTTCGAGTCGCTGGCGCGGATCTTGCCAAATTGCGATGACGGACCGGGTAACTCCTCGGTGTCCTTGCGATCGAGGATCCAGTTAAGACGCGTCGGGGCAAGCCCATTGCGAATATCGATGCGCACATTCGGATCAGTGTACGGACCCGAGGTGTCATAAACGAAGATCGGCGGATTCTTTTCCGCCCCCATCGAAGCCGGGGTTTCCGATTGCGATACTTCGCGCATTGGCACCCGGATGTCGGGCCGGGAGCCTTCGACATAGATTTTCTGCGAGCCGGGTAGCGGCTTGATCGCGGCATCATCGACGCGCGCGGTTGCAGCAAGAAACTTTGGATTGGCAGCCATTCGATCACTCCTTTGCGTACGACGAAGGGAGCGAGGCGAGTCGGGGGGAGGACTGCGGACGCTTCCCTACGGCGGTACGAACCGCATCAGGTTCAAAGGGTTTATCTCACCGAAGCATGACTGCCTCGGACCCCCAGGTCAGAGCAAAGAGGCTACTCCGATTCGCAAGTCCGTGCAAACGCAATGCCGATTCACAAGGGCCATCAGCGCAGGCTATGTCAGAATCCCAGGGGCAGCTTTGAATGGGGAGATCAATGATGAATGCACGCAGTCCTATCGGGACGGACCACTCGAACGCGAGTCCGACATTCGTCGCGGTGCAACCAGGGCAAGCGCCCTCGTATTGGCAGCCGGTTCCGGCAAACGGCTATACGACGGTCATGGTGTCGGGCGAGCAGACGGTATCCGGAAATGTATCGATGGGGACGCAGACCATTGCGGTGGGTGGGTTCGTGCGCGAGCACGCGCATCCAGCGCAGGAAGAGCTGATTTATGTCGTCGCAGGAGCGGGGATCGCGCTGATCCAGGATGTGGAGCATCCGATGGTGCCAGGCGCGCTTTTTTATTTTGGGCCCAACACGCGGCACAAGTTCGTCAACACCGGCACGACACCGCTCACCTTCACCTGGACCATGCTGCCCGCCGGTCTCGAAAAATTCTTCGCGAGCATCGGTCGCGCACGAACGGAGGGAGAACCAGCGCCCCCGCCGTTTCCACGTCCGGCCGATGTCGATGCGATTGAGCTTGGCACCGTCTTCGCGGACCTCGATGCGCTCAAGGCCGCGCAGGCAAAAAAATAAAGTGCCTTAGGCGCCCCACACCTCGCGCGCAACATCGACCACGAGTTGCAATTTTCGCCACTGCACACCGGTCGTAATCTTGTTGCCATGATGCGTGCTCGAAAATCCGCATTGCGGCGACAGACATAGATTTTCGAGCGGCACGTACTTGGCCGCTTCATCGATACGCCGCTTGATCGCGTCTTTCGATTCCAGCTCGGGCGTTTTGGTGGTGATTAGACCCAGCACGATCTTTTTGTTTTTCGGCACGAAGCGCAACGGCTCGAAACCACCAGCGCGTTCCGAATCGAACTCCAGGAAAAACGCGTCGACATTGATGCCGCTGAACACCGCTTCGGCGACCGGCTCATAGCCGCCCGCGGCAACCCATGCGCTCATGAAATTTCCGCGGCAGGTATGCATCGTCACTGTCATGCCGGCCGGTCGGTTCGCTAAAGCGCGATTGATCGCATTGCCATAGGTATGCACGAGTTTTTCCGGATCGTCGCCGCGATTGCGGATGCCCTCGCGAAACTTCGCATCGCAGAGCATCGCATGGCTGGTGTCGTCGATTTGCAGGTAGGTACAGCCTTCTCGCCCAAGCTCGGCGATTTCTTCGGCATAGCCCTTCGACACGTCCGACCACATTTCTTCGATATCGGGATAGGCCTCCATGCTCACCGCCGCACGACCGGCGCGATGATGGAGCATCGCAGGCGCCGGGATCGTCATTTTCGGCGTTCGCTTGGTCACCGATTTCAGAAACTTGAAATGCTCAACGAAGATCGGCTTGGTGCGGCGGATCTTGCCGGTGACTTTGAGCAAAGCAGGTTGTTCACTTACACCGCCAAAGCCACTTGAAGCCGGTCCATAGTAGGTTTCAACACCGGCAAAGCCCGCCAGAAAGTCCACATGCCACCAGTCGCGGGTGAATTCGCCGTCGGTCACAGATTGCAAGCCGATCGATTCCTGCTTCGCCACGATCTCGCGGATAGCCGCATGCTGGATGTCGCGCGCTGCCTCTTTGCTTATTTCGCCGCGCGCTGCTTTCGCTCTGGCATCGCGCAATGCTTGGGGTCTGAGCAGACTGCCGACATGATCGGCACGAAACGGTTTGGTTGGGGTTGCGCTCATAAAACGGCTCCTATCACTGACTTGGGCAAATGGTGCTGGAGAGAACTAGAATCCACGACGATTGCTTGCAAGGCTACCCTCCCATTGCGCACATGTCCAAATTGATCGACGGTCCCGACCCGCATCCGCGCAAACCGACATTCGTCGTGCCGCGCGGCACCTGTGATGCGCATTGCCATATATTCGGTCCGGCCACACGATTTCCCTATGCAAAGAACGGCAGCTACATTCCGCCCGATGCGCCGTTCGAGGCCCTCTGCGCGTTGCATGATTTTCTCGGCATCGATCGCGCGGTGATCGTCCATGCGAGCTGCCACGGCGCGGACATGCGCGTAACACTCGATGCGATCGCGCGTTCCAACGGACGGTTTCGCGGTACGGCAATTATCGATGAGACGTACACGGACGCGGATTTTCAACGGATGCACGATGGCGGCGTTCGCGCGGTGCGCTTCAATTTTGTCCAGCATCTGGGTGGGCGACCGGACATGGCGTTCTTCCAACGAACCATCGATCGGATTGCGCCGATGAATTGGCACCTCATCCTTCACCTGGACGCGGTCGATCTGGTTGAATTCCGCAGCGTCTTTGAAGCACTGCCGCTGCCGTTTGTGATTGATCATATGGGCCGCGTACGCGCCGCAGACGGCCTGGATCAGCAACCCTTTCGCGTGTTGCTCGATTTCATGAAGAGCGAAAAGGCCTGGGTAAAAATTTGTGGCTCCGAGCGCGTCTCGTCCATGGGGCCGCCCTTTACCGATGCAGCGCCATTCGCGCAGGCGCTCGTTCGTGCCGCGCCAGATCGCATCTTGTGGGGGACCGATTGGCCGCATCCGAACGTCGGCAAACATATGCCGAACGACGGTAGTCTGG
>CAMDRJ010000372.1 GCA_945906755.1 Klebsiella pneumoniae | reverse complement strand
GGCGAAGGATTTTCTGCCGCTGACAGTCGATTACCAGGAGCGCACCGATGCAGCAGGAAAAATCCCGGGCGGATTTTTCAAGCGCGAAGGCCGCCCTTCCGAAAAGGAAATTCTGACGTCGCGGTTGATCGACCGTCCGATTCGTCCGTTGTTTCCCGACGGCTTTTACAATGAAGTGCAGGTCGTTGCGACGGTGATGTCCTCGAACAGCGAAATCGATTCCGATATCGCAGCGATGATCGGCACGTCGGCGGCCCTGGCAGTGTCGGGAATTCCCTTCAATGGCCCGATCGGTGCCTCACGCGTCGGCTATGCCGATGGGCAATACGTGTTGAATCCGACGGCGACCGAAACCAAGACTTCGGAGCTGAATCTAGTCGTCGCCGGCACCGCGCAGGCGGTGCTGATGGTTGAATCAGAAGCGAATCAGTTGTCCGAGGACGTCATGCTCGGCGCCGTGGTCTTCGGCCACGAGCAAATGCAGCCCGTGATCGAGTTGATTAACCAGCTGGCCGACGAAGTCAATCCGACCGCCTGGGAATGGCAGCCGCCGGCCAAGGATGAGGCCCTCGTTTCCCGCATCGCATCGCTTGCCGAAAGCGACCTCAAGGCGGCATTCGAGATCAAGGAAAAGCAGGCGCGCTCGCATACGATCGACAATATCTGGACGCGCGTATTTAACGAGGTGGGCGTTGGCAAAGAGGGTGGTCCGGACGGCAATGCCGTCAAGGAAATCTGCTTTGCGCTTGAATCAAAAATTGTGCGCGGTCAGATTCTGAACGGCGAACCGCGCATCGACGGCCGCGATACACGCACGGTGCGTCCGATCACGATTCGATCCGGCGTGCTGCCCCGTGCCCACGGCTCGGCGCTGTTTACCCGCGGCGAGACGCAGGGCCTGGTGGTTGCCACGCTTGGTACCTCGCGTGACGAGCAGCGCATTGATGCGTTGATGGGCGAATACACCGATCGCTTCATGCTTCATTACAACATGCCCCCCTATGCTACGGGCGAAACCGGCCGCGTCGGTTCGCCGAAGCGCCGCGAAATCGGCCATGGCCGCCTGGCGAAACGCGCGCTGCTGGCAGTGCTGCCGAGCGCGGAGGAATTCGCCTATTCGATGCGTGTTGTCTCGGAAATCACCGAGTCAAACGGCTCGAGCTCGATGGCATCGGTGTGCGGCGGGTGTCTCGCATTGATGGATGCCGGCGTGCCGATGAAAGCGCACGTTGCGGGTATCGCGATGGGATTGATCAAGGAAGGCAGCCGCTTTGCGGTCTTGTCGGACATTCTCGGTGACGAAGATCATCTCGGTGACATGGATTTCAAGGTTGCGGGAACCGAGAACGGCATCACTGCATTGCAAATGGATATCAAGATCACCGGCATCACCAAGGAAATCATGCACGCCGCGCTGATCCAGGCGCGCGAAGGCCGTTTGCACATCCTTGACAAGATGAAGGGTGCGATGGATTCGCCGCGCACCGAATTGTCGGCATTCGCGCCGCGCATGATTACGCTCAAGATCAAGCCGGAAAAAATTCGCGACGTCATCGGCAAGGGCGGGGCGGTCATTCGCGCGCTAACCGAGGAAACCGGAACCTCCATCGACATCGGCGACGACGGCACTGTTACCATCGCCTGCGTTTCGTCGGAGGGTGGCGAACTCGCGCGCAGACGCATCGAGGAAATTACCGCAGACGTCGAAGTGGGGCGCGTTTATGACGGCACTGTGCTCAAACTTCTGGACTTCGGCGCGATCGTGAGCGTGCTGCCGGGCAAGGACGGTTTGCTGCACATCTCGCAGATTGCAAACGAGCGCGTTAATGCCGTGGCCGACTACCTCAAGGAAGGTCAGGCCGTCCGCGTCAAGGTGATCGAGGCCGACGAAAAGGGCAGGTTGCGCCTGAGCATGAAGGCGGCCGCTGCAGAGGCGCAGGAACAGCCGCAGACCGTGCAGTAGCCGTCTCTGTGTAACAAGAGAAATGGCAGCCCGCAGGCTGCCATTTTTTTGCGCCGCCGCGGCCCGCGGCAGGTTACTTCGCTACCTGCTTCTCGCGAAGTTCATCGAGCGTCTTGCAGTCGATGCACAGAGTCGCCGTTGGCCGTGCTTCGAGGCGCTTGAGCCCGATTTCGATACCGCAACTGTCGCAGTAGCCGTATTCCGACGCATCGATACGGGCGATGGTTTCGTCGATTTTCTTGATCAGCTTGCGTTCGCGGTCGCGATTGCGCAGTTCCAGCGACATGTCGGATTCCTGACTGGCGCGGTCATTGGGATCGGCGAATATCGTCGCCTCGTCCTGCATCGTGTGCACCGTGCGGTCGATATCCTGGGACAACTCGCGTTTCATGGTGTCGAGCATGAGCCTGAAGTGCGCGAGTTGGCGCGGGTTCATGTATTCCTCACGCGCCTTGGCTTTATAGGGTGGGAAAGTCTTGTGCAGTTCAGCGGCCATCAATGATCCGATACTCGAAAAAAGGTGCTTTAATAACAGAAAAAATAGGGGGGTGCAAGCAATCGTTTCAAAGGCAATGGATATGGGCGCTGCGTTGACCCCGGATGGTGCGGGAGGTATATTACGCGCCTTTGGTTCCGGCGTAACGTCGGCTGCAAATTGAATCTGGCTTGGGCCTGATTTGGCAAATTTCCGGGGTGTAGCGTAGCCTGGTAGCGCGCCTGCTTTGGGAGCAGGATGTCGGGAGTTCAAATCTCTCCACCCCGACCAGTTTAACAGGGAGTGCCCGTAGCTCAATCGGATAGAGCACCGGCCTTCTAAGCCGGGGGTTGTGGGTTCGAGTCCCGCCGGGCACGCCATGCAGTGCGTGCCCTGAAGTATCTACGGTGGCTGTAGCTCAGCTGGTAGAGTCCCGGATTGTGATTCCGGTTGTCGTGGGTTCGAGTCCCATCAGCCACCCCAAATTCCTCCCGCCACATCAAGAACTTGGAATTGCTGTGCGGCTTTTTCCCAGATGCTGTGTCAAAAGTGTGTAAATATTTTCGCTTACGGTCGCAACGACTCGATGTGCGCACTGCGAATAGTGCTCGCGAGTCGCCGCTCGTGACCAGCCCCGAACGCATCAATTGCCGAATCAGACGCACCCCGTGATCCAGTCTTCTCTGAAGACTGGTGATATTCGTGTCTTCCTAGTAAACTTCTAAGTAGTGGATCTTCTGGAAACCCTTCGTCGTCCCGAGGGCAAGACGCTCGAGTTCAAGCGGGACCTGTCGTCGCCCGACGGGTTGCTGCGGACTGTCGTCGCCTTCGCCAACACGGCCGGCGGTACCGTTCTTGTCGGAGTCGAGGACGGGACGCG
>CAMDRJ010000371.1 GCA_945906755.1 Klebsiella pneumoniae | reverse complement strand
TTGGCTTGGTTGCACTCTGGGCGCTGCGCCTGGCCATCTATCTCACCTGGCGCAATTGGCGCGAACCCGAAGATCGCCGCTATCAGGCGATTCGGGCCCGCAACGAACCGGGCTTCGCATGGAAGAGCCTCTATCTTGTATTCGGTCTGCAAGGGGTCCTTGCATGCATCATCGTGCTGCCTATCTTCGCCGCATTTGGCAACCAGCGAGCCCTTGGCGTCATGGATTACGCGGGCATTCTGCTTTGGGTGATCGGCTTTCTATTTGAGTTGATCGGCGACTGGCAGCTCGCCCGTTTCAAGGCCGACCCCACCAAGCGGGGCTCGGTGCTCGACACCGGCCTCTGGCGCTATACCCGCCATCCGAACTATTTCGGTGAAGCGATGCTCTGGTGGGGCTTCTATCTGATCGCCATCGGCGCGGGCGGTTGGTGGACGTTGTTCGCCCCTCTCCTGATGACGTTCCTGTTGCTCAAAGTCTCGGGCGTCACGCTGCTCGAGGCCGACATTCACGAACGCCGCCCAGCCTATCGCGCCTACGTCAACCGCACCAACGCGTTTATCCCATGGCGACCGAGTACCGGCACATGAAGATCCCACTCTTTCTGCTGCTTGCCGCCTTGCTTGCCGCCTTCATGGCCGGCCCCGCACTCGCCAACACGGATCGGGAGTGGCGCTTTCGCGTGCTGATCGACGACGCCGAGGTCGGCACGCATACCTTCCGCGTGGCAGGCGACGCCCCGGAACGCCGGGTTGAAAGTGATGCGCGCTTTAACGTGAAATTCTGGTTTATCAATGCGTACAGCTATTCCCATCAGGCACGCGAACGCTGGCAGGGCGAGTGCCTGCAGGACATCGACGCACGGACCGACGACAACGGCACACGCGCGGTGGTACGCGGCATGCGTAACGGCGCGCATTTCGATACTGAAGGCGCGAACGGTAAAACGCGCTTGCCCTCATGCGTCATGAGCTTCGCCTATTGGAATCCGGCGATGCTGAAACAAACCAAGCTGCTCAATGTGCAGACCGGCGAGCTGACCGACGTTCGCATCGAGCCGCTCGGCGAAGAATTCCTGCAGGTGCGTGGCGCGCCCACCACTGCACGCCGCTATGCCCTGCACGCGCCCAAATTCCGCATCGACGTTTGGTACACCGCCGACGCGCAATGGGTGAAGCTCGAATCGCGGACCGAGAGCGGCCGGATGCTGCGCTACTTCATCCAGTGATCCACCCTTCACAGAAATGACCCATCCATGCAATTCCTAAAACCTGCCTTGATCGCAACGCTCCTAGCCCTCGCCGGGTGCCAAAGCGCACCGCTGCCGCCGATCGCCACCGTTCCGAAGGTGGATCTCGAACGCTTCATGGGCGATTGGTATGTGATCGCGAGTATTCCGACCTTTATCGAGAAAGGTGCACACAACGCCGTCGAGTCCTATCGCATCGACACGGACGGAACGATTGCAACCACCTTCACGTTTCGCGCCGACAGCTTCGACGGACCCGAAAAACGCTACACCCCGCGTGGCTTCGTGCGCGACCGGGCATCGAACGCGGTATGGGGCATGCAATTTATCTGGCCAATCAAGGCCGACTACCGAATCGTCTACCTGAATGACGATTACTCGCAAACCATCATCGGCCGCGAAAATCGCGACTACCTCTGGATCATGGCGCGCACGCCGCAGATATCGCCAAACGACTATGCGCGGATGATCTTATTCGCCGAGCAACAGGGCTACGACGCAAACGATATCCGCTTGGTCCCACAACGCTGGCCGGCGGGCATGCAGGGTTGAAATGATGAAAGCCGCTAACCCGCCCAGCGCGAACGCTTACCGCGCACTGCTCACCTGGATCGACAATGACGCCGCCACGACCGGCGCGGCTCACGGTCGGCGAATCGATTGGCCAAGGGTGGTTCCGTTCATCGCGATCCACCTTGGTTGTCTTGCCGTCATTTGGGTGGGATGGAGCCCGTTCGCGGTAGGCCTCGCGATCGCCTTGTATGCACTTCGCATGTTCGCGATCACCGGCTTCTATCACCGTTACTTCTCGCATAAGGCGTTCCGCACTTCGCGTTTGACGCAATGCGGGTTCGCCATCCTCGGCGCCACGGCAGTGCAGCGCGGGCCGCTTTGGTGGGCCTCGCAACATCGCCATCATCACGCGCATGCGGATGACGAAGAAGACGCCCACTCGCCCCATCGCCATGGATTCATGTGGGCGCATATGGGCTGGTTCCTCGCGCGGGAAAACTTCGCGACGCGCGGTGAACTGGTGAGAGATCTTGCCAAGTTTCCGGAGCTGCGATTCCTCGATCGGTTCGATGTATTGATACCGATCGCATTCGGCGCCTTGCTGTACGGCACGGGCGAGTGGCTCGCCTGGGCGGTGCCGTCACTTGCGACCGATGGGGCGATGCTGCTGGTATGGGGCTTTTGCATCTCGACGGTCGCGCTCTATCACGCGACCTTCACCGTGAACTCGCTTGCCCACACGTTTGGCTGGCGTCGTTATGCAAGCCGCGACCAATCGCGCAATAGCCTGCTTGTCGCACTGTTGACGTTCGGCGAAGGATGGCACAACAACCATCATCACTTTCCGGGCTCGGTACGCCAAGGGTTCTATCCTTGGGAGATCGATGTGACCTACTACTTGTTGCGCGCACTGTCCGCGACGGGCTTGATCTGGGATCTGCGGCAGGTTCCCGCCGCGATCCGCGATGCACGGGCCTCCGTATGAAAATCGCCATCATCGGGACGGGCATCGCAGGCAACGTGGCGGCCTACTACCTCTCGCGCGAACACGACGTAACCGTCTACGAGGCGGGCTCACATGTGGGCGGGCACACGCACACGCATGAGATCGAGCAGGTGGGGAAAACATACGCCGTCGATACCGGCTTTATCGTCTTCAATGACTGGACCTATCCTCGATTCAATCGCCTTCTTGCCGATCTTGGCGTTGCCACTCAGCCAAGCAATATGAGTTTTTCGGTACGCGTTGAACAGAGCGGACTCGAATACAACGGCAGCTCGCTCAACACGCTGTTCGCGCAGCGCCGCAACCTGGTGCGCCCCTCATTCTGGCAAATGATCCGCGACATCCTGCGCTTCAACCGCGCAGCGCCCGCGCTGATTACCGAACCGAAGAGCGAGCTGACGCTCGGCGAGTATCTCGCGGCTAATGCCTATTCGCAGGCATTCATCGAGCATTACATCGTGCCGATGGGCGCGGCAATCTGGTCGACCGATCCAGCAAGCATCAAGCGCTTTCCGGCGCATTATTTTGTCCGCTTCTTCTACAACCACGGCATGCTGTCGGTCGA
>CAMDRJ010000370.1 GCA_945906755.1 Klebsiella pneumoniae | reverse complement strand
GCCATGAAGGCCCAGGGCCCCGCTCCCTGTGGGTTGCAGCCAAAACGGGCGCCTGCTGTGTTGCCGGTCTTGGCAAGGCAATAAGCATTGCCTGCGCCCGGACGCCTTGCATTCATCCCGTTTTGTCAGCAACGCGGCTCCCGCGGATTTATGAGATAGGTTCTAGTGAATGCATTCCTCGTTTCAACCGGCATCGTCGCTTTGGCCGAGATCGGCGACAAGACGCAGCTGCTCGCGCTTTTGCTGGCGGCGCGATTCAAAAAGCCGGTTCCGATCATCCTTGGCATTCTCGTTGCCACGCTCGCCAATCACGGCTTGGCCGGCGCGGTGGGCGGCTGGGTTGCGCAAGCGGTCGGCGCTGATGCGATGCGCTGGATTCTTGGCGCTTCCTTCATCGCGATGGCGGTTTGGATCATGATTCCTGACCGGATCGACAATGCGCCGATCGCAGCGCCACGCTTTGGCGTATTCGTGACCACGGTGGTGGCGTTCTTTCTCGTTGAAATGGGCGATAAGACGCAAATCGCCACGGTGGCGCTCGCGGCACGCTATGACGCGTTGATGGCCGTGGTCGCGGGGACGACGCTTGGCATGATGATCGCCAACGTGCCGGCCGTCCTATTGGGTGAGGTTGCCGCCACGAAATTGCCGCAGCGACTCGTGCATGGCATCGCGGCGGCCTTGTTTCTCGTGATGGGGATTCTGGTGCTGGTGGTGCGGTAAGCGCGTCAACCGCGCAACTGGCGTTTCAGCACCTTGCCGTTGGCATTGCGCGGCAGCGGCGCATCGAGAAATGTGACGAAATCGGGCACCTTGTAGTCGGCCAGATGCTCCGCGCAGTACGCGCGCACCATCTCAGTAGAAAGTGCGGGGGAGCGGGCCACTACGAACGCACGACTTTTTTCGCCAAGCACCGGGTCCGGTTGCGCGACGAGCGCCACCTCCACGACATCCGGATGCGCCGATAGCACGCTCTCCACTTCGGCGCAGTACACCTTGTAGCCGGCGCGATTGATCATGTCTTTCTTGCGATCGAAGACGTAGACGTAACCGTCCGCGTCGATCGATCCAATATCGCCAGACTTCCAGTAACCGCTTGCAAACTCACGCGCGGTGGCCTCGGGATTGTCCCAATAGCCCGGTACGATCATTGGACCGCCGATCCATAGTTCACCGGGTTCGCCAATCGGAACTTCGCGGCCATCTTCGTCCATGATGCGCACATCACCACAGGGCACCACTTGGCCGACGCTCGCCAAATGCGCGGCCTGATTCCCGGCGGGAATGACAGTCACTGGCGAAGTCGTCTCGGTTGCGCCGTAGGCGTTTTGGAGCACGAGGCCGGGCAGCTTCTTTGCCAGGGCCTCGATCGTGGGCCCGGGCATTGGCGCGCCACCATATCCACCGATGCGCCAGCACGACAGATCGGTGCGATTAAAACTCGGGTCGCGCAACAGCAGGATGTAAATCGCCGGGACAACCAGCGTGTGCGTCATGCGTTCCCGCGCGGCGAGTTCGAGAAACGGGGCTGCCTTGAACTCCCCCATGATGATCACGCGGGCACCCACGAGAAACATCGACAGCGTAATCGCCACCAGGCCCGTCACATGGCTCGCGGGGACGGCAAGCACCGATCGGTCGCTCGCGCGAATTCCCATGCAGACCTGGTAGTGCAACACCGAGTGAATGATATTGAAGTGGGTGAGCATCGCACCCTTGGGGCGCCCAGTGGTGCCGGAGGTGTAGAGCAGCACGGCCGTTTCGTCCTCCTTGGGCGCAGCGATGGCTGCCAAGGGCGGGCAGTGAGCGCCAAGGGATTCGAATGCAATCGCGCCGGCGACGACGCCATCGATCGCATATCGCCGCACCGCGGTATCTGGCAATCGTGGAGCGAGCGCAGCATCGAACACGATCGCCTTGGCCTGGCATTGGTTCAGCACGAAGGCCAGACCGTCGCGTTCCTCTCTGACATTGACCGGTACGGCTATCGCGCCAAGATAGAAGGCGGCGATGAGCGCGATCATGAATTCATGCCGGTTGGTCACGAATAGGACGATCCGATCTCCTGCGCCAATGCCTTCGGCGGCCCATCCGGCGGCAACGCGCAGCGATGCTTCATGCAGGTCGCGATAGGTCAAGCGTTTGGCGCTATCGATGACTGCCTCGGAGTCACCGTGCTCCTTCATCGTACGCGCGAGCAGTTCGACGAGATTCTTTGGGCGCTCAGTAAAGCACGGTACCAGCCTGCCGAAATGCAATTCGTTGCGGACGGCGGGCGGGGCCCAGGCGCGGGGCGAAGGCTTGTGCATGGTCGAAGGTCAAGGTTGTGGCGTGCGTGATTCTAGCGCGCAGGGGTGCTCCAACCGCGGCGGGACCCTTGCGCCATAATCCATCGATTGCCCGTTCCGCACCCCTTTGGCAGGAGCATCGACATGCCCCAATCCATCCAACAGACTGATTCGATCGAAGGCTCCGGATTTCCGCTCGCATTCAAGGTGCGCCAGGGCCCACGACGCTCAGGCGTTATCGGCGGTTCTGCGGCGCGCGACGTATTTCGCGTCGATCTGCGCGCCATGGGCGGCCATCAGAAGGAATGTGTCGTCACCGAGGGTGAAGCGGGCAGCAGCTACCGGTTGACGAGCGATGAAGGCGCGAGTCTCAAAGGCACCGACCTCGCGCCGTTTCCGCTTGGCTTCATGAGTGCCGGATTCCAGGCCGATCTGCAAAACCGGTTCATGACGCTCGCGTCCGCCACTGGGGTTAAGATCGATGCGCTCGCCACTGAAATAGTGAACGGCTATGAATTCAACGGCTCGTTCTTTCGCGGCGACGGCAAAGGTTCCGCCGTTGCGCCGCGCATCAAATTCATCGTGAAAAGCGCGCATTCTGCAGCAGCGATCCAATCGCTCGTGCGGGCAGCCCTGGACGCCTCACCACTCATCGCGCTTACGCGTGGCAGCCCAAGCAATACCTTCGCGCTCTATATCAACGGCAAACGCCGTGCAATCGCCGCACCACCGCCATCCCTTGCGAGTGATGTGTCCGATCCGCTCAAAGTGTGGGCCGGTGTACCGCGCCCATTGCCGAACGCGAATGATCCGGCCGATCTCATTACGAAGGTCACGACTGCGCCTGCCCCAGACCCGGCCGCGCCGCAATTCGGCATGAGCCTCGATCCGGCGGCGACGATCAGACGTCCGATTGCCGTCCTCGGCGAAACGACATGGCATCACGGCATCACTCAATCTGAAACCTGGCTCGGCACACCGATCGGTTCCCGGTTCGGACTGAAGAGCGATGAGCGGATGTCGGAAGACCAGGCACCCAGTGGCCTTGG
>CAMDRJ010000369.1 GCA_945906755.1 Klebsiella pneumoniae | reverse complement strand
TCATGCCGCGAATGAACATCGGCAGGCCAATACCGATCGACACGGTATTGCCTTCGGCATCGAAGAGGCCAACGGTGAAGTCTTGCGCCTCGTAGATGATCATGCTGTAGGCGGTGCGCAGAAGATTGGATTTCATCTCCTCGGTAATCGCCACCAGCCCATTGCGGATGATTTCGGTGCGGACCGGATCAGGACGCTTTTCCATGGCCTAGCTCCGCGCGATCGTAATGACGAGGTCACCGAACTCGCTCACTTCGAGCACATCGCCGGCAAACACCACGGTAGTCGATGCATATTCCTCGACGAGCGCCGGCCCCTCTATTCGCATGCCGACCTGCAAGCGATCGCGCACGTAGACCGGCGTGGCCACGAACCGACCGGCTTCGGTGAAGTAGACGTCGCGTTTCTGGCTAAGCGCCGCTTCCGGTGAAGGTGTGCCGCGCGGCATGCGTTTGGGTTTGGGTTTATCCAGCCAGCCGATCACCGAGCTATGTAGACTCACGATTTCCGCGGGCTCCGCATCCGCATGAAAACCATAACGTAGCGCATGCACCTCATCGAAATGCGTCTTGATGCCGGCCTGATCGCGATCGGTGAATAACTTCATCGGCAAATCGACGGTCACCGCATGCTCCTGCCCGACATAACGCATATCCGCGCGGCGCTGGCTCGTAATCTTCGACGGGTCGGTCACATCGCGCTCCAGCGCGCGGCGACCTTCCTCCTCCATCGCGCGATAGATGCGTTCCATCTCATCGAAATCCGCATTAGCGAGCGGACGGAACCAGGTGCGTACGAAGTCGCGGCGCAGATCGGCCATCAGCATGCCGTGTGCGGAGAAGTGTCCGGGTGATGGAGGAATGATTACCGTGGGAATACGCAGTTCCTTGGCCACCAGGCCGGCATGTAACGGCCCCGCCCCGCCATAAGCAACCATCGCGAAGTCGCCCGCATCCAGCCCGCGCTCGGTCGTGACACGCGTGACGACATGCGACATCGTCGTCGTGGCGATTTGGATGATGCCGTTGGCCGCATCGACCCAATCGATGCCAAGCGGCGTGGCGACGCGGTCGCGAATCGCCTTCTCTGCCGCCGCGCGATCGAGTTGCATCTCGCCACCAAGAAAGCGATCGGGGGCGAGACGCCCAAGCACGAGGTTGGCATCGGTCACGGTGGGCTCTTGACCGCCCAATCGATAGCAGACCGGCCCCGGCGCCGCCCCGGCACTTTGCGGCCCAACGCGCAGACTGCCGCCCGCTTCCACACGCGCGATGCTGCCACCACCCGTGCCGACTTCCTGAATGTCGATCAGCGGGATCTGGATCGGCATGCCCTCGGTGTAGCCGCCGATCATGATGTTGCCCGCCATCATCACTTCGCCGTCCAGCACCACGCCCGCTTTGGCGGTGGTGCCGCCCATGTCGAATGCGATCGCACTCTTTAGCGCGAGACGCTCACACAAGGCGCGTGCGCCGATCACGCCTGCCGCGGGCCCTGACTCCAGCATCTTGATGCACTCACGCTGCGCATGGGCGACGTCATAGAGCCCACCCGAAGACTGCACGACAAAGAACGTTCCCTTGAATTGCTCGCGAGCAATGCGCTCTTCTACTTCGCGCAGGTAGCCGCGCACGCGTGGGCCGATATAGGCGTTGGCGGCTACCGTGGAAGTGCGTTCGAATTCGCGGTATTCCTGTGAGAGTTCATGCGAGGCCGTGACAAACATGCCTGGGCATTCACGCTCGACGATCTGCTTGGCACGCAGTTCATGGTCGTTATTGGCGTAGGAATGCAGGAAGAGGATGGCCACCGCTTTAATGCCTTGCGCGCGCAGATCGCGTGCAATCGCGGCAACGTCTTCATCGCGCATCGGAATAAGCGGCTCACCCTTGGCGCCCATCCGCTCATTGACTTCGATACGCAGCGAGCGCTTGACGAGCGGCACATGCTTGCGAAAGAACAAGTTGTAGGCATCGGGCCGGTTAATGCGGCCGATTTCATAGATGTCGCGAAAGCCTTTGGTGGTGAGCAGCGCGGTGTGCGCACCGGTGCGCTCGAGGATCGTATTGATCGCGATAGTAGTGCCATGCAAAAAGAGCCGCGTGCCGGGGAAAGGGGTGGCGGCCTTATGCACACCGGTGACGATACCCTCGACGAGATGCTCAGGCGTCGTCAACGTCTTGCCGTAGCAGGACTCGCCGGTCGCTTCATTGAAGCTCACCACATCGGTAAAAGTGCCACCTACGTCGGCGGCGACGCGAAAGGTCGCGCCTTTGTTCAACTGCGTTGTCATGCAAACTCCTGCGCTACTGCTGGTTCAAAGGACGCGTCTTCCTGCGATTGACTGCTATTCCACCTTGATACCGAGCGCTTGCACCAGCCGCCCGTACTTGGTTGATTCCTCTGCCATGATTCTTGCAAGCTCATCAGGCGTGGTGGTCGCCGGATCATGACCCTGGGCCGCGAAGCGCTCGCGAACATCGGGCGATGCGACCGCACGTGCGACTGCGCTATGGATGGCGAGCACGATCTCGCGGGGCGTGCCGGCCGGCGCAATCAGCATGCCGCTCGATGTGACGTCGAATCCGGCAAAGCCTGATTCGGCGATGGTTGGGGTATCCGGTAATTGCGTCCAGCGTTTCGCGGTCGTTACCGCCAACGCCCGGATCTTTCCGGCTTGAATCGAAGTCAGCGCACTGCCATCCAGAAAACTGAAATCGACTTGACTACCCAGGAGTGCCACCAATGCCGGACTCGATCCTTTGAATGGAATATGCGTGGCCTTGATCGATGCACGTGAGAAGAACAGCTCCGCCGCGAGATGCGGTCCGGCGCCGGTCCCGGTACTGGCAAAGGCCAACGCATCAGAACGACCTTTTGTCGCAGCAATCAAATCGCCAAGCGTCGCGAGCTTGCTGGCAGCGGGCACGGCGACAATCAGCGGCTGCGTGCCGATCAGCGAAATCGGCGCAAAGTCCTTGAGCGGATCATAGGGTAGCGACTTGTACATATGTGGCGTCGCCAGATGCGAAATCATATACGCCATCATGAGCGTATAGCCATCGGCTGGGGCTTTCGCGACGAATGCCGCGCCTATCGTCGTGCCGGCACCGGGTTTGTTATCGATGATGACGGGCTGCCCCCACAGCTCGGCGAGTTTATGTGCAAGTACCCGTGCTTGCGCCTCCGCGGCGCCACCGGGCGGAAACGGCACGACGAGGCGCACGGTTTTGTTGGGATACGCCTGCGCGAGCGCGCCGCCCGCCACCAAAGCGACGAGCAGGCCAACGATACAACGCAACACACTCTGTAACAGCGATTTCAATTCAAGACCTCGGTTGATCACTAACAACAGCGCAACGGAAACATCAAACCCTCGGTGAAGACCTTGGGCATT
>CAMDRJ010000368.1 GCA_945906755.1 Klebsiella pneumoniae | reverse complement strand
TTATCTGGGCGCGACTCTCACCCGCTGGAACATGCGACATTGCCATGCCGCGACCAAGACGCGATCGCGTCTACGCGCTCCGCGTTGACCCAATGCGCTTAGAGTCTGGCATTAACAACACCCTGACGTACCGGTGGGCGCACGCTTTGGCATACGTTAATGCAAGACCTGACCCCAGCGAGGTCGGTGGGCGCACGCTTTGGCATACGTTAATGCAAGACCTGACCCCAGCGAGGTCTCGTGACCCCAGCGAGGTCTGCATGACCCCAGCGAGGTCTGCAGCGAGGTCTCGAAGTGTTCTGAAGTTCCGAGCTGCCTTGAGCGCCACCTCATGACCTACAAGAGCACCTTTGGTGACACTGCACCCAATTTCTTCGCTAGCCGGGCCTTGTCCACGGCGCGCAACTGATCCAGGAGAATCAAGCCCTTCTTACCGCCATGAGTCACGCCGATGCGAAACGGCGCCGGATGACTCTTGGTGGTCCTTGGCGCGACCATCACAGTGCGCAGATGATCGTGCATCTCGGCAGGGGACACCACGACACACGGACGCGATTTTCTGATTTGGCTCCCGACGGTGGGATCAAGATTCACCAACCAAATCTCCCCACGCCTCACCAAGCGAGCTCCGCGCCCGCCGCATTGCCGAATTCGCCCATCACCAACTCGTCGTCGCCGGCTTCAGCGATCATCTTGGCCGCTGAAGCCCAGCCGGAGCGCGCCGCGCTGGCCGGTCGGCGCAACACGAGGGCGCCACCCTCGATGGTCATCTCGGCACCCTCCTCGCCGTTCAGGCCAAGTTGCGCCAGGATCGGCTTTGGAATGACTACCCCTTGGGAGTTGCCGATCGGTCGAATACTGACATGCATAGCTTTCATGGTGGCAACAATGTTATTCCCACGAATTTCGTCCGTCAAACTGCAATGACTATATTTTGCGATTAATTCGAGCCCGGTCTTCTTACGCCGCCGTCCTGACCCGCATGTACCGATGGCCGCACCATGTAAATTGCAACCTAATAGATCATCCAAAAAGCCAGCGTCATGCGCGGAAAACTGTAGAACGAATCGCGCGGATGGTACGCAGCGTGAAAATACTGCGACGGGAAAATGAGCAGACGTCCGGGCACCATGTCTACCGCCCCAACCATGTCCCATTGTCCGGCCACCTGATCCGGCCAGTAATCGCGGCCGTCTTCCACCAATCGCGTGTCTTTCACGACCGCCTGATCAAACGCGGCATCGGTAGCCAGTGCGCCCGTTGGACGGTATCGAAAGAAACCAGTACCGCCTGAGCTTTCTTGCTTCGTGTTGAGATAAACAAGGCAGGTGAATGAGCGGACCCCTTGAGTTCGAACATCGTGATGCGGGAACGCAAAATCGGCACGCCGTTCCTTGATCTGCATGAACCAATTGACATCGACATGCGGATCCTGCGGCTGCGTTTTTGCCGCATACACGCTCTCGATGGCTTGGTGGGCGATGGCGACCATGTTGTTCGGGAACCAAACGGGAAAGCGTAGCCGGCAATCATAGTAGTCGGTGAAATTGCGCCCGCCTTCTACATGCTTCCAGTTGGCGGCTGGTGCCGTGTCGAGAATCGCGCGCGCCCGGTCGGGATGCTTGAGGAAATTATCAATGACGATGCCCTGCACACCGTCGACACCCGCGTTCTTGATGGCAAGGTCGAGATTGATGTTGAAGACGTCGTTGAGGAGAAAGGGTTTCATACGCAGGTAGACAACAAGCAAAGATCAGCGGAGCGTACCACCACATCTACGCCAAGTCGTCGCCCCCTACGCCTCCACCGCGACCCCGACGTCCCTGTGCAAAGCGACCAGCCCCTTGTCGAAACTGACGAGCTTGCCCCCATGGTGTCGAGCCAGGCTGGCAAGGTAGGCATCGGTCACTTGCCGATGACCCATCACGCCGTGCCATCGCACCCGGTCGTAGGGCAGCAAGTCGGGCCAGAAGTGGTGTTTCACATGGGCCGTCACCACAGCGAGCAGAGCCAACGCCTCCTCGACACCGTGCCCACCCAGGCGCATTACCAGTCGCAAAAGCGTGCCCTGCGTAATGGGGCATGTTGCGAATTCACCCGACGAGGTTGAGAACCACTGCCGCGCCGGGGTGTGGTGCACATGCGCCTCATCGATCAAGGCGTAGAGAACATTGCCATCCAGGAGATGCACCGTGCCGGCCGACTTCCGCCGCGGCGCTGGCAAACCGGCCATCACTCGTCCTCGATCGACCGAACGTCTTCCGATGTCACCGGCCGCGGTGATCGGATCACCGGCAAACCAGTACGCTTATCGATTCGCACGCGAGCATTGGGGACCGCGTCAGCTGCCAACGGCGGATGGGCCAATCCACGTCGAATCAACTCGGCCACCGTCTGATTCATGCTCTTCCGCCGATGGGCGGCGATGGACGTAACAGCATCGTGGAGATCGGGTGGTAAATCGATGGTCGTTCTCATGCCGCCATCGTTGCATCATGATGAAGTGATGTCAAGTGCTATGCGCGCTGCGGTTCACACGAGGCGAGATACCCTGCAAAGTGACCGTCATTTGCGGTGGTATGGGCTTTCTATGCTGATTAGCGCCACCGCCGAATCGATCTCGTCATGAAAGCCGGGTAGCAGGGATGCCAGATGTCGTAATTCAAGACGCGACCTTCCGCACATACGCGGATAGGCAATCGCCCTGCGACGTCAATGCCGGTGACGGTTCTGTCAGCGTGTTGGGCGACACCCCGTTGCCCGTTGTGATTAGGGAATTTTTCAGGTGGCATCAAGTAATGCCATTTCCCAAATGGGGCGTGCCATTGTATTATGGCATCATGAATGCCAAAGTCACTCTTGATCAAGCAGGCCGCGTCGTCCTGCCCAAGCCCCTCCGCGACGCCATGCGTCTCTCCCCCGGTGACATCCTCGATCTCACGATCAATGGTGACGAACTGACGTTGCGGCCGGCGCGCGGTACCGCGCCGCTGCGAAAAGAGCGCGGCGTCTGGGTGTTTCGCACCGGCGAGCCGCTCACCGCGGCGGCAGCGGAGGAAACCCTACGAGCCATCCGGGCACAACGCCATCGTCAGAACGCCGGCGGGAGCAAGTGAAGGCCTTTCTTGATACCTCGGTGCTCATCGCCACGTTTTACGCGGATCACGAACATCATGCGCCCAGCATCGATCTCTTTCTTCGATTCGGGAAGAAAGATGCCTGCTGCGGCGCGCATAGTCTCGCCGAGGTCTACGCTACCTTGACCGGCGGCGCGCGTCAAGGTAGTTGTCGCCTCGGTCATGCAGCCAACGGCTGAATATCTTTGAGCTGGGATTGCATGGCGACCACCGAGTCGCGTTCTGGGTTGAGCGTTACTGCCCCGACAGGTGTCCAGTTGCGTGTGCGGCCCGACCA
>CAMDRJ010000367.1 GCA_945906755.1 Klebsiella pneumoniae | reverse complement strand
TGTGATTGGCGCTGCGCCCTATGTGATGTCGCAAAGCATGCTTTCGCATGGTGGCAGCATTCGTGGCGCCATTGTGCGCGGCATCGAACCGACCCTAGAAGCAAGTGTCGCGGAGCTGGGCCGCAAACATATGGTTGCGGGCCGCATGGAGGCCCTGCAGGCCGGTGAATTCGGTGTCGTGCTGGGCGTCGAGCTCGCGCGTGCTTTGCAGGTGCGAATGGGCGAGCGCGTGGCCCTGATTGCACCGCAAGGGCTCGTAACGCCGGCGGGTGTGTTGCCGCGACTCAAGCAATTTCGTGTCGTTGGGATCTTCGAAATCGGTCTATTTGAATATGACGGTGGCTTGGCGCTCATTCATATCGAGGATGCGCAGCGCTTTTACCGCACTGGGGATCAGGTGTCGGGCGTGCGCTTGAAACTTGCCGATCTGTTCGAGGCGCGCACGATCGCCAAGAAGATCGGCGAGCAAATTCCAGCCAGCAAGGTGACCGATTGGAGCCAAAGCCACGCCAGCTTCTTTCGCGCCGTGCAGGTGGAAAAGAACGTGATGTTTACCATTCTTCTTTTGATCGTGACGGTGGCTGCTTTCAATATTGTCTCGACGCTGATCATGGTAGTCACCGACAAGCGTTCTGACATCGCCATTCTGCGTACGCTAGGTGCCTCGCCTGGCAGCGTCATGCGAATTTTCGTGATTCAAGGATTTCTGATCGGCGCGGTCGGTACCGTTGGCGGTGTGTTAGGCGGCATCGTCCTCGCACTCAATGTCGATGTCGTCGTGCCATTTCTTGAACAGGTGCTCGGGTTGCGATTGCTTGATCCATCCGTGTACTACATCAGTGAATTGCCCTCTGAACTCCAACGGAACGACGTGCTGACGATTGGGGTGGTTTCCTTGTTGCTCAGCCTTGTCGCAACCCTTTACCCAAGCTGGCGCGCGGCACGCGTGCGTCCGGCAGAAGCTCTTCGCTACGAATGAACGACACTCAATTACCAGTGGTCCTTTCTTGTCGTGGACTGACCAAGACTTATATGCAAGGGACGCATCCGGTGCCGGTGTTGACGGGCGTCGATATCGAAGTACGCGAGCGCGAAGTGGTGGCGATTGTCGGTGCGTCCGGCTCAGGTAAGAGCACGTTGTTGCATTTATTGGGCGGCCTTGATGAGCCCACCGCCGGCACGGTGGAAGTGTTGGGTAAGCCGATGCATTTGCTGTCGGAGGTGGAGCGTGGCGACCTTCGCAACAAGGCCCTTGGCTTCGTCTATCAGTTTCATCATCTCCTGATGGAGTTCACGGCGCTCGAGAACGTGGCGATGCCGCTATTTATTCGTCGCATGAATACCGCGGAAGCTCGCGAACAAGCGCGGCGCGTCCTGGTCGATGTGGGTCTGGGCGAGCGCCTTTCGCATACGCCATCGCAACTGTCAGGCGGCGAACGTCAGCGCGCGGCGCTGGCACGAGCCTTGGTGACGGCGCCTGCCTGTGTATTGGCGGATGAGCCAACCGGCAATCTTGATCATCATACCGCCGCATCGGTGTTCGAACTACTTCTTAAATTGAATCGGGAGCGTGGTACGAGTTTTGTCATTGTGACGCATGACCCGGAGCTTGCCGCGCGTGCCGACCGGATTCTCCGACTGGATGACGGGCTCCTTGCGCAGTCTGCCGCTTAATCGAGAAGCGGGCGCCAGTCACCTCGCGCGACGGCGCTTGCGCCTGCGCCAAGCCACGACGACATGGATGCGCCAGGCAATCTCGACTAAAAAGTAACCGGCGGCCGCCAGACCAAGCCCCAGGCTGACCAGTCCGATCGCAAGCGGCTTGCCAAGCGAAACGAACCATTCAAGCACGGCCAACAGCGAGTGAAAGAAATCCGCCAGGGTCAAATTCGGTGGCAGCGTCAATGTGCCATCGCCGCCTATGACGAGCTGACCGATCCAGAATGCCGCGAAATAGAGCGGCACGATCGTAAATGGGTTGGAGTACAGCGTGACGAACACCGCGACCGGCAGATTGACCTTGAACACCAACGCGCCCGCCGCGCCTGCGGCAAACTGGACCGGGTTGCTGCCGGGGATCAGACCCGCAAACATGCCAACCGCGGTGCCGCCTGCGATCGAGCGTCGATTGATATGCCAAAGATTCGGATGCGATAAACGCGGGCCGAAGCGCTTGAGAAAGCGATTGTTCGCGATCGACTCGGGGGATGGCAGAATCCGGCGGATGGTTTTGCGAAGCATGGTTGGATTCTAGAAGATCGGTGCAGCGTTGTTGAAAGATTCTGAGGAGTCCCGGTTGAACGTGATTGCCAGGCATCCGCTGATGATGAGCGATTGGTGCGCGCATTAGCGATTGGCGCCGTCGGCGGCGCGGCACTCCTGCAGCAATCGGCCACGCTGCCCGATGCCCTATGGACGGCTGTCGCGCTGACCGTCGGTGCGCTAGGCGTTTGGGCCTTGCGCGCCCGCCATGGCGTTGTGAGCGCCGTGTTACTCATCGGCGCCGGATCCGCGCTCGCGTATGGGTGGGCCAGTTTTATTGCACACAACCGACTCGATGCGCGGATCGACCGCTCCTTGGAAGCGCGCGATATCGTGGTGCGCGGCACGGTCACTGGGCTGCCCCAGACCTTCGAGCGTGGCGTCCGTTTTGTTCTCGATGTCGATGAAAGCGATGTGGCGGGCCTTAAAGGGCGTATCGCGCTAGCCTGGTATGGCGCTGTGACTTCCGATGCGCCATCTCGCGTGCGCGGTGGCGAGCGATGGCAATTCACGGTTCGCCTCAAACATCCGCATACCAACGCCAATCCGCATAGTTTTGACTATGAGGCTTGGTTACTGGAGCAGGACATCCGGGCCACCGGGTCGGTTCGTCCGCGCGGTGAAAACCGCCGACTCGCCACGCGCGCAGGTTCGCTTGCGGCTCGCATTGATGATGTGCGCGAGCGGCTGCGCGATCGCTTTCGCGAGGCGCTACCCGATGAACGATTTGCGGGCGTATTGATCGCCCTGGTCGTCGGCGATCAACGCGCGATCCGTGCCGAGGACTGGGCGATCTTTAATCGCACCGGGGTTTCGCATCTGATGAGCATCTCAGGGCTTCATGTGACGATGATCGCGAGCCTCTTTGCATGGTTGGTCGGCTGGAGTTGGCAATGGTCGACGCGATTGCTGCTCGCGTGTCCGGCGCGCAAGGCCGCCGCCGTCGCTGGCGTTGTCGCTGCATTGGGTTACTGCGCGTTGACTGGATTCGGCATCCCGGCCCAACGCACGCTGATCATGCTGACTGTCGCCGCCGTCGCCTTATGGCTTGATCGGACGCAATCGGCGTCGCGCGTCCTTGCACTGGCCTTGCTGGTGGTGTTGACGATCGATCCGTGGGCAGTGATCGCACCGGGATTCTGGTTGTCGTTTGTGGCGGTGGGCATCATTTTCTACACCAC
>CAMDRJ010000366.1 GCA_945906755.1 Klebsiella pneumoniae | reverse complement strand
AATCAAGCAGCGCCGCAGATAGGTCGGATCCTGCAGTACTTGCGCAACACGTGTACGAAAGGCGCCACTCCAATTACGATCCTGGTCGAACATTTTTACGGACTGCAAATGTTGCTTCAGTCTGCTGCGTAGCCCTTTATTTGCCTCTGTCATGCCAACGTATATTGGTTCGGTCAGAAATGACAAAATGAGGACCGTACTTGCAAGCGTTTGAATCTTGCTCGAGCTAAGTGATTCCGATAGCTTTCTTACCATTTCGGACGTCAGGTCGAAGTCCGGCGGATTTCTGTCCAATACAAAACGACGTTGACGGCTCTCCCCTGTCATCGACGTGGCGGGCAATCCGGCCTCGGTATTTGACTGAAGCGATTTAAGGAAGCCGAGCAGATCCAAACTGCTGTCTCCGCGCAAAGGCAAGTACCACGCGTATATGCCAGGTTCCTCTGGCACCTCGTCAATATCGGCCGCAACAGCAAAGCCGAGGCATTGCTTTACTTGCTGATCAAATAGACTCGGATTCATCGATGGCCGGATGGACTTTTCTAGAAAGAATGCATTGGTGCGTCGTCTTGGGCATGCCTTGACCAGTATGCCTAATTAGCCAGCAAGTTGTACTTTAGTCTGAGATTTCCTATGGCATTCAATGCTTCCGGCCCATTCTCAGCCATTCGACAAAACTCGACTATTCGCGTGAGCTCGCGTTGAAAGAACCTGCGCTCCATGTTGAATGCATCGTCATCATGATCTCCATCGAAGTCGGGCGGCGTCACAATGAAGTCATATATCAACGCGCGTGACTTGCCGACGGCGTTGCGCAGCAATCGACCTCGCCGCTGAATGAATTGGCGAGGATTCGTCGAACTGGCCATTAGAAATCCCATTCGCAGGTCTGGGAGATCAATACCTTCGTCAAGACAGCGTATGGCAACGACCCCATCCAGAAAGCCGCTACGAAGATCGCGCAGTATCTCGTCCCGTTCTTGTGGCGTCTCCCGAAAGGTAAAGTTGCGTACCCGCAGATCGTGCTTTTCGCCGAGCAAGCGCGCGACCGCCTGAATCTGACGGACCTCCTCATCGGAAATGCTATCGGTAGTCCGGCCGTCGCCGCAATAAAAGATCGCCTGCTTCGGTCGCTCGGGGAGCGAATTGATCAGTTCGTCCAATGCCGGCATCTTGTTGGCGGCGCTACCGAGCAGGCGCGCCCGCTTTATCAGCAGAAACATCGCGGCCTGACCGATGTCCTCGTCGGCGTCCGCTCCGGGCATGATCCGCGCAAGCTTGGCGGAGATCTCCGCGTACTGCTCCGCCTCTGGCTCAGTGAGCTCAACAACTACCGGGTAGTAGCGATAGGGGCATAGGCGCCCCTCAGCAATAGCCTGGTCGATCTTGTACTCGAAGACGACACTACCGAAATAATCCAGCACTGCCTTGGTGCCAACGGGATCAAAGTGCCGTTCCGGAGTCGCGGACAATCCAAGACGCATGGGAATGCCCTCCGGTAACACCGACTTAATGCCGGTAGCGCCCAGGTTATGCACTTCGTCGGCGATTAACAGGTGATGAAACGCTCCCGAGGCGGTGCGTGCCTGAAGCCTTGTCTGAAAGCTCTCGCTCATGAATGTGGCGTTTGTGGCGACGATGGCATGTACCTGTGTCAGACCGAGCGAGAGGCGCTGGTACCCCTCCTCCAGCAGCGTTTGCCAACGATCGCGGCCCTCAAATGCGGCCACCGCCGTCAATCCGAAGGGAGCCATTTCGCGAATCCACTGTCGGCACAGGTTGATGAAGGGGCAAACCACGATGATGACCAGCGCCTTGTTCTTCTCCGCAACCTTGCAAGCAAGCGCAAGTGCGGTCGGAGTCTTGCCACTGCCAGTGGCCATGGCGAAAATTCCCCTGCCCCCGGCCTTGCTCCAGGCGCGAATGGCGTCCGACTGGTAAGGGCGCAACGAGAAATTCGCCGGCGGCTGAAATGGCTGATTCGCCTTAGGCTGCTCGACCACATGGGGGTTGATGCCGGGAGGTGGATGCTCAGGATCGCGATAGCGCTCAAGAAGTTCTCGGCTAGCAGACGTGAACTCCAGCACCTTGAGGCCGGGCGTTGAGTCATTCCATAGGGCCGCGAAGTTGTCGAGCTCTTCCTGAACACGACCTTCGGCGTCCTTCCAAGAGCAAAACGCCTTTATGCTTTCGAAGTTCTCCAACAACCCGCCAGCGGTCTCATTGGATGAGCCGGAAAACGTAACGTGATGGCCGGCCGCATCGGTAAATATTCCAGCCTTCTCGTGATACAAACCGCGGCCGTAGCCGCCTGAACCATCAAGACGCAGCGCAAGCTTGATACTCAGGGAGCCTGAGGCGGCGAGCCAGGCAAGCGCATTGAGCCGATCCTTTATCAGTGCATCCTCGATCTCAGCAAGATTCCGTGCGGCAATCGCGCGCAGCGCTGCAACCGGATTGTCCTTCGCCGACAGCAAGGCTTCGACATCGTCGGCGCCCAGGTGGGGTGACACGACCAATTGCATCTTGCCGCCCCGCGCGGCGAGACTGGCAACGCCCCGTGCGGCCAAGGCGAGGCCGGAACTGGTGAAATAACCGGCCGCCCGACGGTACAGGACCGATCGTTCCAGGCAGGGGTTAAAAAAATCGCGCACCAGATCGTCTCGACCGGTTCGGTAAGAGAGGCGGAGCGGGAGCGTGGTGAGGTCTGTCACGGCATTGTGTCTCGAATGCTTCTCTGCCTCTGTCGAATTCGACAAGAGCGAGGTGGACTCAAATTGATGATAGGACTCGTTATCGTTTCAGTAAAGCACGCCGATTTCGCGCTCATCAATCCCGGCGCTTCGGGATAGCCCATAGGGCGTTCTCGAAATCCACCTCGTCCCACGTGGCCTCGACGAGTTCGCTCTTGCGCACGAGGGTAAGCAGGATCAGCCGCAAGGCCAGCCGAATCGTGGGCTGCGTGGCCGAAGACTCCAGCACCTTGTGCAGGACACGGATCTCGGTGGGCGATAGCGCCCGGTCCTTGGCGACGAACGTGGCGATCGACGCGGGGCTGACTCCGTCCGCCGGATTCGGTGTCTGATCCCCGTGCAGGGTAGCAAACGCGTAGACCTGCTTGACGATGTCACGCACGTGAATCGCGGTGGCCGGCGCGCCGCGCGCTTTGACCTTATCGCATAGCGCGCGCAGGTCCTCCGCAGTGACCTCGGCGAGAAGCCTGTTCTTGAACGCCGGCATGATGTCCCGGGCGATGACGCTCTTTCGCATTGGCCGGGTGCTGCCCGCCATTCGGGCGTCCTCGAGCCAGAGGTTGGTGAATTCCTCGAAGGTCTTGGCGTCGGCCACGCGGCGCTTCTCGCGCTGCTTCTCATGGCTGGGCGAACGACCTTCGGCAATCGCGCGGCGTGCGTCGACGCACAGCTCCCGGGCCATTTGCAGGGA
>CAMDRJ010000365.1 GCA_945906755.1 Klebsiella pneumoniae | reverse complement strand
CGCCAAGAAAATAACCCTGAACGATGCCGTCGCGAACGACATCGCGTGCGCGCGTGGCAACGCCATCATCGTCAAAATAGCTCGATGCCTGGCCGCGTTGTAAATGCGGCTCCTCGCGAAGATTGACCGCTTCCGAGAACACTTGTTTGCCGACCGAATCGAGCAGAAACGACGACTTTCTATAGAGACTACCGCCGCTCACCGCTGACACGAAATGGCTAATCAGCCCGCTCGCTAAGGGCGCTTCAAACAAAACCGGCGCGCGCGTTGTCTTGATCTGGCGACTGCGCAACCTTGCGAGCGCGCGTCGCCCCGCGTAATCGCCAATCGCCGAGGGACTTGCCAGTTCACCCGCTAATCTTGCCGTCGAATACCAATCGTCCCGTTGCATATGCTCGCCTTCACTGGCAATCACCGAGCACGAGATGTAGTGCCGCGAGCTACGCAACGCAGCCGAGAATCCATTCGACATTGCCGTGGCGAACTGGGACTCCTGGCCCGAAACCGAGGCCCCTTCGGAATTGGTTATCCGCCGGTCGAGGGCAAATGCTGCCTCTTCGCACTCGCGTGCCAAGCTCGCAGCGCGGTCGACAGTGAGATCCCACGGATGATAGAGATCGAGATCACGAATATCGCGCGCCACCAGCTCCGCCTCGGCAAGGCCTGAGGCCTCATCGGCGGCGGTGAACTTTGCAATCGTGAGTGCTTTGCGCACCGTGCTTGCAATCGCCCGGCGCGAAAAATCCGAGGTGCTGGCATAACCGGATTTCTTGCCCACGTAACACGAGACACCGATCTCCTTGTCTCGATTGTGCTCCAGTGTTTCGATCTCGCCTTTACGGACGCTGACGGTTTGTCCGAAACCCTCTGATGCATGCGCTTCCGCTTCGGTCGCCCCTTGCGAACTCGCCTCGGCAAGCGTGTCGGCAGCGAGTTGACGAAGATCGTCCAATTCGTATGAGAAGCGAGCCATGTAGGAGCTATGAGGAGGATGATAGTGGACGGTATGATAGCAGCCGTTTCCCACGGAGCCGCGCAGCGGGCCTGATAATGGAGCAAGAAGACCGACCGTCCAAAACGCAGCGCAAGCAGGCGATGCATGATCTGCAGGCGCTTGGGGCCCAATTGGTCGATCTACGCCATGATCGGCTGGGAGAAATCGAACTGCCCGCGGAGCTTCTGCGGGCCGTCCTTGAGGCGAAACGGGTGACGGCACGTGAGGCGCGACGGCGTCAGTTGCAATACATCGGAAAATTGATGCGGGGTGTGGACGCCGCGCCGATTCGCGCGAAGTTTGATGCTTGGCATGGGCAATCCAATAGTGAGAAGGCTTTGCATCACAACGCCGAGCGATGGCGCGATGAACTACTGTTGGGTGGGGATGCGATGACGAAATTTGCGTCGCAATTTCCCGGACACGACTTGCAGCCCTTGCGAAACTTGGTGCGCGCCGCGATCGCGGACGCTGCACGCGGCAAACCGCCAAAGCACAACCGCGAAATTTACCGAATGGTGCGATCGATGATTGATGAGCCACCATCGCGCCGCGCTGATTCGGAAGCCGATAGGCCCGATGAAACCGCACCGGAATTTGGAGCAGAGGAAAAGCCCTAATGAATCCAACCACGAACGAAGAATGCATCAAGATTGGGCTTGTTTCGGTGAGCGATCGAGCATCCGCCGGTGTCTACAAAGATGAAGGGTTGCCGGCTCTTGAGGAATGGCTTCGCGCCGCAATTGCCTCACCTGCGGTAAAGATTGAAAATCGCTTGATTCCCGATGAGCAACCGATGATTGAGGCGGCGCTGCGTGAATTAGTCGATGTCGCGCAATGCCATCTGGTGTTGACAACAGGGGGTACCGGGCCGGCGATACGAGACGTGACGCCAGAAGCGACGCTTGCGGTTGCCGATAAAGTGATGCCGGGATTCGGCGAGCAGATGCGCCAGATCAGCTTGAGATTTGTTCCAACCGCCATTTTGTCCAGACAGGTGGCTGTTATTCGAAAGGGTGCGTTGATTGTCAACCTACCAGGTCAACCAAAGTCGATCCGTGAAACCCTCGAAGGGTTGAAGGACGTGAACGGCGCTTCCATCGTGCCTGGTATTTTCGCCGCAGTACCTTACTGTATCGATCTCATCGGCGGACCGTACATCGAAACGAACGATGCGGTCGTCAAGGCGTTTCGCCCAAAATCGGCGATGCGCAAAAAGGCGGGTACGTAAGCATGGAGAAACTACTGGAGTGCATCGAGATCGAGAAGGGGCCGTCGCCAACTTCCAGCGTGATCTGGATGCATGGGCTCGGTGCGGACGGGCAGGATTTCGTGCCGATCGTGGACGAATTGGCATTGCCGGCAACGTCAATTCGATTCATCTTCCCGCACGCACCGATGCGAGCCGTGACCATCAATGGCGGATATGTCATGCGTGCCTGGTACGACATTGTAAGCGCTGATCTTGTGCGCCGGGAAGACGAGGCGGGATTGCGGGAGTCGAGCAGGCAAATCGAACAGCTCATCGAGCGCGAAAAGAAACGGGGATCTCCGGCAAATCGCATTGTGCTCGCAGGCTTTTCACAAGGCGGAGCGATCGCGCTGTTCGCTGGGCTGCGGTTTGGCGAACAACTCGGTGGCATCATGGCCTTATCCACCTATGCCCCGCTCAAAGATAAATTAATCGCGGAACGAAGTACTGCGAATCTTGGCGTGCCAATCTTCATGGCGCACGGGACGCAGGATCCGGTGGTTTCCATCGAGCGGGCCTCTTCCTCGAGAGCGGCGCTCACCGAGGTTGGCTACAAAATCGATTGGCGCCAATACCTGATGCCGCATTCAGTGTGTGTAGCGGAGATCAAGGATATCGGTACCTGGATAAAGCAGGTTCTACCGTGAATTGAAGTTTTCCCCGTGGTGTGTAGGATCGCTCGGACGATGCGATAAAGACAAAAGGGCCGCGCAATGCGCGGCCCTTTTGATTAATTTGGTGCTGGTGGAGAGACTCGAACTCCCGACCCGCGCATTACGAATGCGCTGCTCTACCATCTGAGCTACACCAGCATCGCGCTAATTTGCGACCGAGAATTGTATCCCAAAGGCGAGAAGCACCGTTTGAATTCGGTGTGCGCGCTTTCCTTTTACCTTGGTGTACGCAATCAGATATTGCCTAACTAGGCTGCCCTATTGGCTCAGGCGGGGCGGGATGCGCGCCGGAGCGCTCGCTTAACGGGCGGCTACCAAGTGCAAACAGCGATCACTGCGCATTTACGATTTCCCGTTCGCCTTGTGTCGACGACGGCACTCACTGCACTAGTCGACCCCACCGGTCTAATAAGTAGGGAGTTCCCCCGGCTCTGCCGGGGAGGCAGCAGAAGTTTGACGAATCCGGGAGTCCACCCGGCGAAACTATCGATCGTGAGCCGCCAAGCACACGAAAGGAGAATCGCGGATGGACGAGTACGAGAGCCTAAAT
>CAMDRJ010000364.1 GCA_945906755.1 Klebsiella pneumoniae | reverse complement strand
TGTGCGAACGCCTGGAGCCTACCGTGGCGTCTGCGTTCGAGCGCGCATTGTCGGTCTTGTCAGCGGCCGGTGCGCGGTTGTTCGAAGTGCCATTTCCCGAACTCACCCAGATTCCAGTATTGAACCGTGCGGGCGGATTCGCAGGATCGGAAGCCTATGCGTGGCACCGCAAACTGCTCAAGGAACGCGGCGCTGAATACGATCCACGCGTAGCGGTGCGTATCGCGTTCGCGCAAGGCATGTCCGCGGCCGACTACATCGAACTGCACGACCATCGCGCCCGCATGATTGCCCGCGCTATGCTGGTGACAGCACCTTACGATGCCTTGTTGATGCCGACGACCGCATCGATCGCCCCATCGATTGAAGCTTTGGAGCGCGATGACGATCAGTACGCGCGCGCCAACTCTGCGATGCTGCGTAATCCGACGGCGATCAATTTTCTGGACGGCTGCGCGCTCTCGATTCCCTGTCATGCGCCAGGCGATGCGCCGGTTGGACTCATGGTTGCCGGCATGACGAACACCGATCAGCGCATCTTGCAGGTCGGTCAAGCGCTCGAAGCGGCGCTGCGCGTCTTGCATCGCTAGTCATTCGTCGCCGCGCATTGCATGGATACGGGTGGCCCGTCGCGGATCGATATCAGCGCGGTACGTCGCTTTGCCAATCGCGCTGCCACCCGCAACGCGAGCGCGGTGGATGTGCTCGCGCGCGAGGTGGAGTTACGCATGATCGAGCGATTGGCGATGGTCAAGCGCACTCCCAAGCGCATTCTCGATGCCGGGTGCGGACGCTTTCCTGCCTTTGAGGCGTTGCGCGCAAAGTATCGAGATGCTGATGTCGTCGCGATCGATGTGGCCGCGAACGCAATCGTCGCCGCCATTGCCCAACGCACCCTGGCTGGTCGTGTACGCCAAATGTTTGGCGCATCACGCACGCATGCAGTGTGTGGTGATTTTTCGCGTCTGCCGTTGGCTGCGGGCTCGATCGATTTCATCTGGTCGAATCTAGCGCTGGGTGCACGCACGGAAGAAGGTCTATTCAACGAGTGGCATCGCGTCTTGGCGACCAATGGTTTGGTGATGTTCTCCGCATTCGGGCCCGACACCATGATGGAGTTGCGCGCGACCTTCGCGGTACCGGGTGAACCGTCGCGCGTGCATACGTTCATCGATATGCATGATCTTGGCGATCAACTCGTGGGCGCCGGTTTCGCCGATCCGGTCATGGAGATGGAACGCCTCACATTGACCTATGCGACCGTCGAGCAGCTTTTTGCCGACCTTCGTGATACCGGGCAATCGAATGCGATGGTGCTGCGCCGTCGCGGGCTCACCGGAAAGTCGGGTTGGCATGCCGCGCTTGATAAGATCGAGGCACTGCGTCGCGATGGGCGCTTACCGGTCACGATTGAAGTCGTGTACGGACATGCCTGGAAGGCGGCACCGAAAAAAACAGCCGATGGCAGCGCGATCGTGCGGTTTCATATCGGTGCGCGAGATGCACGCGGTGGTGAGTAGTTGCTTAAAACGATCGGAAATGCGCGGCCGGAGCGATAACTGCCATCAACAGGTTGCTCATTTGCGATGAATCCATCGTTGAGCTTGATCCGCGCTTCAGATATGTGTTAATTTTTGCGGTTGATGCCGATGCTTTGCGCCGATGGAGTGCGATCAGCGGCCTGACCTCTCCCATGCGCTATTTTGTACCCCAGACGTCCTGCTGATGACTGAGCCAGCAAGCCCCACCCTGCACCAGGACGCCGCTCGCGTCACGCTCGGATTCAGCGTGATTGTTCGGCGAAATCAAGCTCTTGCGACGCGCTCGATGCCGATTGTCGTGGCGGCTATTGCGGCTGCGTCATTGGCCATCGGTCTTGGCTTTGCATCGCTTGGACTATGGCTCGTGCTGCCGTTTGTAGGGCTTGAAGTGGTGGCGCTTATCATCGCCTTCAATGTTTATGCACGCCGCAGCGCAGACAATGAGACTATTCGTGCCGACGAACGCGGTTTGGCCGTCGAAATTCGCGAGGGCAACCGGCTGTTTCGCTACCGGCTCGACGCGAACTGGGCGCAATGCATCCTCGATAACGCGGGGCAGCAGGGGCGTCTCCTGATCGGATCGCATGGAAAGTTCGTGCAGATCGGTCGCCATCTCAACGAAGAGGGGCGACGTCGATTGAGAACGGATCTGAACCGGCGCCTGCGGGAACTCCGCGCGGCCCGTGGCTGAATTCAACAACATGCAAACTATAAGGCTTGGGGAAGGCATGAGAAGCAGAGCAGAACGGCTCGTTTGCGGGCTCGCACTCGCAGCGATGTGCGGTGTCGCCGCCGCGCAAACCACGCATAGCAAGTACAACTTTCCACCACCTGCCACGAAGATCGCCGCCGAGGTGAACGATCTTCACATCACGATGATGTGGATCATCGCGGCGATTTTCGTCGTGGTGTTCGGGGTGATGTTCTACTCGATTTTCAAGCACCGGAAATCGGTCGGCCATAAGGCGGCGCATTTTCACGAACACACCGGCGTCGAGATCGCCTGGACAGTAGTGCCGCTGGTCATCCTCGTCGTTATGGCGATTCCCGCGACGACGACGTTTCTCAAAATGAAAGATACGAGTCAGCCGGATGTAACGATCAAGGTCACTGGCTACCAGTGGAAGTGGGGCTACGACTACATCAAGGGCGACGGCGAAGGAATCGCATTCCTTTCGAGCATCAGCACGCCGCGCGCTCAAATCGACGGCAAGGCGCCCCTTGGCGAGAACTATCTGCTGGAAGTCGACAATCCGATGGTCGTGCCGGTCAACAAGAAGGTTCGCCTGGTCATTACCGCGAACGACGTGATCCATTCATGGTGGGTGCCGGCCTTCGCGGTCAAGCAAGATGCGATCCCCGGGTTTGTGCGCGACTCCTGGTTTCGCGCGGAAAAAGAAGGTACATACCGCGGCCAATGCGTGGAGCTGTGCGGCAAGAACCATGGTTTTATGCCGATCGTCGTCAAGGTGGTGTCCGAGGGCGAATACAAGACCTGGGTCGGCGAGCAAATGAAGTTGGTCGCAGCGCAGGCGGAAGATCCCAACAAAGTATGGACGGTCGCAGATCTCGTCGCACGCGGCGAAAAGGTCTATACCGGCAATGGCGGCTGTGTCGCATGCCATCAAGCGAATGGCGCGGGCCTGCCCGGGACGTTCCCGGCGTTGAGCGGCTCGCGCGCGGCAACCGGGCCCAAGGAGGCGCAAATTGGCATTCTCCTCAATGGTGTCGTGAAAGACGGTAAGCCCACTGCAATGGCCTCCTTCAAGCATCTCTCAGACACCGACATCGCCGCGGTCATCACCTATACCCGCAACACGTGGGCGAACAAAGTGGGTGACATGGTCCAGCCCGGCGAAGTCAAAGCAGCACGCAAATAAAAGATTCTATTCAGGAGCTAGCGGTATGAGCACTGCGACGCACGCACACGATTCAGCGCATCACGATGACCATGATCACAAGCCGTACGGGATCATGCGATGGTTGACGACGA
>CAMDRJ010000363.1 GCA_945906755.1 Klebsiella pneumoniae | reverse complement strand
GCCTTCTTCGGTGCGCTGTTTTATGCCCGATCGCTTTCGGTGCCGTGGCTGGGCGACCTGGACCATAAACTGCTGTGGCCCGACTATTCGGCGACCTGGCCAACCCAAGGCCCCGGGTTCGCGGAGCAATTTACGCCGATGGGGGCCTGGGGCATTCCGGCGCTCAACACGTTCATTCTGTTGACCTCCGGGGTGACCATTACGTGGGCGCACCATGCGCTGCGTGCTGGACATCGTGGACAGTTGATCCTTGGCCTGTTCGCCACGATTGCGTTGGGCGTCGTGTTCCTTGGGTTCCAGGCTTACGAATATGCGCATGCGTATGCGGACCTTAATCTCAAGCTCACGACCGGCATCTACGGTTCAACGTTCTACATGCTGACCGGCTTTCATGGTTTTCACGTGACTGTTGGCACGATCATGTTGATCGTCATCTTCATTCGCTGCGTGAAGGGACATTTCAGCGCCGATCACCACTTCGGTTTCGAAGGCGTAGCGTGGTACTGGCATTTCGTGGACGTGGTGTGGCTGTTGCTCTTCATCCTCGTCTATTGGATGTAGGGTACTTGCCGCAAGAAAAAGCGCCGCGTGAAGCGGCGCTTTTTATTTGTGAGCACCGAAAAGGATTCGGATCAGAGCCGATCCGGGAGCAACCCAAAGTAGTAACCCGCCATCAAAAGCAGGAATAGCGACATCGACAAGGCAACGCGCCAGGTCAAGGCGCGCACGGTGCGGTCGGACTTGCCATGATCTTTCATCATGTAAAAGAGTGCCGAACCAAGCGACCCGATGATCAAGACCAACATGCCGATGACGATGTAGCGCATGGTGCGAGTGTAGCCGAGCAGGGCCCAGCCGAAATAATTGATCAGTCTTTGCCGCGCATCCCACCAGGTCCACAATACGCAACATGACATCCCGGCACTTCAAACCATCGCTCGCCATGACCCTCGCCACGGTGGTGTTCTGTGGCGTCACGATCGCCGCCGGGTTCTGGCAACTCGACCGTGCGGTGCAAAAGCGCGAGCGGCATCATGCGATCGAAAGCGCGCAACGATCCGTCAGCATCGATCTGAATCGCGACACGCCCGGTAGTGCCGCTATTGCTTGGCAGTCCGTGCGCGTAACCGGCGAATATCTGGCCGCTGAAACGGTCTTCATCGACAATCGTGTGCATCTTGGCAAGCCCGGGTATCACGTCGTCACGCCGCTGCGAATGATGGATTCACGTCGTGTGGTCCTCGTCAATCGAGGATGGTTGGCGGCCAGTCCAACCCGCGAGGAGCCGCGAGTGAGCGCCACGCCACCTAGAATCGTCGGCATTCAAGGGTTTTTGACGCCGGCCGCTGAACGGCCGTTTGAACTCGGTACCTTCGAGCCCAATGCAAGGGTATGGCCGAATCTCACCATTGAACGATTCGCGAAGGGACGTGGTATTCCTGTCGAGCCGTATCTTGTGTTGCAAACAAACGAGGCGTCCGATGGTCTAGTGAGGGCATGGGATCTGCCCGCATCGGGCGCCGAGAAAAATCAGATTTACGCCGTGCAGTGGTTTTCATTTGCGGCGCTCGCCCTCATTCTCTATATCGCACTGAATCTACGCCGCAATGTCAAACAATCCTGATCTAGTCCCGACCGGTCGCACCAAGGCATCAGCGCGGAGCGGTCGCATGCAGGCGCTGCTGATTCTTCTGGTCTGTGCCGCGCCCATTGTCGGTGGAACGTTTGCGTACATGGTCTGGGATTCTGGGCGCACCACCAACTACGGTGAGCTGATTCCACCCCGCAAGGTGGAAATCGTCGGGGAGAGCATCGACGGTCAGCCAACCGCCTTGTCAAAACATGCGGGTAAGTGGCGATTTGTCATCTTCGATGGCGGGCAATGCGATGAGCAGTGTCAACGCAAACTCCTCTATACGCGCCAGATTCGTCTGGCTCAAGGTCGGGAACAGAACCGCATCGAGCGGATTTGGCTTATCGACGATGCAGCGATGCCGAACCCGGCGCACGCCGGTCTCCACGCCGAGGCGCATGTGATCAAGCTACCGTCCGTGCCGACCGACTTCGAAAAACAAGGTTCGCCACGCCAGTACATTTACCTGGTGGACCCACATGGTCACCTGATGATGCGTTATTCGGCCGATCCTGACCCTGCGAAGATGATTAAGGATTTGCAGCGTCTGCTCAAGTACAGCCGAATCAGTTGACCGCACCGGGACGCCAGCGCACTTCGCATTCGGGCTGCCGCCACGTGCTAAAATTTGGGCCGCTATCTCCCTATTCCACGGAATGCGGTATTGGCGTCATTCGCGATATCTGCGACAACGTGATTAACCCACTCGTCGCAGCGTCCAGATTCAAACCTTCTTTCAGCCGAGCTCCCGCGTGCACCACGCACCAACCCTCCAATTTTCAGCCGCCAGACTGCGTCAACTCTATGCGTTGACCAAGCCGCGCGTGGTATCCCTGATTGTTTTTTGCGCCGTGATCGGCATGTTTCTCGCCGCGCCGGCCGACGCTTTGCCCTCGGCTGGATTGATTTTCGCGGCGACCCTTGGTATCGCGTTGGTGGCCGGTGCTGCCGCGGTCATGAACTGCCTGGTCGAAAAGCATATCGATGGACTCATGTCGCGCACCAAACATCGGCCGCTCGCAAACGGAGACCTAAGCTCGCCGGAAGCGATCGTATTCGCTGGCATGGTGGGCGGCGCGGGGCTCTGGATTCTGTACATCCTCGTTAATCCGCTCACGATGTGGCTCACCTTGGGCACGTTTGTGGGCTACGCGGTGATTTACACTATCATTCTCAAACCCGCGACGCCGCAAAACATCGTGATCGGTGGCGCGTCCGGTGCGATGCCGCCGGTGCTTGGCTGGGCGGCGGTGACCGGGGAAGTGTCGCCCGAAGCGCTGCTCCTCTTCTTGATTATTTTCGCGTGGACGCCACCACACTTCTGGGCGCTTGCGCTTTATCGCACCGAGGAATATGCCAAAGCCGGACTGCCGATGCTGCCGGTCACGCACGGCCGGCGATACACCCAACTACATGTCCTGCTGTACACGTTCATCCTGTTCGGCACCACGCTCATGCCGTTCGTCTATGGCATGAGTAAGTTGATTTATTTGATCGCAGCGGTGATTCTCGGTTTGTATTTTTTGGGTTATGCAATTAGCTTGTACCGTCGCTATAGCGATGAACTCGCGCGCCGGACCTTTCGCTTCTCGATCATTTATCTTTCGCTGTTGTTTGCCGCGTTGTTGGTCGATCACTACATTCCGATCTAGTGTGCATTCGTTGATCGAATCCACTCGCACCGCGTTTCGATGGGCCTTCGCCCCACTCTTGCTCGCGGCATTGCTGGTCGCTTGTTCGGGTGATAAGCCTGCGTTCAAGGCGACCGATGTCACCGGGGCCAGTTACGCGCAGCAGCTTGAATTGACCGATCACACTGGAAAACGGCGGACCCTGGCCGAATTCCGCGGGAGCGTCGCTGCGATATTTTTCGGCTTTACGCGCTGCCCGGATGTCTGTCCCACC
>CAMDRJ010000362.1 GCA_945906755.1 Klebsiella pneumoniae | reverse complement strand
AGGTTGCTTCGGGCATGGTCATCGTTGCGCGTTGTGAGGCATAACGTAGATCGCAGGCTAGGCACAGCTCGACCGCACCCGCGAGCACCTTGCCATTGATCGCGACGATCACGATCTGCGGCAATGCTTCGATCGCGTCGAACACGCGATTGGAACGCATCACGATCTCGACGATTTGCTCTTTCGAATAGCTCGCGCGGATCGCCGGATTCAAAATGCCCATCGAGAAATTCTTGGTGCCTGAAGCGGTGATCAGCAACACATTGGTCGAGGCATCTGCTGCGAGTGCGGTGGCGATGTCGCCGAGGCGAATCATTACCTCAGGAGTCAAACGATTGAGGTCATCCTGGCGATCGATGGTGAGTGTCATCAAGCCAGGAGACTGCGTATCGCGCTCCAGCACCAGACCTTCGGCCGTGCGTGCTCGTTGACCGATTGCAGGCAGGCTGGTCACTGGATGCTCCGTAGTAAATCAAGCAATGCCGCGTTGAATACCGTGGGATTACAGACCGTCGAGATATGTGTGGCACCAGGCAGCACGACATGCTTCGCCCCGGGCGTGGCATCGCACATGACTTGCATAATGTCGGGCGGTGCGCCGACGCGGTCATGTTGTCCGCTGACGTATAACACCGGCATGCGTAGCGTCGCGAGGCGATCCGCGTGGCCAAGGGTAAGGATGGCCGCGATACAACCCAGGTAACCGTCGAGCGAGGTGCGCAGAATCGCGTCACGCACCGATTTCATGATCGCAGGATTTTTGTCGCGAAATGCTTCTGAGAACCAGCGACTGATCGTCATGTCGGCAATCGCTGCGACGCCGCCCTTGGACGCAGTCTCCACGAGGGCGGGCCAGATGCCCTGATATTGCGGCGTCATGCAGGCGCGGCAACTCACCGGAATCAACGCGGACACGCGATCGCCGTGCCGGAGCGCAACTTCGCTCGCGACGATGCCGCCCAGTCCAAGTCCGGCAATCGCTGATTTGCGAATGCCGAATGCATCCCAGACATCGAGCACATCACCCGCCAATTGATCGAGCGAGTAAGGATGGGGCGAACTTGTCGACAAGCCATGACCGCGACTATCGATGCGCAGAATCCGGTAGTGGGGCGCGAGCGCCGGAATCTGCGCGTCCCATAAGGTGTGGTCATTGGCGATACCGGTGACGAACGTAATCCACGGTTTGCCTTCGGTGCCATCGATGACGCAATTGAGGCGCGCCTCCTTGACGTCAATGAGTTTCGCGCTGCTCATACGATCTCCATCCAATGAGTATTCTTAACTTTAAGCAATCACTTGCCAAGGTGCTGATGCACCCAGTGCGCCGCAGCAAGCGTTCGTGCGTCATCACCCAGGCGTCCAACCACTTGGAGTCCAAGCGGCAGACCTTGAGGACCGACGCCCGCCGGCACGCCTACGCACGGTGTATGCAGGAACGTCCACACCTGATTGAAAATTGGATTGCCGGTCGGCATCCCCTTCGGCGCTTCGCCTGGCGCGGCCGGGGCGAGCAATACATCGCAATCGCCCATGGCATCGGGAATCATCTGGCGGCATTCACGTCCCAGGGCTTGCGCGCCATGATAGACGGCCGGGTCCACCTCATAGGCGTGGCCGCAACGCTCAAAGAGTTCCGGACGCAATTTCTCGCCGAAACGATGGCATTCATCGGCAAATGAGCGCCCGGTTTCCCAGACGCCGACCGCGATCTGCGCCTGCAATAATCCCTTAAAGCGATCGGGCAGCGTCACGTCTTTCACGATGGCGCCGGCTTTGGCGAGCTTCGTGGCGGCTGCGAGCAAGCACGCTTGCATGGCAGGCGTCGCGTTATCCCATTCGTGGGTCTTGCAAAGACCAATGCGTGGCGCAGGCACCGTGTCCGGCACCAGCAGTCCGCGATAAGACAACACCGCTGCGACCCATAGTGCGATGTCTGGCACCGAGCGCGCGAATCCGCCGACGGTGTCGAGCGAGTCGGCGCTATTCCAAACGCCTTTTTTGGGGATGAGATTGTAAGTAGGCTTGTAGGCGACCACGCCGCAAAACGAGCCCGGACGAATCGTGGAGCCAAGTGTCTGCGTGCCGGTAGCCAAGGGCAGCATGAAATCCGCCACCGCAGCGGCGGAGCCCGATGATGATCCACCCGGGGTGTGGTCGAGGTTGTGCGGATTGCGCGTTTCATTGTGCGGAAAGGTCGCGAGCTCGGTGGTGACCGTCTTGCCGAGGATGATGCCGCCCGCGCGCCGCGTCGCCGCGACACAGGCTGCATCGAGCGCAGTGTGCAGGCCCTTGTAGACGTTCGAGCCGCCCTGGGTGGGCATATCGTAGGTCTCGAAGATGTCTTTCACGCCAAGCGCGAGGCCGTGAAGCATGCCTTTGACGGGCCCTGCATCCAGCACCTTCGCCGCAGCCAGGGCCTTCTCGCGGCCGACGTGGACGAAGGCCCGCACGCTGCCATCGCGCTCATCGATGCGTGCGAGCAACGCGCGGACGTATTGTTCCGCGGTGATCTCGCGCTGGGCCATTTTCTTTGCGACGTCGATGGCGCTAAGTCGAATCAGATCGGTCATAGGAGCCTTTCGGTTGATAGCATTACAGTTGAGCGGGGGCGCCCGCCGCGGCGGAGAGTTCCCTAACACCGGCATGGGGAGCACCCATTTCGCGCATGACGGTCATCGGGTCCTGCTGAGATTCCGCGACGGATCGCTGCGCAATGGGTTTCAATTGGCCTTCAAGATAGGCACCCAGGCGCCGACCGCGGGCTACCAACCCTTGGCCAAAGCGCCGTCGTTCGACATCGTAGCGCGTGAGCGCCGCCTCGATCGTCGCGCTCCTATCGAGAGCGGTCGCGAGCGTCTTCGCATCGAGGGCGGCCTTGGTAATCCCCGCGCCGACATGTGGCCGCGCGACGAATGCCGCGTCGCCAAGCAGGACGGCGCGACCGAAGGTAAGCCGAGGCGATTCCAAATCAAAGATCGGCTGGAAGAAGAGTTGCTTGGTGCGATGGATGGTTTCGGCGATTTGCGGTGCAAGCAAACGATCGGCGCTGGCGCGCGTGGCGGCCAGCACGTCACGGCGGATCAGTGGCGGAGGAATCGCCTGTCCATGCAGATGGCCGGTCTCGTCAGTGCAAAGATCCGGTAGTCCAACGATCGGATCGACCGGCCGGTACCACACGAAATTCATCGCGCGATGGGTGCTCTGCGTGGCATCGTCCACCACCGGGACCGGATAGGCGAGCAGCACTTCGCCATCCGGCAGGCAAAACGTATAACGATGGAACAGCGCGGCATGCGAGGCGGGCGACATATCGGCTTCGGGCACCAGGCCGCGCCAGGCCACGTAACCCGCATAGCGTGGTTGCGCCTCGGGCAGCAATTGCTCGCGAAGCGTTGAACGTATGCCATCGGCGCCGATCAGCAGATCGCCTTCTTCGCGCGTGCCGTCAGCGAAACACGCTGTGACGCCATCGTCCTTGCATTCAACTTCGGTGAGCCGCACGTTGAAGTGCGTTCGTTCCGCGGGAAATGAATCCTTCAGCGGGCGATAGATGCGCGCCCAGGCACTCATGGTCTGGAG
>CAMDRJ010000361.1 GCA_945906755.1 Klebsiella pneumoniae | reverse complement strand
CGCCGGCTTGGGTTGGGATCGCTGGTCGAAGTGCTGAAGGAAGCCGCAGTGACCACCTCGGTCATCTTCATCATCGTGGTGGGGGGCATGCTGTTCTCGCGCTTCCTCACCTACTCGGGCTTGGTGACGATGATCTCGACCGGCCTCATCAGTCTTGGCACCGGCAAGTACACATACCTATTTGGGTTCATCATACTGTTCACCATCCTCGGTTGCTTCATCGAACCGATCGCGATCATGGTGATGACGCTTCCGATCATGTTTCCGGTGATGAAGGAAGCAGGCTTCGATCCGATCTGGCTCGGCGTGATTGCGGTGAAGCTCGCCGAAATCAGTGTGCTCACGCCACCGGTCGGGTTGAACGTCTTCGTGGTGAAAAGTAGCTCACCTATACCGGTGACACTCGGCCAGGCGTTCGCCGGTGTGTCGCCATTCATCGCGCTCGATTTCCTTTCACTCGGGCTCTATGTTGCCTACCCGGAGATGATTCTCTGGTTGCCTAACCTCATGGCGCCTTAGCCGACTATGCCAATCCTCAGAGTTGATCGAAAACCGTTCTCCACCCATGTGCCGGTGCTGATCGTGGGCGCGGGTGCTTGCGGCACCATTGCAGCGCTCGCCGCCAACGAACGCGGCGTCGAAGTGTTGATACTCGAGCGCGATGCGAAACCCACCGGCAGCACTTCGCTTTCCGGTGGACAGATTCCCGCAGCCGGGACCAAGCTGCAACGCGCGGCGGGTCTGCTCGATGACACACCGGAAATCCTCGCCAACGACATCATCAATAAGGCGCATGGCGAATGCGACCATGAGATGGCATGGCTCATCGCGCGCGAATCGGGCAAGACGGTCGATTGGCTAGTGGACCGCCACCAGATGCCGCTCTCATGCATTCTCGATTTCCAGTATCCCGGCCACAGTCGCATGCATATGCATGCCTCGCCATCGCGCTTTGGTGCGGAGTTGCTCGCGGCGTTGCTTGCTGCGACCGAGCGAGAAGGCATACCGATCGCCACCTCCGCGCGCGTGACTGACCTCTATGTGAATGCCGACGATCGCGTATTGGGTGTGCGCGTCACACGGCCAGACGGCAAGACCGAAGAGATCGGCTGTGACGCACTGATCCTCGCCTGCTGCGGCTATGGCGGTGATAAGGCAATGATCGCCAAGTACATCCCTGAGATGCTCGATGCGCACTACCACGGACACCGGGGCAATACCGGCGACGCGGTGAAGTGGGGCGAGGAACTCGGCGCATCGATCAAGGACATGGGTTCCTTCCAGGGACATGGCGCAGTCGCCACGCCACACGCGATTCATATCGGCTGGCCTGCGGTGACCGAAGGCGGCTACCAAGTCAATAAGCACGGCAAGCGCTTCTCGAATGACAACACCGGCTACTCTGAGCAAGCCCTGCATGTCGCGCGCCAACCGGATCATGTCGCATGGCTTGTCTTCGATGAGCGGTGCCACAAGATCGCGATGCAAATGCACAGCCAAGTCGAGGCCGAGAAAGCGGGTGCGGTCAAGACCTGCCACACGCCAGAAGAAATCGCGAAACTCATCGGCTGCGATGCCGCCACGCTCGAGCAGACGATGCAAGACGTCGAATCGTATGCGCGCGGCAAAGCGAAGGATCCCTTCGGTCGCGATTTCACGACCAAGCCGCCACTCACCACGCCCTATCGCGTGGTGCAAATCATGGGCGCGCTGTTTCATACGCAAGGCGGATTGGAAATCAATAAAGAGATGCGCGTACTCCGGAAAGACGGCACGCCATTCCCTAACCTTTTTGCAGGCGGGGGCGCAGCACGTGGCCTGTCCGGTCCGGCCGATTGGGGCTACCTCTCAGGCTCAGGACTCCTCATGGCAACCAACACCGGACGCCTCGCTGGTGAAGCCGCCGCGGCGCAGGCCAAGCAAGGTTAGGCAAAAGCCGTCGTGGTGTTTGCACCAAGGCGCCATGCCAACATTGATCGCCGCTGAATCGACGCTTCCAATGCGCTTCGCCCGCACCGCTGCGCTTGCAATCGCACTGTTCACGCCAGCACTGCCGCACGCGCAGACCTACCCTGCCCGACCTATTACGGTAATTGTCCCACTACAACCGGGCTCGCCACCGGAAACGATGGCGCGCACACTCGGTCAATTCCTCACGCCGATTCTCGGTCAGCCGATCGTGATCGTGCCGCGCGGCGGCGCGGGTGGCACCATCGGCGGGCAAGTGGTCGCGAATGCGAAGCCGGATGGCTACACGCTCCTCATGGGCAGCGGATCCTCGCTTGCCATTGGGCCCGCGCTCTATCCACAGTCGGGCTTCAATGCGACGCAGTCGTTCACGCCGATCGGTCAGGTCTACAGCTCGCCGTTCGTGATCATGACGGGCGCCAAATTTCCCGCCAACACATTGCTCGAATTCATCGCAGCAGTGAAAGCAAAACCAGGCGCTTACAACGTCACCTCCCCTGCCGCGGGTGGTCAGCCGCATATGGCGGGGGAGATGTTCAAATGGGCCGCAGGCGTCGATTTGGTTCCTGTCCCATTTGGCACGCTGGCGCTGGCCGGCAATGCGCTTGCGACCGGTCAAGCCCACCTCCTGGTCGCTGGACCCGGCACGATGATGAGCCATATTCGGAACGGTACCATACGGGTACTCGCGGTGGCAGCGAAGAAGCGCATATCGTTGCTGCCCGATATACCGACCACTGCCGAGGCCGGACTACCCGGATTCGAAGTCGATTCATGGGGCGGCTTGGTCGCTCCGATCGGCACGCCACCCGCGATTGTTGATCAACTCAACCGAGCCATTCAGTCGGCGCTAGCTGAGAAAGAATTGCGCGACGTGCTAATGCGATTCGGCGCGGAGCCCGAAGGCGGAACGCCCGCACAATTCGCCCGACTCATCGAGATCGAGGCGGTGCGCTGGGCGGCCGCGGTAAAAGCGACGGGAGCCAAGGGAGAGTAGAACCTATCTCATAAACCTGCGGGAACCGCGTTGCTTGGCACAATCGCATGAAGAGAGGTCGGCGGCGCTGGCTGAAGGGTGCACTTGTTCGTGGAGTCAACGTCTCCCTCGACGGGCTGACGTTTACCCATTTCTTTCAGAAATTCAGCATAGGGGACACCGGGGGGATGGAGGAAGCCAGCCGAGCGCTGCGCCATGGCGCCGACCATGCGGTTCGCGTAGGGTGGAAAAGCAGAGCGCATTCCACCGCATAGAGATCTGCACGATGGAAAGCACCTCGCTCCATGGCGGCACGCGAGTGGTGGAATGCACTTCGCTTTTCCACCCTACGTTTCAACCTACTAACGTGGCGACCCTCTCAGAGAAATGGGTAAACGTCAGCAGCGGGGCGAGGGGCTCTTCGCTTCGCCTCTTGTGCATCGCCTCGGACAGAAAAGAAACGTGAATCCATCGAAACCGTTGTTCACCAACAATTTTTCAGGCAATTGCCCTGCCCCGCGGGTTTAGGAGATAGATTCTTAAATGCCTATCACTCATCAAGTCATCATCGTAGGCGGTGGCCCGGTCGGTGTCGCGCTTGCCTTGGAGCTTGGCCTGCGCGGTGTGTCGTGCGCACTCATCGAGCGC
>CAMDRJ010000360.1 GCA_945906755.1 Klebsiella pneumoniae | reverse complement strand
CACCGGCGCCTGGACCGATTCGCGCCTGCGGACGGTGGCGGAGTTTCATTGCTAATCAGGAAACGCTAAGTGCCATGTCGAAGCTCGACAATATTCGCATCGTTCTATCGCATACCAGCCATCCGGGCAATATTGGGGCGGCCTCGCGCGCGATGAAGACGATGGGTCTTGCTGCGTTGTGGTTGGTTCGTCCCAACCGCTTTCCCGATCGCGATGCGCTCTCGATGGCAAGCGGCGCGGCAGATATCGTGTGTGGCGCGACGCTGGTCCCTACGGTCGATGCGGCGTTGGCAGGGACGGTCGCCGCGTTTGCACTGACGGCGCGGCCACGCGAGATGGGGCCGGTCGTGCTCGCACCGCGCGATGCGGCGCGGGCGGCGATCGAAGCTGCCGCGCATGGTCCAGTCGCTTTCCTGTTCGGTAATGAGGAAAGCGGCCTCACCAATGAAGACATCTTGCGCTGTCAGCGTATCGTGGAAATTCCGGCCAATCCGGTCTATTCGTCGCTGAATGTCGCCGCGGCGGTGCAAGTGATGGCCTATGAGCTGCGCCTCGCCGGTGAAGCGCAGGGTGAGCAGGGTGAGTCGTCCGGCCGGCCGCGGTCGCCGACGCCTGAGAAATTTACCCCGGCAAGCTTTGCCGAAGTCGAAGGCTTATTCGGACATTTCGAACGTGCGCTTGGCGCGAGTGGATTTCTCGATCAGAAGAACCCGGGCAAGCTGATGGATCGGCTCCGTCGGCTGTATGGGCGCGCAACCCTTGAGCGGGAGGAAGTGAATATCCTGCGCGGCATCCTCAATAACCTTGAGGCGCATGCGGCGAAGTCCGGCTCTTCCAATGGGGCGGCGAAATCCGATTGACCGGCAAGCACGCGCCGCCGACAATTCAGTTTCACGCTTTCCTACCTGGTATTTTTATGCTGTCCCATTTCCGTGAAGATATCGCCTGCATTTTCGAGCGGGATCCTGCCGCGCGGACCGTGTGGGAGGTGCTCACCTGTTATCCGGGTTTTCATGCGTTGCGGTTGCACCGGGTCGCGCATGCCCTCTGGGGGTGGCGATTGCGATGGCTGGCACGCTTGGTCTCGCACTTCGGGCGCTTCGTGACCGGCATCGAGATTCATCCCGGCGCGACCATTGGGCGGCGGTTTTTCATCGATCACGGGATGGGCGTGGTGATAGGCGAAACCGCTGAGATCGGTGACGACTGCACGCTTTACCATGGCGTGACGCTGGGTGGCACGTCGTGGAGCAAGGGCAAGCGGCACCCAACATTGCGTAACGGCGTGGTCATTGGCGCGGGTGCAAAGGTGCTCGGACCCATCGTGATCCACGACAATGCCAAGGTGGGCTCTAACGCGGTGGTCGTCAAGGACGTCCCGCCGGGTGCGACCGCAGTGGGGATCCCTGCGCGTATCATCGAAGCAAGCGTCGAGCAGGCCCGGGAAGCCCATGCCGAAAAGCTCGGTTTCTCAGCCTATGCGGTGTCCCCTCGCGATGATGATCCGGTTGCCCAGGCGATCCGCGGTCTGACCGATCATGGCGCTGAGCTTGAAAAGCGGCTGGATGAAGCAGCCGCGCGTATCGCTGGCCTCGAGCGAGCGCTGGCGGAACGAACACCGCCCGAACCCTCGACCGATGAACCGCGGCTGCGGCGCGTCGGGGAGAAGTAGCGACCGCTGGTGGCCTGCGGAGGCGGCGCCTTAGCGAAATAAATTCAGCAGTCCATCCAAGCCCACGTGGTTGAAGGCGTACGTCGCTTTCTCCTGCACCTTGGGCTTTGCGCGATAGGCAATCGATACGCCGGACTCGGCCATCATCGGCAGATCATTGGCCCCATCTCCCATGGTGATGATTTGCGTCGAAGCGAGCCCCAATTGCCGTGCCGTGTCAGCGACGATGCGTGCCTTGCGTATGCCGTCGACCATCTCTCCAAGGAGGCCACCTGTTAATTTGCCTCCTGCAATTTCGAGAACGTTGGAATGCGCGAAATCAAGCTGTAGCCGTTGCTTGAGTCGCTCGGTGAAAAACGTGAAGCCACCGGAAACCAGCAAGGTCTTGATCCCTAGTGATCGTAAGGGCTCCAACATCGTCTCGGCACCTGGGGAGAGCCGCAATCGTTCGGTGTAGACGGATTCGACCGCGGCCAGATCGATGCCGGCAAGTGCTGCAACACGTTGGCGAAGGCTCGCCGGATAGTCGAGTTCGCCGCGCATCGCCGCAGCGGTGATCGCGGCGATTTCTGCTTTCTTGCCGACGAGATCGGCCAATTCGTCGATGCATTCGATCGTAATCAGCGTGGAATCCATGTCCATGGCGACCAGTCGAAAGTCAGCAAGTCGTCGAGCAGCGGGAACGTTGGCGACATCCACGGCCGCATTGGCGCATTGCGCGGCGATCGCTTCGGATGCGTTGCACCCAATCAGGCGAAAGGCTGCCGCGCCGACTTGCTCGACCGCGGTCGCGCCGGCAGATGGCAACAGCACTTCCGCGAATGCGCGCGTGGCACCTGGTCCTTGAATAATGAGATCGGATGCCATCACTGGTCGGGCATTCCGTCGCGAATCGCTGCATTCAATTTTTGTCCCCAATAACGGGCGCGCTCTCGATTGACATCCAACCCGAGTTCACCGCGGATGAAGATCGCGGTGAGACGCCGGATGGATGGCACATGATTGCGTTCCGCCGCGCGCTCGTAATGTTCGATCGCGCGTGCGGCATTGGGTGGACCGGCGAGGCCCGCCTCATGGGCGACGCCTAACTCGTAGGTCGCGAGAATATGTCCCTGCGCGGCGGCCTTTTCGAACAAGGCGATGGCACCCGGCACATCGCGCGTCGTGCCTTCGCCTGATTTGCGGTGGACGCCCAGAAAATATTGTCTCCAGAAATTATCTTGCGCGGCGGCCTTCTCGAACCATTGCACGGCTTGTTCGACGTCACGTTGGACGCCGACGCCTTCCAAGTAAAGGCGGCCGAGCTGTGCCTGGGCGCGGTCATGGCCACCCTCGGCCGCCCGCTCCAGCCATTTGATCATTTCGCCCGGATTGGGCTGCACGCCTTGACCACGACCGATCATCATGCCCAGATTGAACTGCGCCGGTGCATGGTTGCGATTGGCACTGGCGCGATACCAGTACAACGCCTCATCGATACTGCGCGGCACGCCGCGGCCTTCGAAGAATAGGGCGCCAAGATTGTTTTCCGCCTCGGCGTGCCCGGTGATCGCGGCGCGTCGATACCAAAGCGCCGCTTCTTCTGGGCGCTTCAATGCGCCTTCCAGAATAACGCCGAGGCCGAATTGCGCATCGGGATTGCCACGTTCGGCGAGCGGCTGCAACTGCGCGCGGGCCTGCTCAGGTTTGCCTGATTGCGCAAGTGCAATCGCGCGCTCGGTGATGCTTGGTTGAGCGGCCGGCAGCGTCCCAGCGGCCGGTAGTAGCAGAGCGAAGAAGAATGCGGTGAGCGCTCGGGCGTTCACGATGCTTTTGGTTTTAGCAATTGAAGAATGTCGCGGATGGCCCGCACGCGATCGGGAATGGTCACTGCCTTCATCTCCACGCGCAGACGATTGGGACCGGCCAGCTTCCAGTGGCGGTGCTTTTGAATAAGCTGAATGATGCGCGCCGGATCGATCGACGGATGCGGCTCGAACGTAAATGCA
>CAMDRJ010000359.1 GCA_945906755.1 Klebsiella pneumoniae | reverse complement strand
AGCAGTTCGATAAATGGGACAACCCGGAATTTCGCGTGTCCCAAGACCAGATTCGCAAGGCCGAACGCGAGCTGCCCGGCACCTTCAAGGACGATTTCAAATACGCCCTCAAACAAGTCACGACGTTCGCGAAGAAACAACTCGATACGCTGCAGAATTTTGAAACCGAGATTGAACCTGGCATCGTGCTCGGGCAAAAAATGATCCCGATTTCGCGGGTGGGTTGCTACGTTCCGGGCGGTAAGTTTCCGCTTGTTGCGTCGGCAATCATGAGCGTTGGCACCGCGAAAGCATCCGGTGTCGACCACATCACCGCATGCGCGCCGCCGCGCGACGCCTCAGGCATGTACAACTACACGCTTTATGCGCTGGCCACCGCCGGTGCGGATGAGATCTACAACCTGGGCGGAGCGCAGGCGATGGCCGCCATGGTGCATGGCTGTGTCGGTATGAAATCGGTGGATCTGATCACTGGTGCCGGCAACCCCTTCGTTGCCGAAGCAAAACGGCAATTGTTCGGGCAAGTCGGCATCGATTTGCTCGCCGGCCCCACCGAGATCTTGATCGTGGCCGACGACAGCGCGGACGCCTCACTGGTTGCCACCGATCTGCTCGGCCAAGCTGAACACGGTCCGGACAGTCCTGCATGGCTGGTCACCACTTCCCGCAAGCTAGGTGAAGAGGTTGCCAAGGAAGTGGAACGTCAGCTGAAAACGCTGCCGACCGCGAACACCGCCGGCCCCGCTTGGCGTGATCATGGCGAGATCATGGTCGTTGATTCAGATGCCGAAGCGGTCGCCGCCTGCGACGAGTACGCGCCCGAGCATCTTGAAGTGATGACCGCGAAGAACGACTACTACTTGCGGACACTGCGCAACTACGGGAGCCTGTTCGTCGGCGAAGAAAGCACCGTTGCCTATGGCGACAAGGGCGTTGGCACCAACCATACGCTGCCCACCGCCAAAGCAGCGCGATATACCGGTGGACTCTGGGTCGGCAAATTCATCAAGACAGTGACCTACCAGCACTTGACGAAAGAAGCGAGCCGCAGAATCGCCCCGATCATGAGCCGCATCTGTGTTGCCGAAGGCATGCTTGCGCATGGCATTACGGCCGACGTGCGCGAGAAGCGCTACAGCAAGAAATAGTCGCACTATGACAGCTGGCTACGACGCGGACGATTATCAAACACAAAACTGGATCGTCCAGAAGCCGATTGCGCGATCAAGACGCGGCGTGGTGGCATCCCAACATCGCGCGGCGGCGCAGGTGGGTGCTGACATCCTCGCGGCCGGTGGCAACGCGGTCGACGCGGCGGTCGCGACTGGATTCGCGCTTGGCTCGATCGAACCGTGGAATAGCGGCCTGGGCGGCATCGGCTTCATGCTGGTCTATCTCGCGCGGGAAAAGCGCGTCGCGGTGGTCGATTTCGGCCCGATCTCGCCCCAATCGCTCGACGTGCGCGACTATCCTCTCACCGGTGGTTTTACCACCGATCTGTTCACGTGGCCCTCGGTGCTGGACGATCGCAATGTGCATGGCCCTAAGTCCATCGCGCTGCCAGGGGTCGTCGACGGACTCGGTCTTGCCCTGGAGCGCTTCGGTTCCATGCCGCTTCGTGACGTCTTGGCCCCTGCCATCGCATTGGCCGACCAAGGTATGCCGATCGACTGGTTCCTCACCTTGAAGGTCGCGACGATGGCGGCCGACCTCGTCCACTACCCATCGACGCGTAGCATCTATCTACCGAACGCATTGCCACCCGTATCGACCAGCGCCACTACCCATCTCAAACTGACCGGGCTTGCAGCAACGCTGCGACGTCTAGCAAGCGCCGGCCGGCGGGACTTTTACGAAGGCGAAATCGCCGCGAGCATCGCAAACGACTTGCGCATTCTCGGCGGCAATTTGACCCAAGCGGATCTTGCAGCGTATCGCGCGCGAATCGTGGCGCCGCTTGAAGCGACCTACCGCGATGCGCGCGTCTTTCTCGCACCCGGACTCACTGGCGGGGCGAGCATGGCCGAGACCCTTGGCGAGCTTGCCAACGAAAAATTTGGCCGCGGTGGACCGGATGCGCACGCGTTTGTCACCTACGCCAAGGTGTTACGCGCTGCGTATGCACGGCGCTTGCAAGGCATGGGCGAGATCAAGGACGCACGCGATCCGGGCTGCACCACGCACTTCAACGTCGTCGATCGCGACGGCAATATGGTCGCGGTGACCCAGACATTGCTCTCGATATTCGGCAGCAAACTGGTATTGCCATCGACCGGCATTCTGATGAACAACGGCATCATGTGGTTCGATCCGGCACCGGGCAAACCGAATTCGCTAGGACCTGAGAAACGGCCGCTGACCAATATGTGTCCGGTCATCGTTCGCCGCGAGAACAAGCCCTCGTTTGCGATGGGCGCCTCGGGTGGCCGGAAGATTTTTCCTGCCGTGTTCCAGATCACCTCGATGCTGATCGACCATGATATGAGTCTGGAAGCGGCCTTCCACCAACCGCGTATTGACGCCAGTGGCGGCGAGACGGTCGGCGTCGATCCGCGGCTACCGGCGGCAACGATCGATCGACTCAAGGCGAATTTCCCGATTGCATTCACCGAACACACGGTCTATCCGGGGAATTTCGCCTGCCCAAGCGCGGTGTTGGAGGATCCGCTCACGGGCGAGCGATCGGGCATTGGCGATGTCATGTCGCCTTGGTCTGGGGCAGTGGGCGAGCCGCACTAGCGCTCGCACCGGGTCGTGCAGCACCACCCGCCAAGCGTTGCTCGAGGACTGCAAGCGGTGCTTGGGCCCGCATGCCAAGCGCCTCGGCGACCGCGCGATGCGTCAATTGACCGGTCATCACATTGAGACCGTTCAGTAAATGCGGATCGCGTCGCAACGCATCATCAATGCCGTAGTCGGCCAGCGCAATCACGAATGGCAAGGTCGCGTTGTTGAGCGCGAAGGTGGAGGTGCGAGGAACCGCTCCGGGCATATTGGCGACGCAATAGTGCACCACGCCTTCTGTCACATAGATCGGGTCGGCATGGGTCGTGGGCCGTGCGGTTTCGACGCAACCGCCTTGATCGATCGCGACATCCACGATCACGGCACCGCGCTGCATATGGGACACCATCTCGCGTGTCACGAGCCGCGGCGCGGCCGCCCCGGCGACCAACACCGCGCCGATGACGAGGTCCGCCGACAAAACATGCTGCTCGATCGTCTCGGCGTTACCGAGCACGGTGGTGACGCGTGCACCAAAGCGATCGTTGAGCCGACGCAGCACATCGACCGATCGATCGATCACGACGACCTCGGCACCGATGCCCGCAGCGACATACGCCGCATTCGCACCGACCACCCCACCACCCAGAATGACGACCTTACCGGGCGCAACGCCCGGAACGCCTGGCAGCAACACGCCACGACCGCCCGCTTCGCGTTCGAGCGCGCGCGCGCCGGCCTGAATCGACATGCGACCGGCCACTTCCGACATCGGCTGTAACAGCGGCAACCCACCCGCGGCGCTGGTCACAGTTTCATAGGCAATGCAGGTTGCGCCGCTATCGAGCAGATCCTGCGCTTGCTCCGGATCAGGCGCCAGATGCAAATAGGTAAAAAGCGTTCCTGATTAGCAATGAAACTCCGCCGGCTCACGTGGCGAGCTAGCGG
>CAMDRJ010000358.1 GCA_945906755.1 Klebsiella pneumoniae | reverse complement strand
TCCGGCTCATTTCCGCGTTAGCGACCGCTTCTAGCCGCTTCGAGCGGCTCACAAACTAAAGCCCCCGGCTCTGCCGGGGGATATTTACTTTCAACAAAGCAGACGGCGGTGAGCGATGGCGCGGATTGGCGCGTACCCGTGCTAGTTCTTCGCGCGCGATACGTTGCGGCTCGATGTGATAAGGCCGGAAGCCGAGCTTGTAATAGAACCACCAGGCACCTGAGCTGATGCCTTCTTCGTTGTCCTTGCCGAGCTGATAGCCGTCGAGGCTGAATGAGGTCGCACCAAAGACGTGGTGGGTTATGGCGAGTAGGCGCGCGAACGTGTGGGCCGCTTCGCCGCCACGGAACGATGCAAAGGTGTTGAACGAGAGCGCGGCGGTGCGATCGAGATTGCCGATGTCGCCATAGCCGATCGGTACGCCATTACGCAGCGTGAGAAAGCCATACATGGCGGGCAACAGCAAGCGACGTTCCGGCAGCATGCCGATCAGCACAAAAGCGAGCCCGTCAGCATCGTGTACCACGCGTACATCGCGCGCATCGCCGTATGCAAAGACATCCATGTCGCGCTCGCGGGTCACCATTGCTTCACGGGCGAGCGCAATCAGCTCCTCCCCACGCTGGGCTGAGACGGTGCGCACGGCAAGCGGGGCCTTGGCCACTTCTGCCCGCACGTCGGGGCGCGGGCGTTCAAGCGGTGTGCGTTGATAGAAGATCGATGCGACGCGATGCACTGGATGCGTTCGTGATGGACCGGTCGGCGTGGACGACAACACATACAGCGGCTCGATCGCGTCATGGATCGCTTCACGGGTGATCGCGTTGCCGGAAATCGTCTCGAGTTGACCGAGCAAAAACGCTGCATCGGTCATCCGCGACGGGCGGAGCGCATCAAGCGCGGCGAATCCATTGGTGCCGCGTTCCTTGATCCATACTGCCTCAGCGTCAGACACCATGAGCGGCAGTCGCGAGAGAATCCGTTCGCCTGCGACCGTGTCATCGCGATCGAAGTTGAGCGCGGTCGGCCACTTTTCTGCGAGCCATTGCGCGGTCGGCCAAAAGAATGCATAGCGAATCGGCGTGCCCGCGATACCGGAATTTTCGAGCGACGCGGCATGGGCACGCAGATCGGCTCGCGCAGCGAAGCCCTTCAACATCCGTTCGACGCGACGCAGAAGCGGCTCATCGTCGGGGTACGCGCGCATGAAGCAAAGCACTTCATGCAACCGCAGCACTTCATCGGCGGTCTTCAGCGTGGTGCGGTCCAGCGCCTTGAGGGCCTCATGCTTTTGACGAACCGCGGCAGGGTCGCCGAACTGGAGGCGCAATTGTTCAAGGGCCGCAAGGAACCGTGCTGACATAGGGAAAATTGGGAGAGGAGCGTCGTCTCGGCGCGTGGACCGATGAGATTACCATCAGTTCTGGACAGGGCTGCCCAAATGCGCACAAAATCCGTTCACATCCGTATCCTTAAGTGGGAGCTTTGTAAATGGCCATCGAAGTTGCGAAAGTCGAAATCAAGAGCGTGCAGGATGCATCCGGCCTGGCCGATTGCATCAGCAAGGGTCAATTCACCGCGGATCAGGTCATCGGCGTGATCGGCAAGACCGAGGGCAATGGCGGGGTCAATGATTACACGCGCATCCTGTCTGATCAGGCGTTTCGCCGTGTGCTGCTGAAGCTTGGCAAGCGAAGCGAAGCGGAAATCGGCAAGGTGCCGATGGTGTGGTCGGGTGGTTGTGATGGCGTGATCACTCCGCATGCGACCATCTTTGCGCGCAATGACAAGACCGGGCCTGCTGATAAATCGCGGCTCGTGATCGGCACAGCGTTGAGTGCCGAGATTCTCCCCGAGGACATCGGGCGTCCGGCGATGGTTGAAAAGGTGGCTGCCGCAGTGCGCCTCGCGATGAAAGACGCGGGCATCACCGATCCGGCCGATGTGCACTATGTACAAACGAAAACGCCGCTTCTCACCGTCGACTCGGTGCGTGCTGCCAAGTCGCGCGGTCACGACGTGGCCTGCGAAGTGCACGATTCGATGGGTGTCTCGAACGGCACCACCGCGCTTGGCATCGGTGTGGCGTTAGGTGAGATCAAGATGCCGCGCGCCGAGCAGATCTGCCGCGATCTTGATATTTTTTCATCGGTGTCGTCGTGCTCGTCGGGTGTTGAACTCGATCAGGCGCAGATCGTGTTGCTCGGCAACAAGCCGGGGGCAGGCGGGCGCTATCGCATCGGCCATGGCGTCATGAAAGACGCGTTGGACATGGACGGCATCTATGCAGCGATTCGCAACGCAGGGCTGCCGTTGCCCGAGCGCGCGCGCGCCGAGGATCTGCAGGGCAAACTGGTGAATTGCTTCATCAAGTGCGAAGCGGATCATCGCGCCAAGTTACGCGGCCGGCGACAGATCATGCTGGATGACTCCGACGTGCATCATCATCGACATTCGAAGGCCGCGGTCGGCGCAGTCGCTGCCACTGCAATTGGTGATCCGGCGGTCTTCGTGTCGGTCGATGCCATGCATCAGGGCCCACATGGCGGCGGGCCGGTGATCGCAATCGTGGATCTCGGGGAGTAAGTTTGTTGAAAAACACCGTCGCTCCCGCGCAGGCGGGAGCCCAGAATTGCGCCGCTTGTGGAATCAAGTACCGGCTGGATTCCCGCCTTCGCGGGAATGACGCTTCAAGTTGAGTTGGCGCGAATTTCAACCAACCATCTTCCGATGGATCAAACCATGCCGCTTTTCTTTCGTGTCATACCGAACGTCTATCGGGACTCGGTATCGTTGATGCAGCTTTCCAGCCGTCTGGCGGAAGGCAAAGGCATCGAGCAGGTCGCTGTGGTGATGGCCACGCCGGCCAATCTCGATCTTTTGCGTGAGGCGGGCTTTCTGGACGGTGTGCCCGATGCCAAACCAAGCGATGTGCTGGCGCTGGTCAAAGCGAAGTCCGAAGCCTTGGCGACGCCCATTCTCAATCAGGTAACGAGCGCGTTGGCGCCGATATCGGTCGGCGCGCTGTCCGCCTCAACGCAACCCGGTGCGATGGCAGCGCGATCGCTTGGCATGGCGCTCGACCGCGGCGCCGATGCCAATCTCGCATTGATATCCGTTCCCGGCGAGTATGCGGCGGCAGAAGCCCATAAGGCGCTTGATCGCGGATTGCATGTCATGTTGTTCAGCGACAACGTCGCGCTTGCCGACGAAGTCGCGCTCAAGGCGAAAGCCGCCGAGAAAAACCTGCTCCTGATGGGGCCGGACTGTGGGACAGCCATCATCGACGGTGTGCCGCTTGGTTTCGCCAATGCGGTGCGGCGCGGGCGCATTGGCTGTATCGGCGCATCCGGCACGGGCTTGCAGCAAGTGACTTCGCTTATCGATGGCATGGGTGAGGGCACCTCGCAAGCGATTGGCACCGGTGGTCGCGATCTATCGAAGGAAGTTGGTGGGCGTACGATGCTGGCGGCACTCAAGCTGCTCGCTCGTGATCGTGCGACCGAGGTGATCGTGCTCATCGCCAAGCCGCCGCATCCGGACGTTGCGAAGCGTGTCATCGGCGCCGCGGCCAAGCTTAAGAAACCAGTCGTCGTTTGCTTTATTGGTGACGGCACCGCCAAGCCAAGTGGCAATCTTCGCTTCGTGCCGACGCTCGATGAAGCAGCACGCGTTGCAGT
>CAMDRJ010000357.1 GCA_945906755.1 Klebsiella pneumoniae | reverse complement strand
CATTTGCCAATATTCCAAAGCGGCGATCAGTGCGCCTGCCGCGATGTCTGATATGGAGAATTGCCCGTTCCACCAGGCCGGCGAGGCTGACGATCCACAGCAATCCGGCTGCGCCAGCGTATCGGCGTGCGCATTGTGCGGCATCGCTGTAAGCAGGCCGCACCTGGTCGGTGATGCGAGCCCAGCGCCACAATCGGGCGCTTTCCGCTCTTCGCCGTACACCTCCTTCATTGCGGACGGGCTGCTCCGTCCGCCCAGCGTTCCCGCGTAGTCGATTGCGGTTCTGGTCCGGAGCCCCGGATCGGATAAAAATTGCACGCGAGGATGCACTATGCATTGTCATCCTTCGAGGTGGCTGGCTGCAGCCGCCATCCTGATTCCTATTGCTGTCCATGCCGGCCCGATGGGTTTCAAAGACTCCTGGATGGCGATGGGCGATCTTGGACCCAACTGGCGAGAGGTCTGGGCCAATTACGCTTTCACCGCTCGTGATGCGGCAGGCGTCGGCGGCTTGGTCATGCGTTCTGACGACAAGCAGAAGCGGCGCGAATTCGGCGAAGTCACCTACACGCGGCTCCTGCAACGTTGGAATACCACCGATGCGCAGGCCAACGTTTGGTTACTTGCCGGCATCGGCGGCGTGCAAGGCAATGATTTCGCCGGCACGAAGACGATGGTTTCACCAGGAATGCAGGTCGATTATGAAACGACGCGCGTATACGTCTCCGCCGCCTTGCGGTTGTATCGGGCGAACGGTATCAATCACGACTACGGCGCGGTACGGGCCGGGTTCTCGTTCTTTGAGGCCCACTACGACGAAACGCAACCTTGGTTCATCCTGGAAGCAAGGCGCATGCGGGAACTATCGGACAAGCTCGAACTCACCCCGATGCTAAGACTCATCAATAAAGGCTATTTCATCGAAGGCGGCGTCAACAACTCGCGCCAGATCCGCTTCAACTTCATGTATATATTTTGAAAGGCTCAACAATGAAAACATTACTCGCTTCGCTGGTGTTAAGCATCGCCGCAGGTTCCGCGCTCGCCGACGTCAAGACGATCCGCGCCGAGGTCAAGGGGATGGTGTGCGCGTTCTGCGCGCAAGGCATCGAGAAGAAAATGCGCTCGCTGTCGCAAACGCAGGATGTCTATGTCGATCTCAAGAACAAGGTGGTCGCCGTCGAGATGAAAGAGGGACAGACGTTATCGCAGGAAAGCGTGCGAGATCTGATCAAGGACGCCGGCTACGATGTCGGCAAGATGGAGGTGGTGACGAGCACCGCGCAACAAATCAAAGCCGCCATGCGCGCGAAAAAATAGCGATGGATGGTTTCGGTCAAACCCGGCTCGCCGCGCTGCTGTCGCTCTTCACGAGCGGCGGCACCCTGATTTGCTGTGCATTGCCGGCGTTGCTGGTGACGGTCGGTGCCGGTGCCACCTTGTCGTCGCTCGTCTCGACCGTGCCGCAGCTAATCTGGCTATCGGAACACAAGGAAGCCATTTTCTTGAGCGCCGGTGCGATGCTTGTCATGGCAGGTTTTCTGCAATGGCGGGCACGTAGCCTGCCGTGCCCTATCGATCCGATGCTGGCCGCCGCCTGCACGCGCACACGTTTGATGTCGTTGCGCGTGTACATGGTTTCGGTGGCGATATGTCTGATCGGCGGATTCTTTGCGTTTGTCGCCCCAGTGATCCTTTCCTGATTCGCGACAGCGAATCTGAACTCACACTCGCCCCAATGCGGAAGGGCCGGGGAGAGGGGAATTGAGCGTCGATCCCATCAGCGAACGCCGCCACGATCTGATGAAACGCCGCCGGATCTTCCCGAAACAGCAATGCACCGGTTCGATTGATCAGATGAAACTGCGTGGCGGGCTGGCGCGCAGCGACCAATCGAAACAGCCACAGCGCTTGGTCCACCGTGCCAAGCGGATCATCGCTTCCCCAGATCACTTGCACCGGCATGGCAAGCCCGGCTCCTCTGCACGTCTCATAGAAACGCGCTTTCGCTTGGGCGAGACTCATGTTGAACGCATCCGCACTGGTCGCGCTACTCATCAATGCCTGTGCTGCTCGATGCGGCGCGCCCGCTGCTGCCGCCACGCAAGCGTCCAGCAATGCGTCATCGATCGGATGATTTGAGTAGGAGATCCGCTCCAGTGCCCAGGCCTGGGAATGGCGGGTCCATAACGGTGTCGGCGGATAAGCGAAGGTCCGGTTTTCGATCATGTCACCAGAAGGCGCCGCAGAAACACACGCGACGGTGCTGACCGCCGCGATGCGATCGGGCTGCCCGCTTGCCAATGCGAGGGCGATGAGGCCCCCGAGGTCATGTCCGATAAGGTGGCACCGATCGATGCCCAAGGCATCCACACTCGCGCGCACATGGGCGGTTATCGCATCAACCGTCAAACCGCTCGCGGGGATGCCGGTGCCACCCGCTCCCGGCAGATCGAGCGCCAGCACGTTTCGTTCGGTCGCGAATTGATTAAGGGATGCGCCCCAAATATGCGCGCCACTTGCATACGGCGTGCGGCCGGGGATGCCGCCATGCAGAAAGACGAGCGTCGGCGCATTGCGGCCATGCTTGTCGCTGCGCCATCCGCTGGTTGCCACACCGCCGATAATCTTCTCGAAGCGGCTCATCGCCCGCTCCCATCCACGCTATGCAGCGCGAAAAAGCGTGCCAGCAGCGCATTAAAGCGCGCCGGATGTTCGCGAAACGGAAAGTGACCCGCTTGGTTGAACACATGCAACTGCGCGCGTCGTTCGTGGCGCGCGACCATTTGGTACAGCTCCATGCCGCGTTCGAGCACCGCGGTCTGATCATTGAATCCCCAAATGATTTGGATCGGACGCTGCAAGCGGCCTTCGGCGAGCCATTGCAAGGTCTCGCCTTTATCGCGCGCAAGTTGCGGGAGAAAGAGCTTCATGCCTAGCCGCTCTTCTTCGATCTTCTTCACGCTTTCGCGGTATTTCGGCAACGCGAGCGTATGCATCACCGCATCGACCCAGCCCTCGGTCACGACGCTGGGCGAATAGGAGTAGCGCTCATAGACCCACCGCACGCATTCACGACTGCCACGTGGGAACGGTGGTCGCGACAACACGACTTCATTGGTGCCAACCCCCGGTGAAAGCGTGCCGGTGTTGACCAGCGTGACAGAGCGCACCAGATCATGGTGTTCGAGGGTGAGCCGCATCGCTGCATAGGCGCCGCGCGAATGCCCGACGATATGGACTGGCCCGCGCCCAAGCGCGCGGATAAAGCCTGCCGCATGGTTGACCACCGCCTGCATCGTGTAGTCGTCATCACGCGGATTGTCGGTTTCGCCTTGGCCAAGCTTGTCGAATGCGATCGCCCGGAAGCGGCCGGCCAGCGGCGTGAGATTCAGATTCCAGGTGTACGCACTCGATGCGGATTCACTCGTGCCGAAGTTGCCGCCGTACACGAAGACAATCGGCTCGCCGGCACCCGCTTCGTAATAGCGCGTGCGGATGCCCTCGACATCGATCCAGCGACCCTCCGGCATCGGCATATCGGCCGTTGCATCCATAGCAATCCCCTGCGCTACTGGGCGACGATGCCCAAACGTTTCACCACCGGACCCCATATCGCCCGTTGATCGCGCAGATAGTTGCCCAATTCGGTCGGGCTCATCGGCCGTGGGAAATTACCGGTGGCCGCCAATTTCTCGGCGACCTCGGGGGCCACGACGATCC
>CAMDRJ010000356.1 GCA_945906755.1 Klebsiella pneumoniae | reverse complement strand
ATTGGTACGCGAGGCTTCCCGCAGCTGATCAAGTTCATTGGTTGGGAAGGTAGGGTAACGCAGCATCTCCACCATCAAATTGAACGCCGCGGGCAAGTTGGCGCGGGTGGTATCGATGATGCCGCCTTCCAGTGAGACGTTGACGTTCGCTAGCAGCTTGGTCAGTTGGTCGCGCATTTCGGTGCGCGAATGATTCCGCGATCCACGTGGGAGCATCGCGCTGGCAAGATTGCAAGCCATGCCACGATCAGATTTCGAGGCCTCGTCGCCCCAACGCAGCGCGAGGCTGACAACGACCGTTTCGCCGCGCGTTTTCTTTGGCAGCAGAGCGAGGCGCATACCGCTTGGTAGTTGGCGCCGGATCAGGCGTCGCTCGATATGTTCCGGCGTCGCATCGAACACCTCGCCTTGCGCGATCGCGCCTTGTCCGGCGTAGTCTTTAAGGAGCACTGCCAAGTCCGGCGCGGCAGGTATTTCAGCGCGATCGGGTTTGTCGGTCGGAACAAAGATGCCAAGCGTGCGGTTATCGCGCTTGAAGTAGGTAAGGCCGATGCGTTGCACGTCTTCCCGCTTCACTTTGGCCACTTGATCGCGGAACCAGAAGAGGAACCGCCAATCACCTAGCGCCACAAATTCAGACAGCGTGATCGCAAGCGAGCGGCTGTTATGCGCCGCCTTTTTGATTTCACCAAGCAAGCTGGTGCGGGCGCGTTCTACTTCTGCATCGGTAATCGGCTGTGCGGCGAATCCTTCAATTGTTGCGAGCAACGCTTCGCGAGCTGCCTCGATCGAAGCGTCCTGGCGCACACTTGCGCCGAAAAACGCCGCGCCTGCTTCACGCTGTTGGCGCTCGTAGCCGAAGATCGAGGCCGCTTTGCCGGATTCGATCAGCGCCTTGTGCAAACGTCCGGCCGGAACATTCGCGAGGATCTGCGTAAAGATGTCGAGCGCCGGATAGTCGGCATGCGTGCCGGGCGGGATGTGATACATCGCGCTTACGATCTGCACATTGCCGGCGCGTCGCAACATCACCTGCCGTTCGCCGTCTTGCGTCGGTTCGGCGGTGTAGGTGGTTTGCAGTTTGCGAGCGGGTCGCGGAATCGGGCCGAAGTGCTTGGCGACCAGTTGCAGGGTTGCGGCCGTTTCGAGGCGCCCAGCGATGAGCAGCACCGCGTTGTCGGGCTGATAGTAATGACGGTAGAACGCCTGCAGCCGCTCGATCGGCACATTCTCGATATCGGCACGACTGCCAATCACCGAGCGACCATAGTTGTGCCACTGGTAGGAGGCGGCGCTCATGCGTTCGCGCAGCACTGAAAACGGACTGTTCTCGCCCGCTTCGAATTCATTGCGCACCACGGTCATCTCACTGTCGAGATCTTTCTTCGACACATAGGCGTTGATCATGCGATCGGCTTCTAGTTCGAGCGACCAGGAGAGGTTGTCGCCTTGCGCAGGAAACGTTTGAAAATAGTTGGTGCGATCAAATGACGTGGTGCCGTTATAGCGGGCGCCGCGCGTCAAGAACTCGCTTTTGATGTTGGGATGCGCAGGGGTGCCCTTGAACAGCATGTGTTCCAGCAAATGGGCCATGCCGGCTTCGCCGTAGCCCTCATGCCGAGAGCCGACCAGGTAGACGATGTTGGTGGTGATCGTGTCTTGCGAGGCATCCGGAATCAAGAGCACGGTGAGGCCATTGGCCAGCCTGAATTCACTGATGCCTTCCACCGATGGACCGGCACTCATACCGGCGGGAAGTTTGAGCTGGGCTTCTGCGATTGTCATGTAGGAGGCGATCAGTGCCACGACCATCGCGAAAAAAGGCTTCGAAAAGCGCATACCGATGTCCTGGGGAAACATTGATGGGAAACCCTGTCGGGTGCGATCATGCTGCGGGTGCTACCGATCTTCTTTCAGCGTGCACTGCAAGGTTGCGTGCTCGGTGCGCCAGCCTACCAGTATCGCCACAACACCTGCCAGCAACTTGTCGTCGGTCGGGCATGGATAGGGGCACTACCAGACCCTATGAACATGCAGGTCACAGCAAGTTCAATCCGCGATGCTGGCGGCGTCCGGACCCATGCAATCACGATTAAGATGGCCGGCTGTGTCCGCGCCAGGGGTTGAATTACCGATAATCGGCCCAACCTGCCGCACGGGGCTATCCCTTTTCACTGAACATTCGTATCCGAGGCACAGCATGACCACCGCAACTAAAGAGACACTTGGCTTTCAGGCCGAGGTCAAACAGATCCTGCAATTGATGATTCACTCCTTGTACAGCAACAAGGAGATCTTTCTACGGGAGCTGATCTCCAACGCTTCGGATGCGGCGGACAAGCTTCGCTTCGAGGCCATTGCCGAGCCCACGCTGTTTGCCGGCGACTCGGAGCTGAAAATTCGCATTGGGTTTGACAAAGACGCGCGCACGGTCACGATCTCCGATAACGGCGTTGGCATGTCGCGTGAAGAAGTCATTCGCAATATCGGCACCATCGCCAAGTCCGGCACCAAGGAGTTTCTCGCGGCGCTCACCGGCGATCAGGCCAAAGACACGCGTTTGATCGGGCAGTTCGGCGTGGGTTTTTATTCGTCCTTCATCGTTGCCGATCGGGTGACACTTGTGACGCGTCGCGCGGGCTTAGGTGCGTCCGACGCGGTGCGGTGGGAGTCCGATGGCTCGGGTGAATTCACGATTGAACCGACTGAGAAGGCCACGCGTGGCACCGATGTCACGCTGCATCTGAAGGAGGCCGAATCCGAGTTTCTCGCCGATGCGCGCTTGAAGGGGATCGTGCGCAAGTACTCCGATCACATATCGTTTCCGATCGTGATGCAAAAACTCGCATGGAACGATGAGACGAAAGAAATGGTCGGCACGGGCCTCGAAGAATCGGTCAATCAAGCGAGCGCGCTGTGGGCACGCTCCAAGAGCGATGTGACCGACGAGCAGTACCACGAGTTCTATAAACACATCTCGCATGATTTTGAGGCGCCGCTCGCCTATGCGCATGCCAAGGTGGAAGGTCGCCAGGAATACACGCAGCTCCTCTATGTGCCGGCGCGCGCGCCGTTCGATCTTTGGGATCGGCAGCAGAAACGTGGCTTGAAGCTCTATGTGCGGCGCGTCTTCATCATGGATGATGCCGAGCAGTTGCTCCCGCACTATCTGCGCTTTACCAAGGGCGCGGTCGACTCCAATGATCTGCCGCTCAATGTGTCGCGCGAAATCCTGCAGGAAAGCCGTGATGTCGAATCGATTCGCAACGGCTGCACGCGCCGCGTGCTTGGCCTCCTGGAAGACCTGGCTGAGAACCAAAAAGAGAAGTTCGCGACCTTCTGGAAGGAATTCGGGCGGGTCTTGAAAGAAGGGGTCGGCGAAGACGCGGCCAATCGCGAGCGAATCGTGAAGCTGCTGCGTTTTGCGACCACCCATAGCGATTCCGATCAGCAGACCGTCTCGCTCGCCGATTATGTGGCGCGCATTAAAGAGGGCCAGGACAAGATCTATTACGTCACCGCGGATTCCTATCTGGCAGCCAAGAACAGCCCGCATTTGGAGGTGTTCCGGAAAAAGGGCGTCGAAGTCGTGCTGTTCTACGATCGCGTGGATGAATGGGTGGTCGCGCACGTCCACGAATTTGAGGGCAAGGAATTGCAATCGGTCGCCAAGGGCGGACTTGACCTTGGCAGCCTGGAAGACGAATCCGGCAAGAAAGATCGCG
>CAMDRJ010000355.1 GCA_945906755.1 Klebsiella pneumoniae | reverse complement strand
TCGGGAAGGCCCCCATCTTCAACTACCCGCTAGCTCGCCACGTGAGCCGGCGGAGTTTCATTGCTAATCAGGATTGATTTTGGCTTTGCCGCGCAGCCATACGTTGACGATTTGCGGGATGGCCTCGTCGATGCGTTGACCGATTTCGGCTTCCGTCAGTGTGCTAAGCGGATGTTGAATCGCGACCCAGTTTAATTCTTGCATACCGAGGGCGTCGCGCTGCGTTTGCGCTTCCAGCGTGAATTCCGTGGTGATGATCACTGCGGTCGGGATGCCTTTGGATTCCAGGGTCACTGCGTCATGCATACAGCACGACGTGCAGGAGCCTCAGTCGCCGATTGCGGTGAGGACGATATCGTTGTTCGCGACGATTTCATCGATCAGCGCGGGTGCGGCATTCAGCGAGAAGCTTTCCTTGCGGTAGTAGGTGACCGATTTGAATTGCTCTTGTGCGATGAGCTTGTCGCGGGTGCCGCGCAGCAGTTTGTTGGCGTTCCACTTGGTGTTGTCGAGGATGGCGAGACGCTTGCCGGCGAGGGTGGTCGCACGTGGTGCGCAATGCATCGCTGCGGCGGCCACGATGCCGCGCGGATCATAGACACGCATAGAGCCAGATTGCATGATGAAGACTCCGATTGAATCGTTTCAATATTAAAGATAGCAGGTGCCGTCCACGCACCGCGCGGACGCTGCTTGTGGCGCGCCACCATCGATTGAGCGTAGCACGGGCGATGACATCCGGCCCCAGCCGGGAATGAAGGCCGAGAAGCGTCCCGCCTCACCGCCTGCAACGAACAGATGAATATTCTCCGGATAGGGGATGGCCGGTATGCGCGCATCCGGTTCGCGTTTGTACCAGACGGGGAGCCTCCGGTTGTAGACCTTGCCGTAGCGATCGCCGAACGTCACATCGCGCCATCGATTGCCTGAGTTATGCCAAAGGTAGTAACGAATATCTTGTCGCTTCCAACCGCGTTTGGCGATGGTGCGTGCATGCTCCGGGCCAAGCACCACCGCGCAGTGACCAGCCGACACCGCGTTGTTGTGCGCGAAGGTGCTCATGGCCGAGCAGATCGAATCGAGAATGCCTTCCGGGTCGTCGGCGACGTGGTTCGTCACACTATGCGGCGGTTCGGCGGCAATCAGAAAGACGGTTGACGTATCGGCTTCGTAGCCCTGTTCGACATGATAGGGCGCAAGCGGGCTTTCTTCTTCATTCTCGGCGATGCAGTAGGTGTATTTGCCGGGATGTCCGAGCGTGGCTTTGTCGAGTTTGCCCGGCCATCCGCCACCGACGTTCAAGAGGATCAGGCGAATCGCGCGTCCGATCGTCGCATTCGCACGATTACCCGAGCCGAACACATTGCCACCTGCGTTCATGCCGATCTGTTTGCGGATTGGTCCGTTCACGACCAATAGCGGCGAGCACATATGGGTGGTGGCCTGCACGCCGTTCAAATTGAAGTGTGGTGTGCAAAGCGCGAGGATCGCTGCGCGTATCACGGTGGCATAGTCCGGGAGGTAGCCCGCCATAACCGCGTTGATCGCGAGCACCTCGCGCGTGAGATTGCCCCAACGCGGTGGCACGCGGCATTCCACCAACGTTGGGTCGCCACCCAGGGCGTCGAGCATCGCGCCAACTTTCTCAATGGTTGGCGGCACCACCGGCAGGCCATCCGAGAAACCTTGCGCGTAGTACCACTCGATCAAGTCCGTACCGGTGGGTACGGATGTGGCGATATCTTTGATTTCGGGTGTGGGCTGATTCATGGTGTCTGTATCAAGTGGTGCCGAAGAGATCATCGGCGGAGCCGATCACCGAGCGGCTGTTGCCATTGCGCTTGGTCAGTCCGGCTCGATCGAAGAACTCGAGCACTTCAATCGTGAGATTGCGACCGATACCGGAGCTATCCCGGAAGGCGATCGCGCCAAAGGAGGCGTCGGCACTTTCTGCCGCAAGTTGTTGTGCGATCTTTGCTAGCGCATGCAGATGCGGGCGTAAGAAGCAACGGTTCGGCGCGATACGATAGGCGTCGCCCGCGGCACAGACGCGATCGAGCGTCGCCTGGACCACAGGCACCGAAAGATTCAATTGTTCGGCCATTTCGCCCACGCGCGGCGGCAGGATGCCGCCTTCATTGATCAACGGCCGTAATCGGTCCCAGATCTTAGTGTCGGCCGGTGCGAGTTTGGCGCGATGGGCGGGCCGGCGAAACGTCGCGCCTTCGCGCATGATGCGCTTCGTGGCGAGCAGTGAATGCAGCGCGTGCTCGATTGCCAAGGGTCGATGCTTGCCGCCCAATGCGCCAAGCAGGGTCTTGCGATCCGGCCCCGATAAGGTCGGATGCGTGGCGTGATAGTGATCGATGGTCGATTCGATGATCGAGGCGACTGCATCGCTATCGGCTCGACGAATCGCGCGCGTTAAATGCTGATGCGTGACGCGGATGAGCTGCGCCGCCTCGACCAGCGCGGTCATTGGTGCATCGGTGATATTCCATGCTGCTTGCAATGCGCTGATATCTGCGCCAAATGGAAAGTGACCGGCGATCCATTCGAGCGTCGTCGCGGGTGGTGCGGTGCTAAGCGTCTGCAATAACGCGATGCGTTCGGCGCGTTTGAGACGCACGCCGTCCGGAAAAGGATCGAGAACCGTCGCGCCGACAATCGTTCGGGTATTTGAGGCATCCCGCAAGACGATGCGATCGCCGCGCACCGCATGCACGGCATGATCTAGCCGCAGGCGAGCCCAGCTTTTTCCCTCCGGGCTCGGCGAATCCAGAATGAGCAGTCGGCCCGGCACATCCGCGGTGCCAAGGTATGCATGAATGGCGGAATCTTGCGGGAGTTCATCCCCTGGCCGGCTGAGTTCGACATCGAGCGTTGCCGTCGGTCGATCGAGGATTGGCGTCACCAACCAATCACCGCGACCGGCACTCGCGCGATCGATGGCCGCACCGGCGAGATTGATTGCGCAGCGTGTGCCGGGTGGAGCAATGTCCGCACTTTTCCCGGCAACGCGGATGCCGCGGACGCGTGCCTCTTTGCCGCGCGGGGCGATATTGACCGTCTGCCCGACGCTAATCGATCCGCTGCTCACCGTACCGGTGACGACCAAGCCTTCGCCCGCCGCGATAAACGAGCGATCGATCGCCATGCGAAACAGACCCTGGTCGCGCTGAGCGGATTGCGTCGGTAAGAGTGCGGCGATGGCCTCAGTAAGCGCTTCCAGTCCAACGCGGCTGGGCGCATCGATCGGCAGAATCTGCACGCCGGCGTATCGTGTTGGCGCGAGCATCGCGGTAACTTCTGCGCGCGCTTCCTCAATGCGTGCGGGGCTCGCGCGATCGATTTTCGTCAGCACGACGAGAATTTGCTCGACTGCCAGCAGTGCGAGGATTTCCAGGTGTTCGCGCGTCTGCGGCATCGGTCCGTCGTCGGCGGCGACGACCAACAGGGCAGCGTCGATGCATGAGACGCCCGCAAGCATGTTTTTGATGAAGCGCTCATGCCCCGGCACATCGATGAACGACACCGCGCGGCCGTGGGGATCATGCCAATGCGCAAAGCCAAGATCGATCGAGATGCCGCGCGCCTTCTCTTCCGGGAGGCGATCGGTTTCGACGCCGGTGAGTGCGCGGACCAGGGTTGTTTTGCCGTGGTCGATATGGCCGGCTGTGGCGAGAATCATCTCAGACGTCGAACGTGCGATGGAAGGGCGCGCAGCGGGTTGGCAGTGCGCGTGGGCGTGCGATAGCTGCAATTATTGCAGGGCAATCGAAACGGCGCTGTGCGAGCGCCATAAGTG
>CAMDRJ010000354.1 GCA_945906755.1 Klebsiella pneumoniae | reverse complement strand
CTGTTCCATAAACTCTGTCAGCGAAAGCCCGGGTTGAAACTGGATACGATTCATCGGCATGGGGTACCTCCTCGTCGGGAAGGCCCCCATCTTCAACTACCCGCTAGCTCGCCACGTGAGCCGGCGGAGTTTCATTGCTAATCAGGATTCCGAAAGTGATGGACCGACCAGACCAGGCGCGCGCGGTGGCCGTACAAGCCGATATTGCCGCGATCAACCAAGCGCTCAAACTCTATCGCCTGGATAACTCGATGTACCCGACCTCTGAGCAAGGCCTTCTTGCGCTGGTGCAAAGACCGACCACCAATCCCTTGCCAATCAATTGGAAAACAGGCGGATACCTTGACCGGATCCCCAAAGATCCGTGGCGGAAAGACTATCAGTACCTGAATCCCGGTGTCCGCGGTGAGATCGACGTCTATAGTCTTGGTGCCGACGGCCAGCCTGGCGGCGAAGGTATTAACGCCGACATTTTCAATTAGCGCCCGCGATGCACTCGACTCGCGCGGACCCTTTGCATCCCCAAGCAATCACAAGATGCGGTGGAAAGTATGATCGACGTTCGAACCGACTATTTCTCAGCAAGCGGCATGGTCCGCAGAGGCCGCGTCGTCGCGGGTTACCGCGCCTTGTTCGATCGCGAAACCGGCAAGAAGGCAACCGTTATCGCGCTAACCGAAGAGCCGATCTAGGTCCGCAATAGAACGTCACGCCAACATGACTACCGACAACATGGCCGATTCCCGCACGCAGACGCTGGGCAATTTTGACTTTGCCGCCGGGTCGAAATCGCGTGCCGCGCCCAAGGCAAAGGCGAAGGCACGTTCGGTGCTGCAACTGCATATTCCAGATGACTGGCCCAACGTGACCGCGATGGCGGAGCCGCGCTTTCGCTGGGCACTCTGGGACGGCGTCTATAGCCAGTACGGCGTTGCCCCGCTCCGCGAAATCGCCCAAGGCGAAGAAATCATCGTCGTCGTGCCGATGCAGCGCGCCACATTTGTGCGGGTGAAAGTTCCGGCGGGAAACATCAAAAAAATCGAAAAGATGTTGCCGTTTCTGATCGAGGATCAAGCTGCCTCTTCGCCGGAAGACGTGATTGCTGTGTTGGTCGATCGCAGGCGTCCGGACGATGACAGCCTCATCGTGATGGCCGACAAGGCCTGGATTGCACAGGCGCGCGGCGAGCTCGAAACTCAAGGCTTCTCGCCCACACGCATGATCGTGGAATCCGAATTGCTGGACCGCGCGAATACCAGTGAGGGCTGGACGGTCGTTCGCACCGCAAGCGGCGGATTCGCTCATTTTCCGGATGGCGAAGCCATCGCACTCGATGACGCGAGCGATGACGTATCGCAGAACGTCCCGCCTTGGCGAAGAGGATGGGAATGCATCGCGCGGGCGCTTTATGCATGCGCGAACGACCGACGTGGCCTGCAATTGGAAGGCGTATGTCGAGCAGCGCCTTGCCGATGGTTGGCGGTTTGAATGGCCGTTGCTCGTTGTGCATGCCAACGGCGCGATCGCCGAACAGATCGTGCCGCGCAGTTTTCTGCGGACCCGGATCGTGAGTTTGGTGGCCGGTTCTGCAGATAATTCAGGCGAAGCGGAGCGCGCCATTGAGGACGCTGCGCCGCGCGTCGAAATGCTGCAGCAGCGCTATGAGAGCGGCGACATCGCCCGGCTCGATTGGCCTGCTGCACACGCCTTCCGAGCGCGCGTGGCGGCCGCCATCCGCGCCTAAAACGGAATATCGTCGTCCATGTTCGCCACGGAACCGGCCGGTTTGCTCGGCGCGGGTTTCCCGGCCGCAGGCTTCGCCCGAGCCGCACCCATGCCTGAGGGTTCGCCTTCCATTTCGCGCGGAGGCATGTCACCGCCCCCGCCACCGGTACCAGCGCCACGGCTACCGAGCAATTGCATCTGCTCGGCCACGATTTCGGTTGAATAGCGCTCGTTGCCCTCTTTGTCTTGCCATTTGCGGGTGCGAAGGCGCCCTTCCACATAGACGGGCGAGCCCTTCTTGAGATACTCACCGGCAATCTCGCCAAGGCGGCCGAAGAACACCACCCGATGCCACTCGGTTTCCTCCTTGTTTTCGCCGCTGGCCCGATCCTTCCACCGATAAGTGGTCGCGATCGAAACGTTCGCAATTGCCCCGCCCTCTGGCATGTAGCGTGTCTCGGGATCCTTCCCGCAGTTACCCAGTACGATCACTTTATTGACGGATGCCATGGTTCATTCCTCGCTTGGTTTCGCTTGGCCGCAACGACTTTGCTATGTTGCGGGCTGCTCCGCTGCCGGCTCGCTGGCCCTAGGCGGCGGACGCATCGGCAACGCTACCACCAACCAGATTGCCGTGACGGCGAGGCCGAACAGAAACACCGCGACCGCCCCGTACGCATGCGCCAGCGCACCACCGGCGGCGCCGCCCACAAATAATCCGATCGCCTGCGTGGTGTTGTAGACGCCGATGGCCGTGCCGCGCGCCGCGACCGGCGCGAGCTTGGTCACCAGCGACGGCATGCTCGCCTCGAGAATATTGAAGGCGACAAAAAATAGCAGCAAGCCGACGAACAATACCCAAAGACGATCACCGCCCCAGAGGAATGCTGCCTGCACCACGACCAGCGCGACAATGGCGCCGATAAAAATCGCCTTGGTACGACCGCGCCGCTCGGCGGCCATCAATGGCGGCACCATCAGCACGAAAGAAATCAAGACCACTGGCAAGTAGACTTTCCAGTGATCCGCAATCGGCAGACCGCCATGCTCGGTGAGGGCCAGCGGGATGACGACGAACAGCGACATCTGCAAGACGTGCAGGACAAAGATCCCAATATTCAGGCGCAATAGTTCTTTGTGGCGCAGGATGTCGTTCAGCAGCGCCAACCGTGCCCGACGCGTCGGATCCACGCGATGCACGGTTTCCTTTGGCACCACATAGATCGTCATCAACACCGCGGCGAGCGAAAGGATGCCGGTCAGCGCGAAGATCCCAGCCATGCCGATGACGCTATAGAGCGCGGGCGCACCGGCGAGCGACAGGGCGAACATCAAGCCGATCGATCCGCCGATCACCGCCATGGCCTTGGTGCGATGCTCATCGCGCGTCAAATCAGCGAGAAACGCGATGACGGCGGCCGAGATCGCACCGGCGCCTTGCAAGGCCCGCCCGATAATCGTCGTCCAGATATCCGTTGCGCCGGCCGCGACAAAGCTGCCGACGGCAAAAATGACCAGACCAACGATGATCGTGCGCTTGCGACCGAACCGATCGGAGGCCATGCCAAACGGGATTTGCAGCACACCCTGGGTCAATCCGTAGATCCCGAGCGCAAGGCCAACCAGCGTAAGGTTCGTGCCGCCCGTCAACGATGGTGCGTGCGCGGAGAACACGGGCAGAATCAGAAACAGCCCCAGCATGCGCAAGGCGAAAAGGGATGCAAGGGACCATGTCGCGCGGATTTCGAGCGCAGTCATAGACGAAGATACGCCCGCGGAACGCATAGTGGACGCGACGCTGAATTGAGGAGTAGAAGGAAGAAGCGCATGACCGGTACGCAAGCATTTAGAACATCGCGCCAAATTGTGCATCGAAGCGGGCTTCACACTAACCCGCTGGCACAATCATTACAGGTCGTCCGGCTTCTTTCGTATAGTAGCAGGTTTGCTCCCTGATTCAGCCACTTTCCCACGTCGCTCTGCATGCAACATATTCGAATTCGCGGGGCGCGGACCCACAATCTCAAGAACGTGAATGTGGATGTACCGCGCGACCGGTTGGTGGTGATCACCGGTTTGTCAGGCTCGGGCAAATCATCGCTT
>CAMDRJ010000353.1 GCA_945906755.1 Klebsiella pneumoniae | reverse complement strand
GAAATCCTTGGCCGGGTCATAGGGGAGTTTCTTGTGCAGAACCGGCATGATCGACATGCTATCGATCGACACCATGCAAAGCGTATAGCCATCGGGCGCGGCTCTGGCGCAAGCCTCGGCGCCGATGATGGTCGATGCGCCCGGACGATTGTCGACGACAAATCCGTGCTCCCAGGTCTTGACGAGTTCCTGGCTGATCGCGCGCGTCAGCGAATCAGAGGCACTCCCGGCCGGAAAAGGCACGATCATCCGGATCGGTTTAGCAGGATAGGTCTGCGCCGCCGCGCCTTGCACAAGGCTCAGGATTACAGCGGCCGTCAACAAGATGGATTTGACTTGCATGATCGAGATTCGCTGGATGAGGGCAGCGACAATATATGCCGATTTGATCAATGCAGATTCCGGGCGCCTGCGAACGCGGCGCCGGTCCGACACGTGCGTCTCCTGCGCTTGACTAAATGTAGTCTATAGGATACATTCGCTTAATGGTTGTCCGAGAGACTGAGACCTATCGAGAATGGATCAACTCGCTGAAGGACTTGGCGGGGAGGGCACGTATCCAAGTTCGCGTTGACCGCCTTGTCCACGGAAACCCGGGGAGTCATCGCAATCTTGCGCACGGAATTTCCGAGCTGAAGATTGATTTCGGTCCCGGCTACAGGGTGTACTACACCAAGCGAGGGAATCGGCTTTTGCTGCTACTCGCTGGGGGAGACAAGTCGACCCAACAGAAAGACATCGAGACAGCAAATCTATTGGCCAAGAACGTACAGGAATAGCGAGCCATGCCTAAAGTAGTGGCAAAGAAAGTTGTGAAAACCAAGACCAAGACTGCGCCCTACGACGTCGCAGCCCAATTGCGCACGCCGGAAGAAATGGCTGCATATCTTGATGCTTGGCTAAATGAATTCCCAGATGATGCAGCGGGCATTGCAAGGGCTCTTGGCGACATCGCTCGAGCAAAGGGAATGTCTCAGGTCGCTCGAGATTCAGGACTCAGTAGAGAGAGTCTTTACAAGGCCTTGAGCGCAGATGGCAATCCCAGCTTCGCTACGGTTCTAAAGGTAGCCCGTGCTCTTGGTGTGAAACTCCACGCGGAAGCGGCGTAATTCCGAGGAACGATGGGGTCAGTTCTATACCTTACATCCACGTCATTGCGAAGCAGCTTGACAAGTGCAAGATCAAGAACTGACCCTGTTTTTCCTGTTTTTCTGCTGCAGCCCTGACTTCGACACGATTCTTAAGGTAATGGCAGCGCTTGGGCTAACGCTGCATGCTGAAGCCACGCACCGCTAACCTCACGCCTAGAAACGCACCCAAAAGCCACCCGTCGCAGGCGCGCTTGCAAAGCCTTCGTCGCCGTGGTCTTCGGCGGTCGCAAAGCCATTACATTTAGCGAGCACCTGCTGCGCCCTTCTTGACAATCCCCTCGCTTTGCGGCAAAAGGCGGGATGAGCAAAGACCATACCCACGGCCCCGGCGACTCGCACTCGCACGATCACGGCCACTCGCACGACCACGATCACGACCACCCGCATACGCACGACGAGCGCCCGCCGCTTCGTAAGCGCATGCATCTGCCTGCGCATAAGATGGCCGATGCTTACCCAGAGGGTCTGCAACGTGTCATGGCGCGCGCGAAGCAAGAGCTTGCCGATGAATTCCGCGGTATCACCACCGACGGCATCATCCTGCCGGGCCTTTTCCCGGTAAAGAAAACCGGTGTCACGTTGAAGCCGATGGTTGAAGCGGCGCGCGCGTTTCTGGCGACGCTCAGCCACGCGGAGCAACATCAGATCCAGTTCGAGATCGGCAGCGACGCCTGGCGATCGTGGTGCAACGTGCATCCATTCCTCATGCGCCATGGCGTTGGCCTGCACACGTTGAACGCCGCGCAACGCGAGGCGGCACTCGCGCTGGTGAGTTCGGCGCTCAGCAGCAGCGGCTTCGAGTCCGCACGCAATGTCATGAAACTCAATGAACATGCGGTAGAGATCAGCAATTTGCCGGACGAATACAACGAGTGGTACTACTGGATGAGCGTGTTTGGTACGCCTTCGCTCACCGAGCCGTGGGGCTGGCAGATGGACGGCCATCACCTCATCATCAATTGCCTGGTCTTCGGCGATCAGATGGTGCTCACGCCCAATTTCATGGGCTCTGAACCGGTATTCGCGCGGTTCGGCAAGTATGAAGGCACGCGAGTGTTCGAGGCGGAAGAGCATCTTGGCCTTGCGCTGATGCAAGGTCTTTCGTCTGAGCAGCAAAAGCGCGCGATCATCGGCACCACCTTGCCAGGCGATGTGCTTGGCACCGCATTTCGCGACAATCTGCAGTTTCCGCGCGAAGGTATCCGCTACGACGAGTTGGCATCGAAGCAGCAGGAGGCGCTGCGCAAACTCATCGGCATCTACGTTCACCGCATTCGGCCGGGCCATGCCGAGATCCGCTTCGATGAAGTGTGCGACCACCTGCGGGACACGCAGTTCGCCTGGATCGGCGGCCATGACGACAAGAGCCCGTTCTACTACCGCGTCTACAACCCAGTGGTGCTGATCGAGTTCGATCATCAACCGGGCGTGGTCTATGCAAATAACGAACCGTCACGCGACCATATTCATACGCTGGTGCGCACACCGAACGGCAACGATTACGGCAAGGATCTGCTCAGGCAGCATTACGAGGAGCACGATCATGCCAATCCGGGTAGTCCGCATCGGCAAGGGAAGCGGTAGTCCGCATCAATCCGGTTTGATATTTGCCTCGCGAATCACCTTCGACCACTTCGCGTAGTCAGATTGCATGATCGCGCTCAACTGCTCCGGCGTGGTGCCGCGCGCTTCGATGCCTTGGGCAAGTAGCCTCTCGCGAATATCGGGTGCGGTCGCGGCAGCCGCGATATCAGCGGCGACCTTTGCGGCGATTTCTTTCGGAATGCCGGCCGGCCCGAGGAACGCAAACCACGTGCCGACTTCGAACTGCGGATAGCCAAGTTCGGCAACCGTCGGCACTTCGGGCGTTGTCGGTGATCGCTCCAAGCCAGTCGTCGCGATCGCATGCAGCTTGCCGGTCTTCACATGGGGCAGCGCCGACAGCGGATTATTGAACATGAATTGCACCTGACCACCCAACAAGTCGGTGGTAGCAGGCGCAGCGCCCTTATAGGGGACATGGATGATGTCGATTCCCGCCGCACGCCGGAACAATTCGTTAGCAAGATGGGTGGGCGTTCCGCTCCCCGCTGAACTGAACGTGAGCTTGCCGGGATTCTGTTTGGCGAATGCAACGACATCCTTCAACGTGCGTGCGGCGACCGACGGATGCGCCACCAGCACCAGCGAGTAATAGGCGACCTGGCTGATCGGCGTGAAATCCTTGATCACGTCGTATTTGAGACCACTGTAGAGCGCGCCATTGGTGACGTGGCTGTTGGCGACGAGCGCCAGCGTGTAGCCATCCGGTGCCGCGCGGGCGGTGAACTCGGATGCGACATTGCCACCCGCGCCGGGACGATTCTCGACCAGCACGGGCTGCCCCCATGCACGATTGAGCTTCTCACCGATTATGCGGCCAATCACATCCGCGGGGCCGCCGGGTGGAAACGGGATGACGAAGCGCACCGCCTTGTTCGGATAGTCACCGGCTTGCGCCAGAGCGAAGTTCGCGATGACCATGGCGGCCAGCGCAATGACGATTCGTTGCACCTTAAACATGTTGCCACTCCTTTTTATGAGATTGTCCCGCTCACAGTTGAAGGTTTAAGTCGGTGGCGGAAGTGATTATGCGACCTTTTTCAGTTGCGCAGGAACAAGGCGCATAGCACGGGTGAGGGCCGCGATCTGCTTGTGTCCACGCAGTCTGCG
>CAMDRJ010000352.1 GCA_945906755.1 Klebsiella pneumoniae | reverse complement strand
GATGACGGTCACCTTGGCTACTTGGGAAAGCTGCGTGGCCGTCCCGTAATAATCAACCATGATGTGATCGAGCAGGCCAGCATGGGCGCGCCCGGTGCGAATCTTGGAAAGGTCGGCCTTCAGCGCCTCCATGGATTTCAGCATTTTTTGTTCCGTTGCCTTACGGATTTCTGCAATCGTAGCCATTTAGTTCTCTCCGGATTACCGCGGAAGATACCGGACCCAGGCTGACTCGCGCAGGGCACCGGTACCGGCCGTGCTGATCATCGCCACATGGTTCGTCGTCAATCGCAATGGCATCGTAGTTGGCGACCTTGGGCTCATCGGATTGCGCCTGCAACGCTTAGTTGTGAACAAGCGTGCCCTCTTTTTCGCCTGTGACGATGCGCTTCAAGGCGCCGGGTTTTAGGATGCTGAATACGATAATCGGCAGGCGCTGATCGCGACAGAGCGCGAGGGCCGTGGTGTCCATGACGCCGAGATACTTCTGAATCGCTTCGTCGAAGGTGACCGAGTCATAGCGCTTCGCATCCGGCACGCGCTTGGGATCGGCGGTATAGACACCGTCAACCTTGGTTGCCTTCAACACCACCTGTGCCTCGATCTCGCGACCACGCAGGGCGGCCGCGGTATCGGTGGTAAAAAATGGGTTCCCGGTGCCGGCCGCAAACACGACGACCTTGCCCTCTTCGAGATAGCGAATCGCCTTGCCGCGAATATAGGGTTCGACCACCGGTTCGACGTTGAGTGCCGATTGCACCCGCGCGTTGAGGCCTTTTTGCCGCATCACATCCTGCAGCGCAAGCGCATTCATGATGGTGGCCAACATGCCCATGTAATCGGCCGTGGCGCGATCCATCCCCGATGCGCCCAAGGCAACGCCCCGAAATATATTGCCACCGCCGATCACCACGCCCACTTCGACACCCAGGGCCATCACCGCGGAGATTTCATCGACGATGCGTTCGATGGTGCCTCGATTGATGCCAAAGGGGTCATCCCCCATCAGCGCCTCGCCCGAGAGCTTGAGCAAAATCCGCTTGTAACGAGGCTCGCTCATGGACGGTCGGGTCCTATCGTGCCTGTCCGACTTGCGCCTGCACTTCAGCGGCAAAGTCCGTAACTTTTTTCTCGATACCCTCACCCACCACGAAGAAGCGGAAATCGCGCACCTTCGATTTGCGGGCGGTCATCGCCTTCTCGACCGTCTGCTTGTCATCCTTCACGAAGGGCTGGCCAAGCAGCGTGTTCTCGCCGATGAATTTGTTGATGCCGCCTTCGACCATGCGCGCCACGATGTCGGCCGGCTTGCCGGATTCCTTGGCACGCGCATCGAGAATCTTGCGCTCCTGATCGATCAGTTTCGGATCGACTTGCGCGCGCGAAAGATAGAGCGGCTTGGCAAAGGCGACATGCATGGCAACGTCCTTGCCTGCCGATTCGTCGCCTTCATATTCCACCAGCACACCAATCTTGACGCCGTGCACGTACGAGGCCACCTTGGCATCGGTTGCCACACGATGAAACCGGCGCAGCGAAAGATTTTCGCCGATCCGCTGGACCAGTGCCTGACGCTTCGATTCGACGGTGCCGCCGTCGCTTGGCAGCTTGGCGAGTGCCTCCAAATCGCGTGGATTGTTCCGCGCGATGTTCTCAGCAAGTCCGCGGGCGAACGCGAGGAACTCTTCGTTTTTCGCCACGAAATCGGTCTCGCAGTTAATTTCCACCATGGCGGCGAGCTTGGCATCCGGTGCGACATACAGACCAACGACACCTTCAGCGGCCACGCGCGAGGCGGCTTTCTCCGCTTTCGCGCCACTTCGTACGCGCAGAATCTCAACGGCTTTTTCCATATCGCCATTGGCTTCGGTCAGCGCCTTCTTGCACTCCATCATGCCAAGCGAGGTCCGCTCGCGCAGATCGCGAACCATGCTCGCGGTAATTTCGGCCATCAGTGCTTCTCCAGAACTCGATAGTAAAACCAGTACGAGGCACCCATCGGCGGACCGCCGATGGGAAACGGTCGATGACTAGGCAGCCTCTTCGGCGTCGTCGACCTCGATGAACTCATCGGACCCACTGGTGATAATTTCCTGAATCGATTGGTTGCGTCCTTCCATGATCGCGTCGGCAACGCCACTTGCATAAAGGCGGATGGCGCGGCTCGAATCGTCATTACCCGGGATGACATAGCTGATTTTCTCCGGGGTGTGATTGGTGTCCACCACGGCGACAATCGGGATACCCAGCTTGGTGGCTTCCTGAACGGCGCCCTTCTGGTAACCCACATCGATGATGAACAAGGCATCAGGTGGGCTGTCCAACGACTTGATGCCACCCAGGCTGCGGTTCAATTTCTCCAGCTCGCGTGAAAACGACAAGGCTTCCTTCTTTGTCATCTTCTCAAGGCCGCCCTCCGCAATAATCTGATCCATCTGGCGCAGCCGCTTGATCGATTGCTTGACCGTCTTGAAATTGGTGAGCATGCCGCCCAGCCAGCGGTGATCGACAAACGGTGCGTTGCAGCGCGCCGCTTCTTCGCGCACGATCTCACGGGCGGAACGCTTGGTACCGACGAAAAGTATGGTGCCTTTATTGGCGGAGAGCTGACGAATGAACTTCATCGCCTCCATGTACATCACCATCGTCTTTTCGAGGTTGATGATATGGATTTTATTGCGATGGCCGAAGATGAACGGGGCCATGCGTGGATTCCAGAACCGAGTTTGATGCCCGAAATGAACGCCAGCTTCGAGCATCTGCCGCATCGTGACAGCAGACATGTACGACTCCTAGTCTTAGGGTTAGATTGGCTGTCCGCCTCGCCGAACCAGCCCGTTTGACGAGGCCGGCACCCTAAGGGAAGGGACAGATATTTTTTGTTTGCTTTGGTTACAACAGGCGCCGCGTCGAACTGGCCATTGTCGTGCCTTGCATCGCACGGCGCCGGCCGGACGATCCGGCTAGCAAACCGCGTGAGTGTAACACGCGATCTGGCTTTGCCTCAATAATTTGCCTTATCAAATCAGCTTGTTACGGGGTGACTACCGGCTGGGGGCGCCGGCGCGATCGAACCGCCGCATGCTCGAACCGGGCGATAGGTGCAGGTAGCACCGCATCGGCCTTGCTGCACGCGCCGCGTCACGCAGGTGAATTGCCCCGCGCCAAGGGATACCGTATCCTCCCACGCTTTCGTGGAAGCATGGGCATGGCCGTTCAACTCAAGACCGCCGAAGAAATCGAATCGATGCGTATCGCCGGCCGCTTGGCCGCCGAGGTGCTCGACTTCATCGCGCCCCAGGTGCGGGCCGGCATTACCACCGGCGAAATCGATCGCCTCTGTCACCACTACATGGTGGATGTGCAGGGCACGATTCCGGCCCCGCTCAACTACGCCCCGCCTGGCTACAAGCCCTTCCCGAAGTCGGTCTGCACCTCGGTCAATCATCAGGTGTGTCATGGCATCCCAGGCGAGCGCGTGCTAAAGCAAGGCGATATCGTCAATATCGATGTCACCGTCATCAAGAATGGATTTCATGGTGACACCAGCCGGATGTTCCATGTCGGCGAGCCCTCGATTCAAGCGCGCCGACTATGCGATATCACCTTTGAGAGCATGTGGCGGGGCATCGCGGCGGTACGCCCAGGTGCGACGCTGGGCGATGTCGGCGCGGTGATCCAACAGCACGCCGAGTCGCATGGCTACAGCGTGGTGCGCGAATTTTGCGGCCACGGCATCGGTCGTAAGTTCCATGAAGAGCCGCAGGTGTTGCACTATGGCAAACCGGGTACCGGCGTTGTGCTGGCGGCGGGCATGACCTTTACCGTCGAGCCGATGATCAATGCCGGACGGGCCGCCATCCGGGAA
>CAMDRJ010000351.1 GCA_945906755.1 Klebsiella pneumoniae | reverse complement strand
AGAGATCACCAAGTGCTGTGATGCCAAGCGTGGAACGGTGGAACACCAATTCCCAGCCAAGCTGCCCTTCATCAAAATAAAGCGGGCCGCCGCCGGTGATCCGACGCACCACGCCGATGCCGTTGGCACGGCAATGATCGAGCTTGATTTCCCGTGAAAGCGCCTGATGCCTACCGATCAGCACGGTGCGAGGAAAGCGCAGGAACCGGATCGTGTCGGGAATCGTGCCGGCTTTGTGACTGTCGATCAATGCCTGATCGAAAGCAATCTGCCGGCGGCCATCGCGGAGGCCGGTATCGATGACACGAAAGGGTCTTGCCATGGATCAGCGCTGCACGATAGGAATTTGCTTGCGAATCTTGCGCAGATCGGTCTTGTTCGGCTGGAACGGGAAGCTCGCGATATTGGAGGGCGGCGAATCGCCATACGGACGATCACACGCCGACACATCTTCGCGGAACTTGCCCGGGCAGCCCGAGGTGCGAAACGCGATGCCTTCATCGATCACCGTATCAAGCTCGCTTTGGGCAAGACCGAAAAACTCGACGCGACCTTCGCCATCAAATTTCATTTGCTCGACGCGCACGCCGCGATAGTCGATCAAATAGCGCGCGAGTTGCACGCGCCGCCACTGATCGCGCGGCGTGGCAGGCAAATGATCCATCAGCGAGCCCTGCTCCGGGAAAAAGCAAAACATATGGCTATGGCCGCCGAGATCGACCAGTTGCTGCACCAAGTGCAGCACGTCGTATTCGGTCTCCCCCATGCCCACAATGATGTGCGCGCCAAATTTCTCGCGGCCGAATACATCGCGCGCCGCCAGCAGAATTTCCCAATACTTGGCCCAGCTATGCGGCGAGGCTACGCCTTTGCCACGTGTGCGATCGAAGATTTCCGGTGTGGCGGCATCCAATGCGACGGTGAAAATATCGGCGCCGAGTGCATGCATGCGTTCGACATCGGCGCGCGACATCGTGGTTGGGTTCGACAGGATCGATACCGGCAGCGTCGACGGATCGATTCGGTCGGTCCAGCGTTTGAGCACGGTCACCGCATCGGCGTCCGAGCGTGGATGCGTGATCATCGAAATGCACATGCGATGGAACGGTGTATTGGCGCCCGACTGCGCCACGATATCGATCGTTTTATCGAGCGGCACGGCCGGCCAGTCGACGCGAATGAAATTGCGATCGGCGTAATCGCGCTCCGCTTCGCGATGGCGCGCGAGGCCACAATACGCACAGTTCGCGCGACAACCTTCCGGATAGGTGAGTAAGAGATTGAGGCAGCGCGTGCATTCACAGCGATACATCTTGCCCGGCGTAATGCCAAGGGTGATCGCCGCCGCGGTCGACATCTGCACGTATTCTGGCGAGCGCATATGCGGCGTGAGGATGTTGTAGTTGGGCAGGTAAACGCCCTGCGGCGCGACATCATTGCCCTTCACGCGCGCGCCGTTGCGAAGATCCTTTGGCGCTTCGGTCGGCACGCGCGGTTGCATGAGCGCACCCGGATTGAAATCAAGCGTGGCGGTGGAATCAGAGACGGTCTCGTGCTTGTAGCAGCTCATCGGTTCACTCGTTAGTGATTGAAGTCATGCCGATGCGACGACGCACGGATGCAACTTGATCGTGCGCCCGGTCTTGATCGAACAACATGCGTGCTCCTGCATCGCGGGTCGGCCGATCGCATTGGCGACGGCCAGCGTCCCATCGGCGGGAAACGCAATGCCATCGAGACCGGCCATGACGGCATACGCATCGGTTACGCGCCGGTGCATGCCGGGTGGACGCGCACAGCCAAGCAACACTTCGCGATCGGGAATACGGCGGCGCGCTTCCAGAAATATGCGGCCGACATCGCTGGTCGCCGGTGTCACAAAGGTGCCGGACTTGGCGTAAAACGGCATGATGACCACCAGCACCAGCGAATGAATCGGATGCCGGCTCACGATATCGAGCGCGTTGGCCTCGCCAAGCAGGCGGCCGTAATGCAGGCCGATGACGATATGCGGCACCACTTCCATGCGGGTTGCAGTGAGAGTTGCAAGCGTCGCTTCGAAATCATCGACGGTGCGATCGAGATGATAAACATCGCGAATCGTTGCCGCCGCGCCGATGACATCCATCATCGCGGTGTCAACGCCCGCCGCTTCCATCGCCTTGGCGCGCGGTGCATCGAGCAAGGCCGAATGAAGAGCGATCTTCAAATGCGGATGATCGCGTTTCAATCGCTCGATTACCGGGTAGTACCGCTCGTACTTGACTTCGTTTCTGCGGTTCGAACCGCCGGACAATAGAAAACCTTGCAGGTCCTGCGTGATGATCATCTCCCGCACCATGCGCTCGAAATGATCGGGGCTCGTGGCCGGAATCATCGGCTCCAGGATCTTCGCCTGGCAGTGATCGCAATTCAGTGCACAAGCGCCAGCGGTAATCGAGAACGCCGGAAAACTATTCTTTCCGCAGCCCGCCACATCGCAGCTTGAATACGACTTGAAGGTGGGCGTGGAGAATCGAATCAGCCGGCCAGTATGGGCCTGGGCTTCAAACGCATCGATGAGGGCCGGATCGAGCGGAGCGTCCTCCAACTCCTCGATGTCATTCAGACGATCGCGCCATGTCATCACGAACCTCCAAATAAGCCCGCCTTCATGCGAGCCGGCTTTCGAGATATTTGATGCCGGCCACGCCGCCCGCGATCACGCTTGCCAATGCAATCAGCGAACCCAACGACAGCGTCGAGATGCCGGTGAGTCCCTGACCAACTGTACACCCGAGCGCCATGACTCCGCCCACGCCCATCATCGCCGCACCCGTCAAATTGCGGAACAAGTCGTCGCGATCCGCAAACCCGGCGAGACTGAAGCTTTTGCGCAGGACCGCCGACAGCGTGGCACCGACGATCGCGCCGAACACGCTCGCGATGCCAAACTCAATCGATGCGCCGGTAAACGTCATGAGATACACGAGGGTATTGCCGACCGGTGCCGTATAGGTCAGCGACGACGGACGGGTCGGTTCGATCTCATCGAAGCCAAGGATGCCGGTCGCCCACCAACCGGCAACCACGACCAGGCCCACACCGACCCCCGAGACGATATGCATCGGTGAGCCGCGAAACTCCGCATCCTTGAAGCAGAACCAGAGCAGCAACAAGGCCGCTACGACGGTCGCAGCGACCCGCGATGTGGTAATCGAAAGACTTCCCGCCCCCGACATCAATTCCGGAATCCCCTGCGACTTGAATGCCGCAAGATCGATATTGGTTGCGCCTTCCAGGGCGATGCGGGGCGGCGCGAGCAATCCGCGCAAGGTCATGTACGCGAAGATACCGAGCACGACCAATACGATCAATGAGCGGATATCCCCAGCGCCGAAACGCACCAGATTGCGGCTTGCACAGCCACCGGACAGCGTCATACCAAAGCCGAACATCAAGCCGCCGATGATTGCGCCGAGCCAGCCAAGGTTTGCGCCGAGGTAGATCGACTGCTTGAGATCGAGGAAGCCGCCCAGTTGCAGCGTCTGTGTGCCAAGGATCGCCACCGCAATCGCCAGCGCCCAGGCGCGCGCACGCCGGTAATCGCTCATCGCCACCGCATCGGAGATCGCGCCCATCGTGCAGAAATTGGTGCGTTCCACGATGAATCCGAACGCCGCGCCGATCACACCACCGGCGATCGACACGACCATTCTTATTGACAACTCATCCATCCATTCCTTTCCTTGCTTTACTGATGTACCGTTCTTACATGCTTGCACTCATGCGAGCGCCAAACCTCACCAACGAGCAGCGGCCGCATTGCTGCGAGCAATCGAATGGTGTCGTCGCGCACAGCCCCATCGGTCGGCGCATCGGCAAGCGTCGTGAGCCATTGCG
>CAMDRJ010000350.1 GCA_945906755.1 Klebsiella pneumoniae | reverse complement strand
AGGGATCAACATAGTAACCGGTGACTACTCGCGTGGCGCGGCGGGATTTTGGGTCGAGAACGGCGCAATTCAGTACCCGGTTGAAGAGGTCACCATTGCCGGAAATCTCGCTGAGATGTTCAAGAACATTGTCGCGATCGGCAACGACGTCTTGACGCGCGGCGCCCGCACCAATGGTTCGATCCTCATCGACGGCATGACCATTGCCGGGGCTTAAGCGAACGCTAGATCGCGCTTACGGCGTCAATTCAAGCGCGACGCTGCATTCAGTAACGCAACGAGCTTTGCGCGCATTTCCCCGGCATCGACACTATTCGGGCGACGGCGCAGGTAGTTTTGCAGATCGGCAGCCGCCGGTCGAAAACAGTCCAATTGCTCAAATACAAGTCCGCGGTCCCGCAGTTCCTCCGGGGCTTCGGGCGCCACGAGCAAGATCCTGTTCATCACCGCAAGGGCCTCGTTGAGCTTGCCCATCCTGAGGTGAACTGCTTTCAAGTTGCGCAACACGCGAAGCACGATTTCGTTCGGGGAGGCCGATTCAAGGTATGGGCTGATGTCGGCAGCGACCGGGCTGCGCGCATCGAAGCCTGGCACACTATTGGCAAGTCGCTTGCGAAGTTCGATATCGGTCTGTGGCGCGCCTTTCCGAAACGGATCGAGGATCAATTGCCCTTCTCGCAAACGCAGCTTAACCAGGAAGTGCCCGGGAAATGGAACGCCTTGCAGCGGCAAGCCTATTCTGCGTCCAACATCTATATAGATTACCGACAACGTGATCGGCAAACCGGTTCTACGATCGATAACGTCATTGAGGTAGCTGTTGCATGGATCGTAGTAGTTCGATTCGTTACCGTGAAATCCCAATTCACCGAACATGTGCGCATTGAGCGCAGCGATCTTCTGTCCGAGAAACGCATCGGCCGGCAATCGTGATTCAACGGTCGCTGCGATCTCCTCCAGCCGCCGCAAATAGGCCGCGCTATCGAGGCTCGGGTAGGCATCCTCGGCAATCAACAAGCACGCCTCGGCAACGCTGAATTGGCTGCGCACGACGAGGTCGGCGAATCGATCAAGGCGAGTCATAGCAGGCAGAGATCTCCCGGTAGAGCTTAGGCTGGCGCACCACGCCGCGAAAAATCACGCGGGCGGAATCCAAGTACAAATAATGCCCCGAAGTAGACCGCTGCGCCAAGGCATACCAGTCCGGTCAACGCGCTGATTCGCAGCATTGCACCGTGGGTGACCCACCACTCGGCCACCGGGCTGGCGAACCAAAGCGCTGCGCCCATCGCGACCAACGCAACGCTGATCTTCCATCCGAATGACGCCCAGCCGGCCTGTGGCAAATAGATGCCGCGGCGCTTTAGGATCGTAAAGAGGAGCCCGGCATTGATGCAGGCACCAAGACTAATAGCGAGCGCCAGACCGACATGCTGCATGCCCAATCCGAATACGAACAATACGTTTGCACACTGGGTAATGACGAGGGTCAGAATCGCAATGCGAACCGGCGTGGAAAGGTTTTGTCGTGCGTAAAACCCGGGGGCCAAGACCCGCACCATGATCAAGCCGATCAGGCCGGCGCTATAAGCGATCAATGCATTGCGGGTCTGGATGACGTCTTGTGCGTCAAACGCTCCATACTGAAATAGGGTCGCGATCAGTGGCGTCGCAAGCAGCGCCAAGGCGAGTGCGGCCGGTGCTGCCAGCATCAGAGTCAGTCGTACGCCCCATGCGAGCAATTTCGAGAATGCATCGCCATCGGCGTCTGCATAGTGACGCGCAAGCGTTGGCAGCAGCACGGTGCCAAGGGCTGCGCCAAGTAGCGCAGTTGGAAATTCCATGAGCCGGTCCGCGTAGTACAACCACGAAACGCTTCCTTGCACCATAAAAGAGGCAATAATCGTGTTGAGGAGCAAGCTAATCTGGCCGACCGAAACCCCTAGAATCGCCGGCCCCATCGTGCGCAATATGCGATGGACGCCTGTATCCCGGAAAGCGGCACGGATCGAATAATCGGGCGCAATAGATGGCGCCGCGTCCGCAAAGTCGGCCGGGCTTTTCTTCCAAGGCAGCATGCCAACCCGATAGAGCGCCGGTATTTGGATTGCCAGTTGCAAAACACCGCCCACAAAGAGCGACCACGCAAGTACCGCAATCGGTGGGTCGAAATACGGCGCGAAAAAGAGCGCCCCCACGATGAACGATAGATTCAACATGACGGGCGTGAAGGCCGGAAGCGCGAAACGCTGCCAGGTATTGAGAATTCCCGCGGCAAGGGCAACCAGCGAGATAAACAGGATGTACGGGAAGGTGATGCGAAGCAGATCCACGGTGAGCGCGAACTGATCCACGTTGCTCGCAAAGCCCGGAGCACTTATGTAGACGAGAATTGGCGCGGCGCCAATGCCGATGGCAGTGACGACGACGAGCACAATCGTCAGAACAGTCGTCACGCGCTCGACCAGTTGCTTTGATTCGGGCAAGCCGCGTCGGGTTTTGTACTCGGCAAGGATGGGCACGAATGCCTGCGAGAAAGCACCTTCGGCAAACAGGCGTCGCAGCAAGTTGGGTAGGCGGAACGCGACAAAAAAAGCGTCGGTGGCGAAGCCTGCCCCGAACGTTTTCGCGATCATCATGTCGCGGATAAATCCGAGGACGCGAGACAAGAACGTCCACCCGCTGACCGTGGCAACGGCGCGCAGCAAGTTCATCGGCAGGGCGCCAAAGGAGGTTTGAGCGGATTCACGGCACGGATTCTCGCCTAGGTCGACCATCAGCGCGAGACCTATTGTCCTTCAATCTGTCGCTCAATCGCGCTTAGCACTCGGCCAACGATTCGCACGAACACCCGGTTTCCTTGCAATAGCCTTGAGAAATCAGTAACATCGCCGGTTCCTCTGCTCAAACGAGAATCGTTTCCCATGGCCAATACAACCCAGGCGCGCAAGCGTGCGCGTCAGGCGGAAGCCCGTCGTCGACACAACACCAGCCTCACCTCAACCCTGCGCACCGCAATCAAGAAGGTGCGAAAAGCGATTGAGTCCGGTGACAAGGCGGCGGCTGAAGCGCAGTACCTGCTCGCGCAGCCGATCATCGATCGAATAGCGGATAAGCGAATCATTCACAAGAATTCAGCGTCCCGCTCCAAGAGCCGGATGGTGCATCGCATTCGGGCGATGGCGTAGTCACAAGGGTCTGAACCGGCCCTCTGCTACCCCCCTGCTATGAATGCGGGGTACCGGTGAGTCGAACTTGGCTCGCCCCGTGGCGATTCGTAACCTGGCCTCACCGCCCTGCTTAAGCTGGTGCCGCGACTTCGATCGCCTGCGATGGCTCTACCATAGTTTGCGGGGTCCCGATGCGGACCTCAAGCTCGTTGTCCCGCGCGAAATTCATCAGGAATCGATAAGCCATCGGCTCGATATCCTCGAGATGACCGTCCACGACCACCGATGTGATGCCGTCGCTGAGCGCTTGCCAAACATACGGAGAAAAATGCATTCGGCGGTCAGCGCCGCACTGCGCCATTACGCCACATAAGCGCTCCGCCCAATCACTCGGCCGGAATACCTTCCCGGTCAGCGTGACGCCGCGAATGACAAACTCGTTGGTCGCAATACGCATTGCAGTCAAATGATGAACGCCAGAGATGATGGATCCGGCGATTCAAGGTCTGCATTGAATCCGCCCGCCTGGGTCATTAACGGCAAATTGTTGCGGCTTACCTAGGGCGGCCCCGTGCGGTAATTATAATTCGCATTATAAACAGCATTAATAATCCAATCCCAATTGCAGATTGACTTGACCAGTGCGGGATTGTTTTCGAGGCTGAGCAAGGCATCGACGAGATGGTTTTCAAGAGCATCGAGGCTGTCAAACGCGCGGTTGTGGAA
>CAMDRJ010000349.1 GCA_945906755.1 Klebsiella pneumoniae | reverse complement strand
AAGCTGTGCCAGCAGCTTCGCGCTTTCATCGCGCTCCACTTGCAGCGTGCGCTCGAGTTCGCTCCTGAGGCCGCGCCGGCGCGCGTCAAGTCCGGCGGTGGCGCGCGCGCGCTCGACGACGATCTCCCGATGCCGTGCGAGTTCACGCTCCAGCTCGACGCGTCGCGCATCCCGTTCCATAAAGGAATTGCGCGATATGAACCCCTGCTCAAAGAACGGCCGCATGTCGGCCACCTGCTTGCGCATCGCGTCAAGCGCTTCGATCGTCCGTGCCGCCAGCTCCTCGGCGGTGACCCATTCCAAATGGCGTTGTTCGGCCTCCGCGTTGATCGCAGCGAGCTTGCCGCGATAGTCCTCATAACGCGCGATAAGGTGCTGCTGCTTGATGGCACGGCGGACCGGATCCAGATCACGCACATCTCGCAATACGGGCGGTGCATCGTTGCTCAAGGCCAACAGCAGCGCGCTCGCGCGCGCCATTTCAAGGGCCGCCTCAACGATATCGGCACGCTCATGGTCGGGGTTGATCGGTACGACCGAATCGATTTCTCCGATCACATCCCCAGCCCGCACCGCTTTGCCTTCGGTGAGCGTGAGGCTCCGTAAGAGGCCTGACACCGGCGCGAAAATCGGCGTTGCGGCCGACTCGGAAACAAGCCGTCCGGTGCCGACGAACTCGGTTTCGACGGGTTGCAGCCCCACGCCGATGACCACGCACGCTGCCACAACGACTACGACTCCTACCGACCAAGCGATGATCCGACCGATGCCCGTGTGCCGATCCTCAATGAACGGCTGCCGGAATGGATACCCATCCTCCTCAGCGCCGGGAATCCATAGCACATCGGGCCACACGGATTCCAATTGTTGGATGTCGACGATACCCGGGTCATCGCTTTCCGACGTATTGATCAAGACCGTTTCTGCGGTCGCCGCTTCGATGACGACATAGCCGCCGCCTGAGAGGCGTGCGATCGCCGGCAAATCGGCGGCAGCGAGTACCGACAATGGACAACGGCGCGCGACCAGGGAAAGGCCGCCTGCCTGTCCGAGCTCCGCTAACGTGGTTTCTTCGAATGAATCAAGCTCGGCCGGCACAGCGCCGCTATCGAACAACAGACCACGAGCGCGTGCGAGCACCTTGATCGCCTCGATGCCGCGCATCGAAGACGTCGGCGGCGATTGCGAACGCGGCGGTGCCTCGTCCTGACCAGTCAGTCCATCCACCCAGTCCTATCCGTTCCATTCGGGTGCGGCGACGGGCACCCAGGTTCGCTTGATCTTGAGATCGGTCGCGATCGCGTTAGCCGCGTTATATCCCGGTCCACCGTTGGCACCGCCACCATGATTCGACGATCCACACAAATAGAGCCCCTCGATCGGTGTGCGATTGCCGGCCAGCAGCGGGTGCGGGCGGTTGATCCCAAGTTGCGATGGAATATAAGCGCCAAGCCGTACTGCCCCCTTTTTCATGCTGCTGTTGCGCCGCTCGATATCAAGCGGTGTGAAAAGATAGGTGCCTTGGATGTTCTCATCGGTCAGGTTTGGTGCGTATTCCCGCCAGACACCGAGAATGCGCGCCAGGTATTCGTCTTTGCGGCGATCCCATTCACTGGCGCCACCCGGCAGCGCATAGGGCGCGAAGGGCCACCAAAACGCGGCGTGTTTGCCGGCCGGCGCGTAGGTCGGATCAAACATCGAATTGCATGCGCCATTGCCCATCGGCGCATCGGGAAATTCGCCACGACGGCACTGATCAAAGCAACGCGCCACCTGCTCGGTATCATCGAAACCGAAAAACACATTGAAGGCCCGATTGATGTCCGGGTCGAAGGTTGCCGAGGCATAGCGGGGCGCGGCATTGAGCGCCAGATGCAAGGTGACCAGGCTGTGATCACCCCAATGCCATTTGGCGAGCTTGTCGGTGACCGCTGCGGGGAAATGCGCGGACCCTGCCATCTGGATGATCGTTGGCGCATCGGTGCCGCTTGCGACAAACCGTGTGCCATCAATGCGCGAACCATCACCCAGCCGCGCGGCAACCGCGCGTCCGCCTTCGATGACGATCTCGCGCACATCGGCGCTCGTGCGCACTTCGCCGCCGACGCTCTCAATGACACGAGCAAGCGCAAGAGGCAGCGATACCGAGCCGCCGGTCGGCAATGCGAGCCTGGCGATGGAGGACATGATCGTCGGAAAGATCAATCCGGTACCGGGGACGTTCTCCGCGGTCGTGACATGCATAAAGAGCTTGAAGAAGGTGCGAATCCGGTGATCTTCAAAATGCCGGTCAACCGCCTGGAACAAATCAAGCGGCGCATGCGCGAGGAACTCCTTGCCCATCGGCCCACTCAGCCGCTGCCGCATTTCATCGGGCGCCACCGGCGGGTTGTAGAGCAATGAGGTGAAGAACGACTTCATTTTGACCGCATAGGTTTCATGCAAATTGCGAAAAGCGTCCGCATCATGGCGGGAAAAGCGCGCAATCGACGCACAGGAGCGTTCCAGATCCTTGTGGATCGTCAGGGCGGTGCCATCGCGCATGGTTACGCCTTGCTGCACCGGCGGCTCGATCGTCGAAAAGCCAAACCGCTGCAGCTCGAGATCGCGCATCAGCGGCGCCTCGGAGAAGCCGATGTAGAAATTGGAATGCAGATTGCACCGGTAGCCTGGCAGCATCGGCTCATCGGTGGTGCAGCCGCCGCCAATCCACGCATTGCGCTCGAGCACGCACACCTTCATTCCTGCACGTGCCAGGTACGCACCGAGGGTCAAGCCGTTGTGGCCTGCCCCGATGATGACGCCATCGAACCGGCTCATCGTTCTCCCCCAAAACTTGTTGCGACGCTTTACTCCGTACGACCCATGCCGTTGCTCATTCCGTCGCATCCGGCAGTCATCTTACCGTTTCCGCTACCACGCTCGCCGGCTATCCATTGCCGGTTCCCGATCGCTTGTTCCCGATCGCTTGTTCATTCGTGGCAAACGGCATAATCTCAGCGCTCCGCCTCTCACCCCGACGCGACCAACCGTTTATATACCATGCTGACCGTGACCGCCCATCGCCTGCAAGGCGCCAACGTCAGGCACGATTCGACCGATCATCATGATGGTCTCATCCGACCACGATTGGTGATCTTTCATTTCACCGCCATCTCATTTGGGGACACCCTCGTAAAATTCAAAGCCGGCACGCCGGGCAACCGCGTGTCCGCGCATTTGGTGATCGCCCGCGACGGTCAAATCGTGCAATTTGTCGATTTCAATCTGCGGGCTTGGCATGCCGGGCAAAGTACCTGGAACGGGCTCGCCGATATCAATTCCCATTCGATCGGCATCGAGCTTGCCAATGCCGGCACGGTGCGCAAAACAGGCGAGCAGTGGCTCGGTGAAGAAGGCGTCGCCGTTCCAGCGAGCGAGGTCATCGAGGCGCGCCACAAGCATGCGCGCTGGCCGATGACGCATTGGCATCGCTATGCGGACGCCCAGATCGCGGCCTGCCATGCGATTACCGCTGCGCTCCGCGATGCCTACCCGATCGAGGACATTATCGGTCATGACGATATCGCGCCAGACCGTAAGTACGACCCTGGTCCGGCGTTTCCGCTTGATGCGATTCGAGCAACCGCGCTTGGGAGCCGCTGAGATGGTCCGACCACGTCGCTCCGCGCTGTACATGCCAGGTTCCAATCCACGTGCGCTTGACAAGGCGCGCACGCTCCCGGCCGATGTGTTGATCTTTGATCTCGAGGATGCGGTGGCGCCAAGTGCAAAGAGCGCGGCACGCGACAATGTGCGAAGTGCGATGGCCGCGGGCGGTTACGGCCAGCGTGAGCGGCTCGTTCGCATCAATAGCCTCGATACCGATTGGGGTAAGGCAGATGTTGCGGCGCTGGCCCAGGCTGACCTCGATGGCATCGTCATTCCCAAAGTCGAGCATGCCGCACAGATTCTGGCGGTTGCCGATC
>CAMDRJ010000348.1 GCA_945906755.1 Klebsiella pneumoniae | reverse complement strand
TGCGCAAATTAAAAAGGCCACGCTTGCGCGTGGCCTTTGGATCCCGGGCGCGAACGCTTATTTCTTCGCGTACTTGCCGGTCAATTGCACGGTATGCGGACCTTCATTGCCGCCATCTTTCCATTGCAGACGAGTGGTGCGGGCCCAGGTGCGCTTGAGTTCGTCTTTCACATTGAACTTGAGCCGACCGATGCCTTCGCATTCCAGTTCGATGACATCGCCATCCATGAAGCTATTGAGCCCACGATGGTTGGTGCCGGTGGCAAGAATATCGCCTGGTTCCATCGTATGGATCGAGCTCACCCATTCGATACAACGCGGAATCTTGTGCGCCATATCGTCGGTGTTGAAGTTTTGCATCAACTGGCCGTTGTTCCAAAGCTTCACTTGCAGCTTATGCGGATCTTTGACTTCGTCGGCCGTCACGATGTACGGTCCGATTGGCGCAAAGGTTTCGCGTGACTTCATCTGATAGAACACATTGCCAGGAGGCGGCAGACCGCGCGCCGACCCGTCGATGAAGTTGGTGTAGCCAAACACGTATTGCATCGCATCGGCCGCTTTGACGTTCGAGCAGCGCTTGCCGATGATGATCGCAAGTTCGGCTTCACCTTCAAAAATGCCGGCCGGCACATCGGGCAGCACCATCGTGTCGCCCGGCCCGATGATCGCGCTCGGTGACTTATGGAAAGCGTTGATCGGTGCTGGTTCCTTGAGCGTGCCGTCTTCCATGTAGTTGACGGCCATGCACTCGATATTGGTCGGTTTCGGGAGCGGCGGGCGAATACGCACGGATGCGAGCGGCACGCCTTTGCCGGTTGCCACGAAATCTTCCAGTTTTTTCCGATAGCTGCCGAAGCGCTCGATCAGGCCATTCATCAGATTGCCTGGACCGGTATGCGGGATGTCTTGCACGAGATGCGACACGTCAACCACCGTATCGCCTTTCAGGACACCCAGTTTGAAATCATTGAAGTAGAGCAAACGCATTGTTGTTCTCCGTTTCGAGAGGGTAGGGGCTTGTAGCCCAACAATTGTAGACCGGAGCGGCACTTCGCATCGCGCGCGCTGGTCGCCTGGCGGATTCACCCACTGTGTCGTAGCATTCGCTCGACCTTTTCGCAGACATCGAGAATTCATGAAACGCAGCACCGATCGCATTCTTACCACCCATGTGGGAAGCCTGATTCGCCCACCGGAGCTGTTGCCGTTCATCGCCAAGAAGCAAAGTGGCGAGCCCTACGACGAGCGGGCGTATGAGGCTTGTCTTGCGCAAAGCGTCATCGAGATCGTCGGCGCACAGGTCAAGGCGGGCGTCGATATCGTGAGCGACGGCGAGTTCGGTAAGGCGATCAGCTGGTCGCAGTACGCCCTGGAACGGCTGAGCGGTTTCGAGCGCCGCGCGATCAAGCCGGGAGCCAATCCCTTTGCTCGGGGCGCCGATCGCACGCGCTTTCCTGAGTTCTACGCCGAACTCGATGCCAAGGACGGCATCGCCACCACGCGTGAAGCGGTATGCGTTGGGCCGATTACTTACACTGGGCAAGCCGAGCTGCAACACGATATCGATCATCTGCGTGCGGCGCTTGCGGCCCATAAGGTTGCCGAAGGATTCTTACCGGTGGCCGCGCCATCGAGCGTGATTCCTGATCGGCGCAATGAGTACTACCCGAACGACGATGCATGTCTGGAGGCGATTGCGGGTGCGATGCGTACCGAATACAAGATGATCGTCGATGCCGGTTTCCTCTTGCAGCTCGATGATGCGCGCGCCGCGGTCACCTACGATCGCATGGTGCCGCCGGCAAGCTTTGCCGATTACCTAAGCTGGGTGGCTCGCCACACCGAAGTCTTGAACCATGCGCTCGACGGCATCCCGGAAGACCGCGTGCGTTACCACGTGTGCTGGGGTAGTTGGCCGGGCCCGCATGTGAGCGATGTACCGCTCAAGGACATCGTGGATCTCGTCCTCAAGGTGAAAGCGGGTGCCTACCTGATCGAGGCGGCCAATCCGCGGCATGAGCATGAATGGAAGGTCTGGAAAAGCGTGCGCTTGCCGGCCGGGAAGGTGCTGGTCCCAGGGGTCATCAGCCATGCGACGAACGTTGTTGAGCATCCGGAGTTGGTCGCTGAGCGTGTCGTGCGATTCGCGAATGCGGTTGGGCGAGAAAATGTCATCGCCGGAACCGATTGCGGCTTCGCGCAAGGACCGTTTCACCGGCGGGTGCATCCTTCCATCATGTGGGCAAAATTTGAAGCCTTAGCGGAAGGCGCCAGGATCGCCACGCGTGAGCTTTGGGGCAGGGCGTGAACACGCAACTTGCGTGGGCGCTGGCGCTGGTGCTGGTGCTCGCGCTTTCGCCGATCGTCTACGCCAATGATTATCCCAACCGCGCGGTCCGTATCATCGCGCCGACCGTACCGGGTGGCTCGATCGATATCACCGCGCGCACGGTCGCGAACAAACTAAGCGAATTGTGGGGACAGTCGGTCGTGATCGACAACCGCGCCGGGGCATCGATGATCATGGGCGCGGAGCTGGCGGCCAAAGCGACACCGGATGGCTACACGCTATTCGTTGCGCATGATGGCACCATGTCGATCAACCCGGTTATGTTTTCTTCGTTGCCCTATCGTCCACGCCAGGATTTCATTCCCCTTTCGTTGATGACCGCAGCGCCCTTGGTCGTCATGGTGGACCCTGCGTTCGGTATCGACTCGATTCCTGGGCTTATCAGTTATGCGCGGGCCAATCCCGGCAAACTGAATCACGCGACCGGCGGTTCGGCGACGCTGCTCGCCTTGGAACTGTTTAATTCAATGGCGAAGGTGAAAATCATCTCGGTTCCTTACAAGGGCGCAGCACCCGCGATCCGGAGCATTCTCGCGGGCGAAACCGATGTTTGCATCGCCGACACGGCGAGTGCTGCATCGATTTTGCGGTCGGGGAAAGTGAAGGCGCTGGCGGTGACCAGCTTGCGACGCTTCGAATTGCTGCCCGATCTGCCGACGGTGACTGAGTCAGGGGCGCCGGGCTATGAGACGCGCACATGGATTGGCGCCTTCGCACCCGCCAGTACCCCAGCCGATATCGTAAACATTCTTGGGGAAGATATTCGCCGCGTCCTGCGCATGCCGGACACTCGCGAACGATTCGCGTCGCTCAATATGGAAGTCCACGCCACATCGGGGGCTGAACTCGCCCGTACCATGGATGCCGATACGGAAAAATGGGAGCGTGTGGTCCGGGAACGCGGCATCCGGCGGGTGCAGTAGCATCACGCCAGTTCGCATCATGTTGCATTCAACCAAGGGAGCATATCGTGGCATTGAAAATTCGCAGAGTGGTCACCGGTCATGACAAGAACGGTCGCGCGATCGTCTTGATCGACGAAATCGCCAAGAACGTGACCTCGTCTCGTCCGGGGCAAGCCGCGACAGTCGTTTGGACGACTGATAAGTTGCCCGCCGACAATGACGGCAGCAACGATGCATCCGTGCGCAACGTCTCCACGAGCGAATCGAATGGCTCGGTGTTTCGCGTGGTCGAATATGGCCCAGGCGTGAGCCCACGCATGCACCGGACCGACAGCATCGATTATGCGGTCGTGATTTCGGGTGAGATCGATATGCAATTGGATGACAGCGAAGTGCATCTCAAGGCGGGCGACATCCTTGTGCAGCGGGGCACCATCCATAACTGGGTGAATCGCGGCAAGGAACCCTGTGTGATCGCCTTTGCGCTGATCGGTGCGAAGCCTGTCACCGCCGGCGGCAAGACCTTGCATGGTGTTGGCTAGAGATCCTGAAAATGCCATCTGTTCTCAAACGGTGTGCACTTGGCATTGCCGTCATGCTCGTCGCGGTGGCGAGCGTCGCGCAGGGCTATCCGGTGCGTCCGATTCGGATCATCGTGCCGTTCGCACCCGGTGCACCCGATACGCTGGCGCGCATCCTTGGCCAGCAACTCGGCACGCAAATGGGGCAATCGGTCATCG
>CAMDRJ010000347.1 GCA_945906755.1 Klebsiella pneumoniae | reverse complement strand
TCCATGTTCGTTGCATTCCCGGCGGTTGCCGCGGACGTTGGCGTATCCGTCACCATCGGCCAACCCGGTTTCTATGGGCAAATCGATATTGGCCGATTGCCTGCGCCACCGCTGATTTTTCCCAAGCCGATCATCATCCAGCATCCTCCTGTGGCGGTGGCCCCGGCGCCGCTCTACCTTCGCGTTCCACCCGGACACGAGCGAAACTGGGGCAAGCATTGCCGTAAATACGATGCTTGCGGCCGCCCCGTTTATTTCGTGCAGGACGATTGGTACAACAACGTTTATTCGAAGCACTATCACGAGGAGCGGCATCGCCGCGGCGACGATCGCGACTATCGCCGCGATGATCGCCGCGATGATCGGAATTACCGTCGCGATGACCGTGACGACCGGGACGCCCATCGCGGTCATCCGGGCAAGGGGCATGGCAAAGGACGTCGCGACGACTGAGCGCGACGTGGTCTTGGCTAGCGGTCGGACCCAGTGAGCTTCGCCGGTTAAACTGTCCGGCTACTCATTACCGGCGCTTGCTGTGCCTGACCGACTCGCAGTCCTCCCGCAATACCTGATCCCTAAGCAGGCCCTCACCGGGCTCATCGGCAAGCTCGCCAGTACGCATGGCGGCGCATTGACCCATCTCGCGGTGCGCCGCTTTATTGCGCGATACGGCGTGAATATGTCGGAGGCTGAGCAGGCCGCAGTCGAGCACTATCCAACCTTCAACGAATTCTTTACGCGTGCATTGCGATCGGGTGTTCGCCCGCTCGCCAAGGCCCAATGGGTCTGCCCGGTGGATGGCGCGATCAGTCAATTCGGTGCGATCGAGCGCGATCAGATCTTGCAAGCCAAAGGCCATCACTACAGCACGCAGGCGCTGGTTGGCGGCGACCGTGAATTGGCCGCGCAATTCGAGAACGGCTGGTTTGCCACGCTTTACCTGAGCCCGAAGGACTATCACCGCATCCATATGCCGTGCCGCGCGACCTTACGGCGGATGATCTATGTGCCAGGCTCGCTCTTTTCGGTGAATCCGGTGACCGCACGCGCCATTCCCGGTCTCTTTGCGCGGAATGAACGAGTGGTGTGCGTCTTTGACTCCGCGCATGGCCCGTTTGTCCTTGCGCTGGTCGGGGCGACGATCGTGGGCAGCATGGCGACCGTCTGGCATGGTGTCGTCAACCCGCCACGCCTACCTAACATACGGGAATGGCGGTACGACGATCAATCAGTCATTCTTGAGCAGGGCGCCGAAATGGGGCGCTTTCTCCTTGGCTCGACGGTGGTGATGCTGTTCCCGCCCAATACCTTGCGATTCAATCCGGCGTGGCAACCGGCCCGCTCGATCCGCATGGGCGAGATGATGGGCACGCTTTAGCGCGCTCTGTCTGGGATCGGTCCGAACGCCGGGGGCGGAATTCTTCGCCTCGACGCGCCCTCGTAGGCCGAGGCGATTTTTAGGATCACGTCTTCCTTGCCCGGCTCGGCACGAAACACCAATGAAAACGGCAGCCCAGGTGCGGGAATGGTCGTCGGCGTACTGGAGGGCGTCGCGATGTAGCGGGTGCGATCAGTGCTTAGTTTGAACACCGGATCGTAGACGGTCGTCACATAGCCCGCTGGAATCAGCACTTCCGTCAATCCAGCATTCGGGCCGTAGAACGTTTCGAGGCGCAGGTTTCCTGGCATGCCTGGCTGATGCGCATCACCGATCTTTCCGGGTGGGAAGGGCGTGTGCAGGCGAACGAGTGCATCGAGATTGTTCTCGATGAGAACCATCATGTCGACGCGGCGTAGTAACTCACGGAGCATGATGCGCTCGTTCACGCCTTGTCGTTCGTGAAGGGCGTTGCGTGGATCGACGACTTCTTCCCAGTTCTTGAATGCGGCGCGTTGATCATCGCCCCAGAATTTCGAGCGGGCATTGAGCGTGGCGAAATCGATCAGCGACTCGCCATAGCCATTGGCCTGCCAATCGGCGGCGCGGCGCGACAAGTACTGATGCATATGAAACCGAAATGTCGGCGCGAGCGCCTGCTCCTGAATCGTTGCGATGTCAAAGTTCGCGGGTGGTTCGATGCGTCCTTCGGCAAGTTCAACGCAGTAGTCAATCGGCTTGATCGTGCCGGTACCGAAGATTTTGCCCGGAATGAATTCGGTCGGCACGATTGCGGCAGCGAATTCCTTAAACAAGGGTTGTCCGTCCGCGTTAAGCCGGAACAGCACTTCGGGCATGAACACCGGCAGGAGTTTCGCCAGTGCGCGGCGAAAGTCGGTCTTCATGAGTTCCACTTCCGGATCGCGCTGCCACAAACGATCCGATGATTCGACGAGCACAGCGCCTAATCGTTGACCCAATACCGTTTTGATTTCCCGCGCGGCGGCGGTCACGATCGGCACCTCGGTCATCGAGCCTTGCGGAGACACCATCGATTCGCGCACGATGCCGATGCGCATCCCTGTTAGCGCGCCGGGCGTCCCCGCCATGTGTGTATGCACCGCATAACCTGAGGCTAGAACAGACGAGCGTGGCACCGTGGTATACGGATCGCGCGGATCATAGTAGCCATTGACCGGGTCCTTCAGCGCATCAAGCACTTTCGCGCAATCGCCGATTGCGCGGCAATGGATGCCGGTGCGATCACAGTAGATGTCCGCGCCGATCGCTCCGCCATCGAAGCCAAGCATCGCCTTGTGTGGCAGGAGGAGGGCCACCGCATTGTGGTTCGACGGACCGCGACATGAAGCACGTGTTTCTTCACCGAGACTTGCCATGACAAGATTGGTGCTCACCGACAGCGCAGAGCCGGAACTTGATCCCAACGAGGCGGCACGCGTGGTGTCGTAGGGATTGGACGGATTGCCGCCCCAGGTGCTGCGTTGATAGCCAAGCGTGGAGGGCAGGATTTGATCAGGAGTATGTCGGCCTCCCGGGTCGCCCGCGCGTCCGTTGTATTCGGTATTCACCGCCTTCGCATAGATGATGGCGCCCTTGTTGCGCAGCTGCTCAACCAGCACATGATCACGCGCCGGGAAGTCGATGTCGTATCGTGCATCGCCGCCACCGGTTGAACGCATGTCTTTGGTATCGAAAGGGTCCTTGAACGAAAAGACCACGCCATACATCGGCATGCTGATGAGGTCGGGGTTGCGACCATATGTCTTATCGAGTTCCGCGGCACGCTCCAGCGCATCGGGAAAGTGGCGAAACAACTCGCATACCGGCGGTGCACCGACGGGTAGGGCGCCAAGCGAGGGGTGGCGATCAAAGTCGCCACGACAAGTCACCGAACGCTCGCCACGCAAATTGAGCGTCGCCAGCGCATTCACTTGGCCGGCATTGGGCTTGCCGACGATCATGCCGAATTGCTGCGAAACGGTGGGATCCGAGGCGGTGGACTCCATGCGCCCGAACTCGAGCGGCGGGCCCTGATATTGGTCGAGGTCCGGAAATACGGTCGCCGCGTTGACCGTTTCGGTGGGAAACGAGAGGATCGATTTGGCGCGAACCGCACCGGTGGCTGGAGGGATCGGCTTGCCGTCCCTGGTGAGCAGCATGCTAGGCACACCGTTGAAGGCACGTGCTCGATCAACATACTGCTGAACCACTTGCACGCAGGTCGTCTCGCCGGAGCGGATCGCGTCATGCAATGCCTGGATCGTTATCTCTTCAACTCGGAAAGCATTGCTTGTTGGCATTGTCGTGTCCTATATTCGGGTTAGTCGGGTTGTTATGTTCATTGAATCAAGAGTTTGATATTGAATGCCCTGCATGCGGCAGACGTCAATGACGGAGTTTAGGAAATATTGGAATGAAGGGCCGATTCGGGATGACGGGGCCCCAATCCCTTCATCGCCCTCGTTATTATAATTTGCATTATAAAGTGACATAATTAAACCTTCGAGACCACCCGTAAGAGGCTGTCATGGCGCGTACCGCTGGAGGGGTGAAGGATCTTGCGTGGGCGCGTGAGCAGGTATCGAAGGCGCGTAGTGCCGATGATCTGCGGG
>CAMDRJ010000346.1 GCA_945906755.1 Klebsiella pneumoniae | reverse complement strand
GGAAGGCCTGAACAACAAGATTCGCGTCATCCAGCGACGCGCATATGGGCTGCGCGACCAAGAATATTTACGACTCAAGATTCTCACTTGCATGCTCCCAGCGCTCTAAAATGACCCAAAATCACCCACTCGACTTCCTGAAGACCCTGAATTCTTAACCAGGAGAATCGCATGACGCGACTGCGCGTAGTATTGATGACCATTGGGTTTGCGATCATGACCACGGCATGGAGCGCCGACCGTCACGATCACGACCCCCGGCACGGCGGCGTCGTGACCGAGACAAAAAGCGGTGACTATGAACTGGTGGCAAAGCGCGATGTGATCCAGCTCTACTATCGCGGCCACGATAAGGTGAACAGCCTCGACGGTGCCACTGCGGCCGTCACCCTGCTCACCGGCGGCGAGAAGACCGCTGTCACGCTGACGCCCGCCGGCGCCAAGCTGGAAGCGAACGGCACCTTCAACGTGCGCGCTGGCACGACAGTGGTTGCGGTGGTCACGCGATCAGGAAAGCCGGCCCAATCGGTGCGGTTCGTGATCAAGTAATCCACGAGCATCGGCGCAACGATGCGCAGGAGCTAGCGGCTACTCCAAGGTAATCCGCTGGTCGCGAATGACGCGCCCCCAGCGGTTGCCTTCGACCTGCAACCATTGAGCGAACGGCGCGCCAGTGGTGGCTGCAACCTCGTACCCTTGCGCCTGCAGACGTTCGCGCACTTCCGGGTCAAGCGCCGCCGCACGCACCGCCGCCTCCAATTTTTTTAGAATTTCATCCGGCAGACCCGCCGGACCCAACATGCCCACCCATGATTGCGCTTCAAAGCCCGCGTGAAAATCACCAATGATCGGCACATTGGGCAGCAAGGGATGCCGAGCGGTTGAGGTGACCGCAAGCGGGATCAGCTTTTCCGCTTTGAGATGCGGCAGCGCCGTGCCAAGGGTGACCACCATCATCTCCACCTGCGCACCAAGGAGGGCGGTCATCGCGGGCGCGCCGCCTTTGTAGTGAATCGCCGTCGGATCGGTCCCTGCAATCGTCTTGAGCAGTTCAACCGTCAGCCGACTGGAGGTACCCGGCCCGGCGGTCGCGTAGTTGAGTGCATTGCCACGCGACTGCGCAAGCTTTACAAGCTCGGGATAGGTACGCACGCCAAGCGACGGTGTGACCACCACGACCTGCGCGGCCTTCACGATGAGCGAGATCGGGGTGAAGTGCTTCCCCGGCTCATAGGACCGACCCGGGAACAAAAAGGGATTGGTCGCGAAGTTATCGAACACCGCAAGGATCGTGTAGCCGTCCGGGGCTGATTTCGCGACGCTCTCGGAGCCGATGATGCCGCTTGCACCGACGCGGTTATCGATGATCAGCGGTTGCCCGAGCGCCTCCGCCATTTTCGGTGCGACCAGCCGCGCAACAAAATCCGTCGCACCGCCTGGCGGTGTCGGCACCACGAGCCGAATTGGTTTGGTGGGATAGGGTTGGGAAAGCGTCGGCGTGGCCGCAACGAGCCAGAGGATCGCTGCGACAAGCACGGTGCTGAATCCAGGCTGTATGCTTACTGCATGCATCATTTTGACTTTCCCGATCATCTCAATATTGGACAGCTATTTTCACTCGCCCGGCCGCAATTGCACGATGCGACGGATTCGCCCCCTTGTCAAAGGGGGTGGCTGAATGCAATGTGCCGGGGGATTCAAAAAAGCCCTCCGCCCCAATTAATCCCCCGCCACGCTTCGCTAAGGCACCCCCTTTGACAAGGGGGCGAAACGTGGCAGGTCTCAAGTAAGTGCCAATCGCCACGGAGTCATCGCTCAAATGCCACGCAAACTCGGTCTTGCTGTCGCCCAGATGGGCCCCGTCCACCGCACTGATTCCCGCGCCGCTGCGGTCAAACGGCTTGTCGAGATGCTGAATGAAGCCGCTTCGCGAGGGGCGCGTCTCGTCGTGTTTCCCGAACTCGCGCTCACCACCTTCTTTCCGCGTTATTGGATGAGTGAGGACGAAGCAATCGCGCAGTTTTTCGAACCGTCGATGCCCAATCCGGTGGTGCAACCGCTCTTTGATGCTGCCAAGAAGCGCGGTATCGGCTTTTATCTCGGCTTTGCCGAACTCACACCCGATCGCACACCATACAACACATCGATCCTCGTCGATGATAAAGGCAACATTGTCGGGCGCTATCGGAAGATCCATTTACCCGGTCATGCGGACCACAAGCCGGCCGCTCCCTTCCAGCATCTCGAGAAGAAATTTTTCTCGGTCGGCAATGAAGGATTCAAAGTGTGGAACACCATGGGCGCCAACATCGGCATGTGCATCTGCAACGATCGGCGCTGGCCCGAAACGTTTCGCGTGATGGGCCTGCAATCGGTCGAACTCGTATGCCTTGGCTTCAATACCCCCTCGCATAATATTCACTGGTCGGAGCCGCCGCATTTGCGCATGTTCCATCACCTGCTCTCGCTGCAGGCCAACGCATATCAGAATGCCACCTGGATCGCCGCCGCAGCGAAAGGTGGCGCGGAAGATGGCTTCCATATGATCGGTGGTTCGGCGATCGTTTCACCGACCGGCGAGATCGCCGCGCAGGCCTCGACCGAAGACGATGAAGTGATTTTTGTGAACGCCGACATGGCCTTGGGCGACAACTTCCGGCAAAACGTTTTCAATTTCGCCAAGCCCCGCCGGCCCGAGCACTACAAGCTGATCATCGAACGGGTGGGGGCGGGGGAGCCGCTCGGAATCTGCGTCGAAGGCCCGGGGGATTGCAAATAAAGCGTCACCCAGAGTGCGGGGAATATTGACCGGCTCGCAACGCCTCATTTATCATACGGTGTATGACAAATGATCCAGACACCGGACTTAGGGTCAATGCGCGCTTCGACGGCGACGACGCCGCCAAGCTCGACTTCCTCGTTCGCACCGAAGGGAAATCGGTGACCGATATCGTTCGCACCGCAATTCGACGGTACTACGAGGCGGCGCGCGCGGAACGCTCCGCCAAGACGGGACAACTCGAGGCGTCCGGATTCATCGGCTGCGCGGAAGCCGATCCCGATCTGTCCACGACCTACAAGCGACAATTACGACGCACCCTTGCGACGAAGCATGGTGATCGCTGACACTGGCTTTTTCCTGGCATTGGCAAATCGCAAGGATCGGTATCACGATGTGGCCCGGTCCGCCTATACAGAACTTACCGAGCCTCTCGTGACAACGTGGCCCGTGATGACTGAAACTTGCCATTTACTGGTGGCGCGCCTAGGTGTAGAAGCCCAATCGAAATTCATCAGAAGCTATGTAGACGGTGCGTTCCAAGCCTATACGCTCGAACCCGACCATGGGCCGCGCATTCTCGCTCTAATGAAGAAATACGCCGACCTGCCCATGGATCTGGCGGATGCCTCGCTCGTCATTCTTACTGAATCCCTTGGGCACGGTCGCATACTGTCAACCGACCTGCGCGATTTCCGCTCGTATCGTTGGAAGAATCGCCAACCGTTTGAAAACAAACTGGCGATGGCATTGCGGTAGGCGGCTAATGCAACGCTATCTGCTTATGCTCATAACGCGAGAGAAGCCGCACTAAGGGCCATAGGCAGACAAGATAGATGAGTCCGGCGGCAATCACCGGCGTGGCGTTGTACGTGACCGACTGCGCCTGCCTGGCCGCATAGAGCAACTCCGGCAGCGCGACGACACTTGCGATGGAAGTAAGTTTCACCACCTCCAAGGTATTGCCGATCAGATCGGGAATCACGTTGCGCGTCGCCTGCGGAACGACCACATAGGCAAGCGTCTGCGTGGCCGACAGCCCAGTCGAGCGGGCCGCTTCGAACTGGCCCTTCGGAACGCTTTCAATGCCCGCGCGGAAAATCTCACCGTAATAGCTGGAGGTGTTAAGCAAAAAAGCGAGCGCCACCGCACCGAATGCGCCGAGATCAATCTTCATGAACGGCAACCCGAACGCGATAAACATGAGCAACACCAGCGGCGGGAATGCGCGAAAGAAA
>CAMDRJ010000345.1 GCA_945906755.1 Klebsiella pneumoniae | reverse complement strand
ACAGTCTTTTGGGTGCAACCGCCGCGCAGCATGGCTTGAGTATGGTCACGCGCAATGGTCGGGATTTTGCAGATCTGGGTTTGGACGTGATCAACCCTTGGACCAACTGAGAGCCTACGCTGCACGCAGTGATGCCGTGAACCGTTGATGCCCGCAGCATTACTATTTGGCCCCAAGAGCGAATAGTTCAGTAGTAAACTGCACACCACCATTTCCTTGTTTTTATCCAAGCACAAGGAAGTCCGGGTCAGCCCGAAAAGCCTCCGCAAGGGGGCTTTTTCACTTGTCATGGCTACAATGCCTCACGTGCTCAAATGGGAGGTCGCCATGTTCGCGTTTCATGACAAATCGCGCGTTGTCCTGGCAACGGCCGCGCTGCTGCTCGCGGGCTGGTTCGCACTGCCCGCCTTCGCCCAGTCATGGCCCGCGCGCCCCGTGCGCTTCATCGTCCCCTTCGCCGCGGGAAGTTCGCCTGACGTAACCGCCCGCCTCGTTGCGTCGCGCCTCACTGAGTTGCTGGGCCAGACCGTTCTCGTCGAAAACCGCGGCGGCGCGGCCGGCATCATCGGTGCGGAGTTGGTCGCGAAATCCGCGCCCGATGGCTACACGATGCTTTATCCGGTGAACTCGGTGATCTGCGCAAATCAACATCTTTATCCAAAGCTGCCGTACGACGCGCTCAGGAGTTTTGTGCCGGTCACGATGACGGTCAATTTCGGTTATGTGCTCCTTGCGCGCGTGAATTTTCCGGCCAATGATTTGCAAGGGCTGATCGCGATGGCCAAGGCTGAGCCTGGCAAACTCAACTTCGGCTCGGGCGGGGTGGGCGTGGGGAATCACATTGTCATGGAGATGCTCCTTGGCATGACGGGCACGAAGATGGTTCACATCCCGCATCGTGACAGCGCGGTATCGGTGGTGATGGGGGATAGCGACGTGTCGATGGTGCCCGCCACCACCGCAATCCCGTTGATTCGGGGCGGCAAGACCAAGGGCTTTGGCGTGTCATTGCCGCAGCGGCTTGCAATCTTGCCCGATGTGCCCGCAATCGGCGAGATCGTGCCTGGCTATTCGGCCGATGCATGGCATGGCATCCTCGCGCCCGCCGGTACGCCGCAAGCGATCGTTGAGCGCATCGCGGCCGAGACGGCGAAAGTGCTGGCGATTCCCGAAGTCCGCACGCGGTTGATGGATTTGGGTCTCACGCCGATTGGCGATACGCCCGCGCAGTTTGCCGCCACGGTGAAGTCCGATTTCGACAAGTGGGGCGCGGCGATTCGCGCCGCCAATATCAAACTGGAGTAGCTACGATGAAGAGCTTTCGTTTCACGAAGGGCTTGCATGATCTTGGCAACGGGTTGCATGCCTGGTTGCTGCCCGATGGGAGTTGGGGCTGGTCCAACGCGGGCTTGATCACAGATTCCGGGCAGAGCCTGCTCGTCGATACGCTGTTCGATCTCAATCTCACGCGAGAAATGCTCAGCGCGATGCGGGACGCCGTGCCCGCCGCGAAAGACATCGGTGCACTCGTCAACACGCATGGCAATGGCGATCACACCTTCGGCAATCAGTTGCTCGAAGGCAAGCGCATCATCGCTGCCGCCGGCTGTATCGAAGATATGCGCCATCGACCGCCTGAACAGTTGGCACAATGGCAACGCGAATGGCGCACGATGGGTGTCGCGGGCGCATTCTGGTACGAAGTGATGGGGGCGCACTTCGACTTCCAGGGCATTCGCATGGTCCTGCCGAACGAAACCTTCACCGGTGAAAAGCGCATGAAGGTGGGCGATAAGGAGGTGGTGCTGGTCGATGTCGGCCCCGCGCACACCCGTGGCGATGTGCTCGTTTATGTGCCCAAAGACAAGACGGTGTTTACCGGCGACATCTTGTTCAATGGCGGACATCCGGCGATCTGGGCCGGGCCGGTGTCGAATTGGATTCGCGCATGCGACCTGATGCTGGGTTGGGATCTTGAGACGGTGGTCCCCGGTCATGGCGCGATTACCGACAAGGTTGGCGTTCGTGCGATGCGCGACTATCTCGCGTATTTGCTCGCCGAGTCGAAAGTGTGCCGCGACGCGGGCATGAATTTCGAGCAAGCCGCAGAGAAGATTTCGCTTGATCGTTGGGCGAGCTGGGGCGAGTCGGAGCGCATGTATGTGAACGTGCATGCCTGTTATCGCGAACTGGAAGCGAACCCGGCTTCAAGCGAGGAGCGCGGCATTCGCATGGCGCTGTTGGAACTCATGGGCAAGCGCTATTTTGCGAACAAGGCCGCGGGTCACGGGCACGATCATTCGAAGTGCGGCGACGGGGCGCATTGATAGGGCTGATCAACGAATCATGAGCGAATACCTGTGCGCGCCATCGTTGGAGGTGATCCCGGATTGCAGGGGTGCTGTGAATTTGCGGCATTGAATGCTCGTCGGCGATTTTGCCGTCTTCGCCTTTGAGGTCGCTGATTTCGCGTTCCTTCACCAGCAACTCGGCTTTGCTGAAGGCTTCTTCGAACGTCTTGCTGTCGGCGAGCGCGTCCTTGAAGAAGGCGCGGCCAAAATGGGTGAAGTCGTTGTCGTCGGCGCATCCGAACGATTTGCGGTCATGACGGGCCGCGGTGATGATCAGCGTGCGATCGTCCTTGAGTGTATCGATGAAGCCGCCGGCGTAGCACGCGGACACGACGATCACTTTCCAGCGGATGCCGCTCTCCTTGATCAGCGCGCCGAGATCCTTGGCCGGCAGGTCACGCAGGTCCATGCCGTTTTGCCCCAGAACGAACTGATGATCCTTGGATCCATGGCTGGTGAGAAAGAGGAACAGGATGTCGCGCTCGCGGTCCATGCGCCGCGCGATGGTCTTCAATGCCTCACCGATACTTGTGATCGTCGCCATCGGTGCGGATTCCACTGCCGTGCGGCTATTGATCAACGCGATCGAGCGGCCCTGCGTGCCAAACTTGCGATCAAATTCGTCGCGTACGAATTGCACTTCGCGCCGAAACACTTCCTGCGTTCCGTCACCGGCGATCGCGAGTAGATACATGTTGATGCGGGCCGGGTCGCTAGGCTTGATCGCGGCCAACGCACTGTCGAGCAACGGCCGTTGCACAAACAACGATCGCTCGACATTGAGCTGGGTTTGCTGATCCTTTTCAGCGCCTTCACGCTGGCCGAACCGCCACGGTCCGCGCTCCTCAATGCTGCCATCGGCGCGTGCCTTGGCGTACCGGAGCCTTCCTTCGCCGTCGTACGCGCCGTGGGCGAAGCCACCGCGATACACATCGCCATTGGTAAGATGCAAGACGCCTTGCCCATGAAAGCGCCAGTTCTTGAACTCTCCTTCATAGCGGGGGCCACCTTTCACGGTCATCTTGCCCGTGCCCACCAATTCTCCGTGGACGAATTCCCCTTCGTACTCGATGCCGCGCGGGTCGGTAAATGTGCCGCGTCCATGCGGGCGCCATTTCTCGAAGCGTCCAACATGGCGCGTGCCGTCTGGCCTGGTGTACGTGCCGCTGCCGGTGAATTCGGATTGCTCAAAGTCGCCTTCATAGACTTCGCCGGCAGCGTTTTCATGACGACCCTTGCCGTGGAATTTGCTGCGCGCGAATTCGCCGCGATATTTGCGACCGTCATCGAAGGTGGCGTCGCCTTTGCCCGAGAACTGTCCGGATTTGAATTCACCCTCATAGGTAAATCCGCTGGTTGATGTGAGCTTGCCGTTCCCGGACATCATGCCGCGGTCGAATTCGCCCTCATAACGATTGCCGTTTTCCCATTCCAGCCGGCCGCGTCCTCGGAGCTTGCCCGCCCGCAATGGACCGAAATAGCGTGCGCCGTCGACGGTGACGGCATCAGGTGCACGCTTGGTGTCCGCGTGGACCGGGGTTGCAAGGAATATCAGGCAAGCGAGACCGACTTGCTGCAGCGCGGATAGGGCGGATCGCATGAAGGCCTCCGGAGTGGCAATTCCTTTTTATCGCCACTTCCGCATTGCTCATGGAGTCCTGGTGGTACCG
>CAMDRJ010000344.1 GCA_945906755.1 Klebsiella pneumoniae | reverse complement strand
ATTTCCACAACCGCGCGTTTGACAGCCTCGATGCTCTTGAAAACCATCTCGTCGATGCCTTGCTCAGCCTCGAAAACAATCCCGCACTGGTCAAGTCAATCTGCAATTGGGATTGGATTATTAATGCTGTTTCTAATGCGAATTAGAATAAGCAGGTCATTCTGCATGGAAGGGGAGTATTGGTTCGACTACGACTAGGCTTCGGGGATCACCATGCGAATTGGCTTCACATGGCGCCCCATCTTTGATTGGGCCACACATGCGTTGCCGAAGCACGGCATCGCGATCACCAACTGTGGTGTATTGCCAATGGCTTATACGACGCTCGGCGACCCGTGCCGATGTTGTTGACCGGCGCTATCAATGCAAACACGAGGCGGACGGCCCAATCACATCGATGTACAACACCTGATCAGCGGGCTGCCGCATTCAGTTGGGCGGTGGGGGGCGCGCCTCACCTTCGAACCCAACCATTGAAATGACTCGGCCGCGGTATATTCCGAGTGCCATCGAGAATGAATTCATCAAGGAGCGATCGCAACATGAAGTTCGGGATGTTCTACGAGCATCAGGTGCCCACCCCGTGGACCGCGGACGCGGAGCAACGCGCCTATCAGAACGCGCTCGATCAAGTGGAGCTTGCCGATCGCCTCGGGCTCGACTATGTATGGGAAGTCGAACACCACTTCCTCGAAGAGTATTCCCACTCATCGGCGCCGGAAGTGTTTCTTGCTGCCTGCTCGCAACGCACCAAGAATATTCGGCTTGGTCATGGCGTGATGCTCATGTCGCCGAAGTACAACCACCCGGCGCGCGCGGCGGAACGCATCGCCACGCTTGATCTCGTCTCGAACGGCCGCGTCGAATGGGGCACTGGAGAGTCCGCCACCGCGCTCGAAATGGGCGGCTTCAATCTCAATCCCGCGGAGAAGACCGACGAATGGATGGAAGGCGCAGAGCAAGCGGCCAATATGCTCGCCATGACGCCTTACCCCGGCTTCAAGGGCAAGTACTTCGAGATGCCCTGCCGCAACATTATTCCGAAACCGGTGCAGCGCCCGCATCCGCCGATGTGGCTCGCGTGTTCAAGACGTGAATCGATTCATCGCGCCGCGCGTCTTGGGCTCGGTGCGCTCGCCTTTGCGTTCGTCGAGCCGGAGCAAGCGGCACAATGGGTGAAGGAGTACTACGACATCATCAAATCACCGGCGTGTGTCCCGCTGTCGCATACCGTCAATCCGAATATCGCGATTGTGAGCGCCATGTCGATGCATGCGGATGAAAACGAGGCGATCCGGCGCGGCGAAGATGGCTTCAAGTTCTTCGGTTACTCGCTTGGCTATGTCGCGATCTATGGCCAGCATCGGCCCGGACGGTCCGACCTGTGGCAGCGCTTTCTCGAAGTGAAAGACAGCTTGCCACGCACTGCCGGCCAAGGTGGCATCGGTACGCCCGCCCAGGTCCGCGCATTTCTAAAGCGATACGAGGATGTCGGTGTCGATCAGATGATGTTCGTCCAGCAAAGCGGCCTGAATCGGCACGAGCATGTGTGCGATTCGCTCAGACTCTTTGCGGCGGAACTGCTGCCTGAGTTCAAAGCGCGCGACGTGCTGCGAGCACGCGAAAAACAAGCGGAACTCGCGCCCTATATCGCGCAGGCGTTGGCACGCAAGCAACGCATGCCACCGATTGCCGACGCGGATATTCCGGTCGTCGAATCGTATGGAAGAAACAAAAGTGCTGATATCGGTGTGTCGCGCGCCGAAACCGTTTCCGATCGAGGCGGTGGCATCAACATCCCGGCGCACGATCCGCATGCGAAGAAATAGCTCCAACCGATCGATCGAGAAGCTCAGTGTCGCGCCAGGCGCATGCCGACCGAGAACGCGAGCGCCGTAAAACCACAACCGAACAAGATGAACATCGAGGTGTAACCAAACGCCGCCACCGCGGCGCCCATGGCCGCCGCACCGACCGCCTGACCACCCGCCCAACTCATCGAAAACAAAGCAAGACCGGTGGCACGCGCATCGGGCGCCATTTCGGTTGCTTTCGTTTGCAAGGTGTTGTGCACCATGTAAAGCGAAAAGCCAAGCCCCATGGTGCAGACCATCAAGACCGGCCAGTAAGGCGTCAAGGCGATGGCAATATAGAACGCACCGCCCGATACACCGCCCACGGTTACGCAACCGCGCTGCCCGATGCGCACCAGAATCCATCGCGCGAGGACGGTGTAAATCAGACCACCAATGCCAAAACCGGCCAAGAGCAACCCGATCAGCGTGAATGGGAGATCAAAGCGCAGTTTCAACAGCACACCGAGGAACGCAAACGCCCCGTGGAAGCAAACCGTTTCACAAAATACGCTTACCATGACGTTGCGCACCTGCGAACGCTTCATGATCGCCAGATAACGCTGCGGCGACAGCCACGGACCGGCGATGACAACAGGCGCCAACCACGTCTTACGTGTCGAGATGAACAGCACGATGGCGACGGCCGCGAAAACCAGCCCAAGCACGACGAACGTCGCACGCCAATCGAAGAGATCGGTCATGGCCCCGCCTATGAAAGGACCGATCGCCTGGCCGAGGATGGTCCCGGCAATGAAGCGGGCAATGATCGGTTGGCGCCCCTCGGCCGGAACCGTATCGGCCAGATAGGCAAGACCCAGTGTCATGCTGCCCGAGGCAAACGCGCCGGTTGCAAAGCGCCAGGCAATCAGGCTATCCAACGAGTCGGCTGATGCGCAACCGAACGATGCCAACGCGGAAAACCCCATGAGCATCGTCACCACGCGCAGCGTCCCGAAGCGATCCCCAAACGGACCATGAAAATACTGCGCACCGGCCTGGGCCAATGCAAATGCGGTAATGATCGCGGCCGTCGCCGAAATGGACGCCGCGAAAGCATCGGCGATCCTCGGCAACATCGGCTCTGCCACTCGCATCGCGATGCCGCTATTGGCGGCGGCCAGCGCCAGCAGCAGAAACGTCTTTTGCGCGGCAATCACATCGTGCAGTCGATGCTGATCGCAGGCAATCCGATGCCGTCCAAGGACGTGCACCAGCGCTCTCCGGCGCGAATCGGCAGCGCGGCGGTCAGCGTTCCGGTCGTGATCAGTTCGCCCGCTGCGATCGGTGGTGATGACGACTGCGAACCAAGCTTTGCAATCAAATGCGCTACCGCGGCAAGCGGACTGTCCAGCACATTAGCGCCGCAGCCGCGCGCGCGCACCGCATCACCACATGCAAGTGCGATCGTGAAGCCGGCCAGTCGGTCGATCAAGTCATTGCCCAGCCGTGCAACCGGGACGGGCTCGCCGATCAACAACGTACCATGCAGGCTTGCATCGGCGATCGTATCGGCAACCTTGAATTGCCATCCCGGGAAATGCGATTGCACGATCTCAAAGCCGTGCGCCATCCAATCGATGCAATCGAGAATCGCGCGCAGATCGCTGGTCACAGGCGGCGCGGTACGAAAGTGCAGAATGATTTCGGGTTCGATGCGCGGCTCAACAAACGGACCGAGGCTGCAAGCGCCGTAATGCGATCGGAGATTCACGACGGTCCGGTCGTAGACGTGCGCCCAGATCGGCTCGTACACACCGTACTCGGGCCAGATGTTGCGATTGGTAAAGCCGATTTTTCGGCCGACTGGACGAGCGCCTTCAGCCAGCCTTTGTTCATGAATGAGGCGAGCCACCTCATAGGCCGCAAGTTGATCGAAGGCGGGCAGCAAGGTGGTAATCGGCGGCAAAGACATGCGCCGGTCTTGGGCGACCTTCAGGTCGTGGGCGATGGCGTGTAGATTCATTTGATTCAGTGAAAGGTGGATACGGTGAAAAGTGAAAAGTGAAAGGTGAAAAATGAACCTGATTAGCAATGAAACTCCGCCGGCTCACGTGGCGAGCTAGCGGGTAGTTGAAGATGGGGGCCTTCCCGACGAGGAGGTACCCCATGCCGATGAATCGTATCCAGTTTCAACCCGGGCTTTCGCTGACAGAGTTTATGGAACAG
>CAMDRJ010000343.1 GCA_945906755.1 Klebsiella pneumoniae | reverse complement strand
GCCGCGGTAGATCAAGCCTTGCTCATAGAGACGAACAAAGGTTTCCGTCACCGCGCCCGAGAGCTTTGGGTCCATCGTGAAGTATTCGCGCGACCAATCGGTGGAAGCACCGAGCCTACGCATCTGCTGAGTGATCGTGGAGCCGGATTGCTCCTTCCACTGCCAGACCCGATCAATGAAATTGGCGCGTCCAAGGGTTTCGCGCGATGTGTGCTCGGCTTCGAGTTGCCGTTCGACGACGATCTGCGTGGCAATGCCCGCGTGATCGGTACCAGGCACCCAAAGCGTATTGAACCCTTTCATGCGATGGTAACGGGTGAGGGCGTCCATGATCGTCTGATTGAACGCATGCCCCATATGCAGCGTCCCCGTCACATTCGGAGGCGGCAACTGGACGCAATAGGCGGGCCGCTCTGGGTCATGTCCCGCGTGAAAGTATCCGCGCGATTCCCAAATCGGATACCACCGTTTTTCGATGGCACTAGGTTCGAAGCTCTTGTCGAGTTCCATATTCTTTGATCAGCGGAATGAAGCCAGTAAGATTCTGTTTGAAAATTTGCACGAGATAACGCAACCAGCGTTTTCCAAAGGGCATGCCCTACCGATTTCGCAGACCTGCGCGCCCCGGCGTTGCTGAGGCCGCTTGGGCTCGTTTCTTTTCCTCGGACAGCACTTCGGCGACCACCTCTCGAAGGGCGCGCCTCACTTCGGTAAACAGCTCATTGCGCACGCGCCCGGCAATTTCTTCAATGCTGGTGCTTAAGCGGCCATAGACACGCGATTCAATCTGCTGTTCGAGATTTGCGGCCAACTGGCTGGCGAGTTCCATGCGCAATTCGCGCTCCAGTTCTTCCAGGCCGATGTTGCGTGGAATCTGCGCAGGCTCTGGAGCGGGCTCGACGATCTCCGTGAGAATCGGATAGTCGGCCGGCGACTCAGGCGTCGCATCCGCATCGGCAGTCCGCACGGTTTCACGGACTCCCGGCATGGGCGTTGCGTCGCTGCGTTTTTGTGTACTCACGTGTCTGGATCCTTGGTGAATCGGTTCGGCATGGTCCATTAACCCGGCGTGCGGCTAGTCGATTCGCTCATGTTGTGCGTATCGATGCGATAGCCCCGATCCCGATAAAAGCGGAACCGTTCACGCGCCGACGCCTTGTCCGCATCGTCTTGACTGACGATTTCGAGCAGACGCCGAAATCGCGCAAAGGTGGGTGGGCATGCATCGGCAAGGTTCAGGATCACCTCATCGACCGGTGGATGGTCGACGTTGCGTGCGAGGAGGACCGGTGTTTCGGCCGCAAGCGGATCGTGACTCATGCAATGCGGGATGAAGCCGACGGCTGATTGCGTCCACAGCATGCGATCCATTTTGGCGAGGATCGCTTCGTCCGGCGCATAGACGATCAATCGCGTTTTCGCCTGGACCGCCTTGGCCGCTAGGCGGCAGGCGAAATCAAGGCGATCGCGCGCCTCGACATAGAAATCGATGCGCGTCACTTGCCGGCACGCGCCATCAGGAACGCGGTGAGAAGGGGCACCGGTCGACCGGTGGCGCCCTTGTTCGCGCCGCTTCGCCAGGCCGTGCCCGCGATATCCAGATGCGCCCAGTCAAAATTCTTGGCGAAGCGGGAGAGAAAGCAAGCGGCGGTCACGCTGCCCGCTGCGCGCCCGCCGATGTTCGCAACGTCGGCAAACGGGCTTTTGAGCTGTTCGTGATAGTCGTCCCAAAGCGGCAAATGCCAGGCGCGATCCCAGGCGTCCATCCCGGCTGCCGACAACTCATCGGCAAGGGTGTCCCGATTGCTGAATAAGCCCGTCGTTACATGGCCAAGCGCAATGATGCAGGCACCGGTAAGCGTCGCAATGTCGATGACCGCCTGCGGCTTGAACCGCTCGACATAGGTGAGCGCATCGCAAAGAATCAGTCGACCTTCGGCATCGGTATTCAAGATCTCGATGGTTTGACCGGACATACTCGTGACGATGTCACCTGGCTTGATGGCATTTCCGTCCGGCATGTTCTCGCACGTCGGGATGACGCCGATGACGTTGATCTTCAATTTCATCTCGGCGACCGCGCGCAGGGTGCCAAGGACACTGCCCGCACCTGACATGTCCCATTTCATTTCATCCATTTCCCCACCTGGCTTGAGCGAAATGCCGCCGGTGTCGAACGTAATGCCTTTGCCGACCAGGCACACCGGTTTGCTCGATTTAGCGCCGCCGCGATAATTGAGGATGATGAATTTGGGCGGTTGACGCGATCCTCGTGCAACCGCGAGGAATGACCCCATGCCAAGCCGTTCGATATCGCGTTGTTCGAGAACCTTAACCTCCAGCTTCCATTCACGGCCAAGTTTCTTTGCTTGGTCGGCAAGATAAGTCGGGGTGCAGACATTACCCGGCAGATTGCCCAGATCACGAGTGAGCGACATGCCGGCGCCGATCGCCCGGCCCTCCACGGTGCCGCGCTCGGCATTGGCATCGCGTGCTGCTTGCGCCATCGCGTATTCCACGGTTGCAAGTGCGCGCGGCGAGGATTTCTTGCTTTTCATCGCTTCAAAACGATAAGCCGCATCGGTTGCCAAAATAGCGGCTTGGCGTGCCTTCCATATGGACGCTTTACCGGCCACCGGCCACTCGTCCGCGTAAAGGCTTACCTTCTTGGCGCCGGTATCGGCCGCGTGGACAACGGCGGCTCGAACCGCGTCGCGATATTGCTTCACGCCAAACTCTTTCTGGGCACCCAGGCCAATGACGAGCACACGACTCGCGACCACGCCCCGCAGACCGTAGAGCAACCGAATGGAGCCGAATTTGCCGTCCATGTCGCCGCGTTTTGCCAGCGCTTGAATTGCACCGCCACTTGCTCGATCGATGATCGCCGCCGCGGGCGATAGTTGGCGTGACTCGAATACACCCACCACCACGAGCTCGGTGCCGATCTTGTCTGGACGGGAAACTTTCGTGCTAAATTGCATTGGCGATCCGTTCGGTTAGGTGGATGAGACGGTGAGCGTTGCGGCGATTATATAGGGGCGGCCGATCTGACCCCCCTGCGCGACACGTCCTATGCAACTGCTATTCAACGCTCGAGCGCATATACAGACGTTCAATTCGTGGCTTGCCCAAAGACCCACCGCGTTCGTAAAGCAGCACTAGAGTGATATATCGACGCGCGACGATACGTGAGTTCGGCAATATCGCAACGGCGGTGTTTTCCGCGCTCTTCGCAATTTCTCTTACCAGCACCCTCGTTCGGGTGCTCGGACGCGCGGCCGGCGGCAAAATGCCAACCGATGCAGTGCTGGCGACGGTTGGCTTCACCTCGCTCAACTATCTACCGGTACTCCTTGCACTAACGGTATTCGTCGCGATCCTGCTTGCGCTTTCCAGGGCGTACCGGGATTCGGAAATGGTGGTCTGGTTTGCGTCGGGCCAGCCGTTGACCGCCTGCATCGGTCCGGTTTTGCTCTTTGCCGCGCCAATCGTCGCGCTTATTCTGGGCCTTAGCCTGTTTCTTACGCCCTGGGCGAATCAAGAGCTTGAGAGCTTTCGCCAGCAGCTTGCGCAACGTGAAGAAACCTCGCGCATCGCACCGGGCGTATTCTTGGAGTCGCCGTCAGCCGACCGGGTTTTTTTCGTCGAATCGCTTGCGACAGGAGGCGATGCGGTTGAAAAAGTATTCGTGTCGTTTCGTCAGCATGGGCGCCTTGGCGTGATCGTTGCACAACGCGGCTATACGGAGGTGGCGCCAAATGGCGATCGGTTCGCGGTGCTCGTCAATGGGCGGCGCTACGAAGGCAAGGCGGGAACGCCGGAATATCGGGTTACGGAATTTGAGCGCTATTTCATTCGTATCGAAGGCAAGGAAGCCAAGGCATCGCAGGTATCCATCAAAGCCTTGCCGACGCTCACTTTGCTGCGTAATCCCACGAATGAGTACCTTGCCGAGCTATTGTGGCGAATCGGCTTGCCGATGGTTGCGCTTGTGCTTGCATTGCTTGCCATTCCGCTTTCATTCGTTAATCCGCGCGCCGGCA
>CAMDRJ010000342.1 GCA_945906755.1 Klebsiella pneumoniae | reverse complement strand
AAATATTTCCACAACCGCGCGTTTGACAGCCTCGATGCTCTTGAAAACCATCTCGTCGATGCCTTGCTCAGCCTCGAAAACAATCCCGCACTGGTCAAGTCAATCTGCAATTGGGATTGGATTATTAATGCTGTTTCTAATGCGAATTATAATTAGTCTCATGATTTCTCCTTGGTGCGGCACGACGAATGGGATTTCAGGGATTTCGGGGCCCGGTACCGCGCTGGTCGCATCAGCATCGGCACCGCTTGATCGTGCGCGGCGTTCTGCGGTGCGTCCCAACGAAACGGTTATGGTTTTCCGTTGCTATTGCGAACGTCGCAACAAGGCCCGAAGATCGTCGGAACAGATCCTTCCTGTAACCTTGTTCTTTCAACGACGAGATCCACAGGCGTGACACCTCCAGTAGCCAGCGCGACGGTCAGGGATTCTGCGACGCTCGCTCCAGGGTTTCGAGTCGGCGAGTGGCATGTGGACCCGACCGTCAATGAGCTGAGACGTCCCGGCGAAACCGTGCGGCTCGAACCGAAAACGATGGAAGTGCTGGTGTTTCTCGCCGAGCGGGCCGGTCAGGTGGTCAGTCGCGATGTTCTGCTTGCGGCCCTATGGCCAGGCGTCATCGTTGGCGAGGACGCCGTGACGCAGACGGTGATCAAGTTGCGCAGGGCATTGCATGACCCTGCGCGTTCACCGCAGTACATCGAGACGATCTCCAAACGCGGCTATCGGTTGGTCGCTGCCGTCGCGCGTGTTGGCGTTGAAGGCGCGCCCGCGCCGGTGGCAGCTGGTGAGGACGATCCAGTCGCGCCGGAACGCGAACTTACCGGTCGCCTGCTGCGCACAGGCGGGACCGCGGCTCTCGTGGGATTCTTGATTGCGGGCGCAATCGCCTATCAGGTATGGCGGCAGCCCGCCGACCACCTTGCCATCGAAATGCCGCTCGTGGGAGATGTCGCTAATCAATGGGGTGTGGCGTTCCCCACCATCATGGTGGCACTGTTCGAGACGCAGGGCGGTGACCGCGACGAAACATATCTTGCGCGCGGAATCCGAGCGGATCTCATGACGGATCTGTCCCGCCTGTCAGCCCTGCGGGTGGTCAGCGCGCAGAACCTTCCGCGGGTCGAAGCAGGCGGCGTAGCGTCGGCGGCTCCCGCCCCACCGGCGCCGCGTTACCTGCTATCCGGTGCGGTGCAGCGTGCTGAACATCGCGATGGTCGATACGGCCATCACCACCTGGTCAGCCAAGCGCTTTTACGGCGCTGATGCCAAGACGGTGACGTGGCGTCCCGTGACCGCCATCCCGCTCGCGGACACCGATGGCAATCCCGACACAGCGCCCGAGGCGGACTGGCAACCGCTGATCAATACGCCCTCGCATCCTGAATACGCGGCGGGCCATCCAAGCCTCAACGGTGCGGCGGCGACCGTGCTGTTGGGTGAATTCAAGGATGCGCAGACATTCACGCTCACCACGGCCAATCTCCCGGACCGCAAGTATTCGAGCATCGCCCAAGCACGTGAGGACGGCAACAACGCACGGGTCTGGGGCGGCATGCACTACCCGAGCTCGGTCGCGATCAGCGATGCGATGGGCAAGGCGATCGCCGACTATGTCAACACGAACGCGATGCAGCGGCGCAAGCGATAACCTTTGCTTTCGATGACATCTCCGCGCGTTTGGCGCGGAGATGTCAATTGCTGGCGCGCTGCACGCTGAACAATTCTGCCGCACCAAACACCCGTCCGCGTTTGGACCATATCGGCCGATTCAGGAAAACCAGCGGTTGAATTTTCTATCCCTCTTTTTACCCAGGCTTCGCGATCATCTCGCGGTGGGGCATACTGGGGCCGGCGGTCATGCCGGAAAAAATCGTTGCACGGCTCCACAGAAAATTGCGAAGTTGACCCCGGGCGCGCGGGTGGATGGACGGTGCTGCCGCACTGGCGACCGCCCTCGCTACCGTGCGCCAACCCGGTTACCAGGCTCACCGCAATCAGCCTTGCCACAACGCCTCTCAGTGAGCGATGAAAATACTGGTCGTAGACGATCATGCTCTGATCCGGACCGCGTTGCGGGGAGTGCTCGGTCAGCTCGACAGCGGCCTCACCATGCTGGAGGCGAACGACTGTCGAAGTGCATTCGACCTGATTGAAGCGCAACCGGATCTCGAGCAGGCAGGGTTCGAGGCAATCACCACGCGATCGATCGACGTGACCTTGTCATACGCCGATTTCGACGACTTCTGGAATGCCCAAACACCAAGTTATAGCCCCCACCACGAAGATGATTGCCGCACTGTCGGACGGCGAGCGCGGACGATTGATGGCCACTCTTCGAGCCGGAGTGCCGGTTCGCCCGGACGGTACGATTGAATATTCCTCGCGCGCGAACGCGGTCAAAGCACGCGCGTAGGGATAAGCGCGTGTCAAGACTGCATGCCATCGATCCGCGCAGTCCTGATGGCTGATCGACTGCATCGCCTGATCAAACCTACTGCGCCATCGTCGCGCCGGTCGCCTTGACGATCTTCGTCCAGGCTGCGATGTCGGCGCGAACAGTTCGCCCGAACTCTTCAGTGGTGGTCGATGCGGTCTCAAAGCCAAGTGCGCCAAGCCGCTGACTGACTTCCGGCGCGGCGAGTGCCTTACGCAGTTCCACGTTCAAGCGGGCGAGCGACTCAGGCGGCGTCGCGGCAGCTACGAAGGCGCCATACCAAACATTCGTGGCGACATCCGAGAAGCCTGCTTCCAACGCGGTCGGGGAGTCCGGCAATGCACTGGTACGCCGATCGGAGGTCACTGCCAAGAGCTTCAGCTTGCCCGCTTTCAGATGCGGCATCGCAGTGCCGATGCCGGCAATAGTCAGTTGAATCTCGCCACCAAACATCGCGGCGATGACTGGCGCCACGCCTTTGTATGGAATCGCGGCAATATCGATGCCGGCTTGGCGCTTGAAGGCCTCCATCATCAGATAGTGCGGGCTGGAGGTGCCAAGATGACCGTAATTCAGTTTGCCCGGTTGTGATTTTGCGAACACCGCCAATTCGCGCAGCGTCGCGGCGGGCACCGACGGCAACGCGAACAGCGCGAATGGCACATCAACCAACTTGGCGACCGGCGCAAAATCGCGCTCGGTGTCATACGGCAGCTTCGTCGCGAGCGACACGTTGATCGCGATCGTGATCGAGGCAAAGAGCAGCGTGTGCCCGTCGGGGACGGATCGAGCAACGAGCTCACTTGCGATGATCTCATTGCCGCCCGGCCGGTTATCGACAATGACCGGCTGCCCGATCAGCTCTTGCAGCTTCTGGCTTACCGCGCGCGCAACGATATCGACCCCGCCGCCCGCCGCGTACGGAACGAGCACCCTGAGCGGCTTGTTAGGAAACGACTGCGCATGGCTCATCCCGGCGCTGACGAGAAGCATCAACAGCGCGCCAAACATGCTCGAGGATTTCATCAAGCGATACTGGATATGCATCGGAAGCCCTCTCAGTTGGCGCGAATATTCGCCTCGCGCACCAGCACACCGAACCGGTCGCGTTCGCGCTGCTGATGCGCCGCAAACGCCGCGGCCGACATCGGCGGGACGGGCTCGGCACCGAACACGGCCAACATATTGCGCGCCTCGGTCGATTGCGCAGCACGACTGATCTCCCGATTCAAGCGCGCCACCACATCCGCAGGAATCCCGGCCGGCCCATACACGCCGAAGTGCAAAACGATATCGAGGTTGGTGCCGCCTTCAGCCATCGTCGGTGCATTGGGAAAGATGGGCGATCGGGTTGGGCCGGGCACGCCAAGCAGCCGGACCTTCTCAGCTTTGATTTGCGCGATCGACGCGCCGACATCAAACGTGAAATCGACCAAGCCGCCCACCAGATCGACGAGCACCTGTTGCGAGCCTTTGTAGGGGATATGGGTGGTATCAATCTTCGCCACGCTATTGAGCATTTCAGCGGCGATGTGCTGCAAGGTGCCGTTGCCGGCCGACCCATAGTTGAGCTTGCCCGGATTGGCCTTCGCATAGGCAATGAATTCAGCAAGGTTGCGCGCCGGCAGGCCGTT
>CAMDRJ010000341.1 GCA_945906755.1 Klebsiella pneumoniae | reverse complement strand
CGGCACCAAGCCTGGTCGAGCGATGTGCAGCTACTTCATTTTTATCGCCGATGACGCCAAGGCCGACGATTACGGTCGCCAGACCCAGCTCGACTACTTCAACCATTGCGTTTTTCGCTCGATTCCGAGCAAACCCGAAGAAGCACCACCGACGATGCAGTACTTCATCAAGATCACCGAGATTCTTCGCAACATGAAAAAGGAGAACCTCTCCGATCGTTCGATTCTGATCGGTACGCCCGCACAAATCATCGAATCATTGAAGAAGGTCGAAGCGGCCGGGATCGAAGAGGTGATTCTCTATTTCAATGTCGGTAACAAGCCGAATGCGCTGGTGAAAGAGCAGATGCACCGCTTCATGGAAGAGATCGCGCCGCATTTTCCGGGCAAGCATAACGAGCGGATGCGTGCGTGGTCATCGCGCTAAGCCCTTGCCAATCGTCGTTCCACCAGCCGCGCGAAGAAACTTGCACCAAGCGGCAGTGCGGCGTCGTTGAAGTCGTAGCTTGGATTGTGCACTTCGCAGGCGCCTTCGGCATCGCCATTGCCGATATTGAGGTAACAACCCGGCACCTCATTGAGCATGAAAGAGAAGTCCTCCGAGGCGAGCGTCAATGGCGGATCGCGCACGACATTGACCGCGCCGACCAGCTCTTCACAAATAGTGGCGGCAAATTGCGCTTCGGCAGGATTGTTGATGGTCGGCGCGAAATTGATGCGAAAGTCGACGCTTGCCGTTGCTCCCAAGGCGTCCGCGATGCCCTTCACCGTGCGACGAAGATTCGCCTCGATCAAGGCCATCACAGCGTTTGAAAAGGCGCGCGCGGTCCCCGACAACCGTGCGGTCTGCGGTATCACGTTATAGGCATCGCCTGCGTGGATCTGCGTAATGGAAAGGACCGCGGTATCCACCGGCCTGATATTGCGTGAAATGATCGTCTGGAGCGCGCTTGCAATCTGCACGGCGACCATCACCGGGTCAACGCTTGACTCCGGTCGCGCACCATGGGCGCCAATACCTTTGATGTCGATATCGAAAAATGCGCCACCTGCCATCATGGGTCCGCTCTTTACCGCGAATTTCCCAATCGCGAGTTTGGGCCGATTATGCATGCCGAAGATCGACTGACAAGGGAACCGCTTGAACAGTCCATCGGCGATCATCGCCTTGGCCCCGCCCAAGCCTTCTTCCGCAGGCTGAAAGATGAAATGCACGATGCCATCGAAGTTGCGTGTAGCCGCCAAATATTTGGCCGCGCCGAGCAGCATCGAGGTATGACCGTCGTGACCGCAGGCATGCATGCGTCCTGCATGTTGCGAGCGATGGGCGAAACGGTTGGCCTCGTCGATCGGCAGGGCGTCCATATCCGCACGCAGCCCTAGCGTTCGTGGCGAGCTGCCCGCCCGCAGTACGCCGACGACGCCGGTCTTGCCGATGCCGCGATGGACTTCGATGCCGAATGATTCGAGCCGACGTGCCACGAGATCCGCGGTGCGACTCTCCTGAAAACCAAGCTCAGGATGCGCATGAATATCGCGCCGCCACTCAGTCATTTCAGCATGGGAACGCTCGATCAGCGGGAATTGCATCATGTCAAACGCTCCTTAATGGCTTCGCGTGCTACAAGTGGCCGCGCGCGTTACATTGTTCGGCAGGTATGAGCCCTGTGGCATCCTATCGGATGATCGGCGCCGCTCGACTGCGATGAGCTCGTTCATGTTTCATTCAATCAAGGATACAAGTATGCGACCAAGCTTAATGCGAATGATGCGCCCCGACCTGTGGTGCTGCGTCGCGACCATTTCCTGCATGCTCCTAGGCGTCACGGTTGCGCAAGCCCAAGCGTACCCGAGCAAACCTGTGCGGGTCATCGTCCCCTTTTCGGCCGGCAGCGCCATCGATGTGAATGCCCGCGTCATCGGGCAAAAACTGTCCGAAATATGGGGGCAGCAAGTCATCGTCGACAATCGTGTGGGCGCCAATAGCATCATTGGTGTCGAAGCAGCCGCCCGCTCCGCGCCTGACGGTTATACGCTGGTCATGGCCAACGACGCCGCGCTCGCGATGAATCCAAGCCTCTATCCAAAACTGCCCTACGACCCGATCAAAGACTTCGCACCGATCGCGCTGGTCGGCTTCAATACGCTACTGTTGGTGACGCATCCATCGGTTCCGGTGGAGTCGGTGCAGGCACTCATCAAATTGGCGCGCGATCGCAATGGCGACCTCAATTATGGGTCTGGCGGCAATGGCAGCGCGCAGCACCTGCCGATGGAAATGCTTATGTCACTCACCGGTGTCAAGCTCACCCATGTGCCATATAAAGGCGTTATTCCCGCGGTCAATGATGTGATTGCCGGCCAGATTCCGCTGATGTTCGCCGGCACGCCGGGCGTGCTCCCGCATGTTCGCGCCGGTCGATTGCGAGCGCTGGCGATTGCGAGCGCAAAGCGCTCAGCAGTGGCACCCGATATCCCCACCGTTGCCGAAGCAGGCGTGCCGGGCTTTCACTATGCAGCATGGGTGGGCTATCTGGCCCCAGCCGGTACGGCGCAACCGATCGTCCAGAAATTGAATGCGGATATCGTCCAGGCGATGAATGCGAGCGAGGTAAAAGATAAGCTTGGTGCGGTTGGCTTCGACGTTCAGACCAATTCCGCTGATGAATTCGGCAAAATGATAGCAAGTGAAATCGGGCGCCTCGGAAAAATCGTCCGCGATGCCGGTATCAAGGCGAATCCCTGAGCACCTGAGTCCAGCTCATCGTATGTCAAAGGAAATTTCCATCGAGGAGCGCGCGAACCTGCTCAGCGGGCTCACCGCGACCGCGCGACCGCAATCCGAAGCGCGTACCTTGCCGCGCGCCGTCTACACCGACGCCGCGGTACTGGAGCTGGATTATCGAGCGCTCTTTGGCAAGCGCTGGCTGGCGATTGCACGCGAAGAAGATCTGGCCGAAGCCGGGAGCTTTCTCACGTTGGAAATCGGCGGCGAACGAATCCTCGTGGTGCGAGGAGACGATGCACGACTACGTGCGTTCCATAATGTGTGCCGTCATCGCGGCTCGCACCTCATCGATGAGCCGCGTGGTCGCCTGTCGGGCGCGATTCGCTGTCCCTATCATGCGTGGGCCTACGCCTACGACGGCCGTCTTACCCATGCACCGCGCACCGAAGCAGGCTTCGCGACGGAGAATCTTGGACTCACGCCGGTGGCACTCGATCTCTTCGGTGGGTTCATCTTCATTTGTCTAAGTGAGGATGCGCCCTCGTTGGCTGCCAGCTTCGCCGATTTACCCGATTTCTCGCGCTACCGCCTGCGTGAAATGCGGCGCGCGCATCGGATCGATTACGACATAGCGGCCAATTGGAAAATCGCCGTTGAGAACTACAGCGAGTGCTATCACTGTCCATCGGTGCATCCGCAGTTGAGCCGCCTCTGCGATTTGGTCAGTGGACATTTCGAACAAGGCCCATCGTTTAATGGCGGGCCGATGCAACTGCGACCGGGATTCTCCACGTTGTCAGTGAGTGGGCAGAGCAAGCTGGGTCCGATGCACGGCCTTTCCGGGGAGAGTGCAGCGCTCGTCCATTATTACGTGGTCTATCCGAATCTGATGTTGGGACTGCATCCGGACTATGTGCTCGTGCACACCGCGTGGCCGCTCGCGCCCAGCCGAACGCGTGTCACATGCGAATGGTTGTTTCCACCCGAGCATCTCGCGGATCCGCGGTTTGACGCGAGCGAGATCATCGAATTCTGGGACGAGACCAACCGCCAGGACTGGGGATTGTGCGAGCGTGTGCAGCGGGGCGCGACGTCCAAGGGCTACCGCGAAGGTCCCTATCATTCGAGTGAGCGATGCGTGCATGCATTTGACCGCTGGTATGCGGAGCGCTTGAGCGAGATTCTTAGTGCGGCTTAGCTTCCTATACGGAATGGCGCGCAGCGTGTGTTTGGTTCGCGTGTGTCTGATCGTAGGCAGTCCGCTGGTCGAACGGAAGACCAGCATCTATTTCGGCATCGGGATCGCCTGGCGGATCTAGATCCCGGCCGGTAATGCCTCCATCC
>CAMDRJ010000340.1 GCA_945906755.1 Klebsiella pneumoniae | reverse complement strand
TGGCGCCGTCGTGGGCTGGTTGCCCGCCACCGGGCGCGCTGTTCCGTATGCCGCACTTCGTCGCTTGCAAGTCGCGGCCGAAGACAGCGATGTGTTGGTCATGTTGTTTCGCCCAGCGGAAGCCAGTCGGGAAGCGTCACCTGCGGTGCTGCGTTTGGCGGTCGAGCCGGCTGAAGAAGGACATCTCACCGTGCATATTCTGAAACGTCGCGGTCTGCCTGCTGAAGCCCCCATTCACCTCAACTTGAATCGCCACCATGCTGTGGATCGCCGTCACCCTGCCAAGGCTCCCGCTCGAAGTATTGCTGCGGGGGAGCCCATCAACTGACAGCGAGCGCGAGCCGTGGATCGTGGCCGACGCTCATCGCGTCGGCGTCGCCAATGACGTCGCGCTCGCCAAAGGTGTACGGCCCGGTATGGCGCTGTCTGCTGCCTATGCACTCGCCCCCACCATGCATGCCAAACAGCGCGACCGCCCGCGCGAGGCCGATGCAATAGAACATCTGGCCGCCTGGGCCGGGCAATTCACGCCCAATGTTGCGCTGGAAAACCAGGCTGGATTGCTGCTCGAAGTATCGGGCAGCTTGTCGTTGTTTGGCGGTCTTGAGCCGATCATGACCCGCTTGCGTACCGGCATCCTGGCACTTGGCTTCACCGCTTCGATGGCGTGCGCACCGACCGCTCGCGCCGCCTGGTGGCTTGCCCTAAGCGGCAAGGAAACCGTGGTCCGGGAACATGATTCGCTGCCAGCCAAACTCGCCGCGCTCTCGATCTACACGCTTGGCTGGTCAAGCGATCAACTCACCATGCTCACCGCCATCGGCACCAATACCTTGGGTGAAGTCATGGCGTTGCCGCGTGCAGGCTTTGCGAAACGCTTTGGCCGTGCCTTGCTCACCGAACTCGATCAAGCGTGTGGACGCCTCGCCGAGCCACGCCGGTTCTTCACGCCACCCGAACAATTCGAGGCTCGTCTGGAACTGCCGGCTGCCGTCGAAGCCACGAGCGCTCTGCTCTTTGCCGCCAAACGCCTGTTGACCGAACTGGCTGGGGTCCTAGTTGCCCGGGCAAGCGGCGTGCAGCAGTTTGATCTATCACTCGAGCATGATGATCTGCCACCGACTGTCGTCACGATCCAGCTCGTTACCGCGCATCGTGATGAAGCCCATTTCACGCTGCTTATCCGTGAACGATTCGACCGGCTGACCTTGCCCGCACCGGTCTACGCTATCGCCTTGCACGCCCCGGTGCTCACCCCGGTGACCGGCGTCAATCTCACCCTCTTTCGTGACGAAAATGAGGTCTCAACCGATTGGACCCGACTGGTGGAGCGCTTACGCGCGCGCCTTGGCGTGGCAGCCGTGCATGGCCTCACGATGGTGGCCGAGCACCGTCCGGAATACGTAGTGCAAACCGCCGAGCCCGGTACGCAACCGCCGCCACTACGCTTCGGCGAACGGCCGCTATGGCTGTTTGCGACGCCGCGTCCCTTGCTGGAAGTCGATGCGAAGCCGGTCTTGCGTGGACGGCTCGCACTCGTGGCCGGGCCTGAACGCATCGAATCCGGCTGGTGGGATGGCAACGATGTCGCACGCGATTATTTCATCGCGCAAGACGAAGATCGATCCTTGCTCTGGGTGTTTCGCGAGCGCAGCGACGCCAGAGGTTGGTTCCTGCAAGGGCTCTTTGCATGAGGCGAAAGCCCCCTGCACTGCTGCATCGCCTATGCCGTCCCACCAGCTGCCAGAGTATGCCGAGCTGCACTGTCTCAGCAACTTCTCGTTCCTGCGCGGCGCTTCGCATCCGGAAGAACTCGTGGAACGCGCGGCAGCGCTTGGCTACACCGCGCTTGCCATCACCGATGAGTGTTCGGTTGCAGGCGTGGTGCGTGCCCATCTTGCGGTGCGTGATAAAAAACTCCCGATCAGACTCCTCATCGGCACCGAGATTCGGCTTGCCGATGGCCCTACCTTGGTACTGCTCGCCACCAACCGTAATGGCTACGGTAATCTTTCTGCGCTGATCACGCGCGGGCGCACAGCAAGCGAGAAAGGCAGCTATCGATTGACCCGCGCGGATCTCGATGCGGGGCTGACGGATTGTTTGGCGTTACTGCTACCTACTGACGCTGATGCAGACCTCGACGCCGCCCGCTGGCTTGCCGCGCGCTTCCCGGATCGCGCCTGGATCGCGGTCGAGCTTCTGCATGCCCCGCATGATCGCGAACAGTTGCAGCGGCTGCGTGCGCTCTCGCAAGACACTGGCCTGCCACTGGTCGCCGCAGGCAATGTGCATATGCATGTGCGCTCGCGCCGGCCGGTGCAAGACACGCTCACCGCGATCCGCCTATCGACACCGATTGCCCAATGCGGTCATGCATTGTTTGCGAATGCTGAACGGCATCTGCGTCTGCGCGTGCGCTTGGCCAATCTCTATCCAACCGAATTGCTCGAGGAGACGCTTCGCATCGCCGCTCGTTGCACATTTTCTCTGGATGAATTGCGTTACGAATATCCCAATGAGTTAGTTCCGGCCGGAACGACGCCCGCCGCCTATTTACGCAGTCTCGTGATGGCCGGCATGCGCTGGCGGTTTGGCGGGAGCGAAGAGGCCGACAACGCCCCACCTGCTATTCACACGCTCATCGACCATGAACTCGCGCTCATAACCGAATTACGTTACGAGCCGTATTTTCTGACCGTGCATGACATCGTGCGGTTTGCGCGCAGCCAAGGGATTCTGTGCCAGGGCCGCGGCTCGGCCGCCAACTCGGCGGTCTGCTATGTGCTTGGCATTACTGAAGTCGATCCGAGCCGCATGTCGATGTTGTTCGAGCGCTTCATGTCGCGCGAGCGGAATGAGCCGCCGGATATCGATGTCGATTTCGAGCATCAGCGCCGCGAAGAAGTCATCCAGTATCTCTACAACAAGTACGGCCGCGACCGTGCCGCACTCACCGCCACCGTCATCACCTACCGCGCCAAAAGTGCGGTACGCGACATCGGCAAAGCGCTAGGGCTCGACCTCGAGCAGGTCGATCGCCTGTCGAAATCGATGGCCTGGTGGGATGGCGGGCAGGCTTTGCCCGAGCGCATGCAGGAAATCGGCTTTGATCCTGCGAGCCCGGTGATGCGGCAATTGATTGGCCTTCTCGAAATATTCGTTAGTTTTCCGCGGCACCTGTCGCAGCACACCGGCGGCTTCGTGATCACGCAAGGGCTTCTCACCCGGCTGGTACCGATCGAGAACGCCGCGATGCCGGACCGCTCGGTCATCCAATGGGACAAAGACGATCTCGATGCATTGGGGCTTTTGAAAGTGGATGTGCTCGCGCTTGGCATGTTGTCCGCGATCCGTCGATCGATTGATCTCATCGACGATTTCTACACCCGCCTTGCGCCCACCCGCCAGCCCGACTGGTATCTACAACGCCGGCATGATCGCCTCACCGTGGCCGATGTGCCGCCCGAGGACCCGGTGGTCTACGCGATGATCCAGCGCGCCGATACGATGGGCGTGTTCCAGATCGAATCGCGCGCGCAGATGTCGATGCTGCCGCGTCTGAAGCCCAACTGTTTCTTCGATCTGGTCATCGAAGTGGCGATCGTGCGACCAGGTCCGATTCAAGGCGGCATGGTGCATCCGTATTTGCGCAGGCGCAATGGCGATGAGCCGGTGAGTTATCCGAGTCCGGCAGTGGAGAAAGTGCTTAAACGCACGCTGGGTGTCCCGATTTTCCAGGAGCAAGTGATGCAGTTGGCGGTGGTCGCCGCCGGATTCACCCCAGGCGAGGCGGATCAGCTCCGCCGGGCGATGGCGGCATGGCGACGCAAAGGCGGGCTCGAACCGTTCGAGCGGAAACTCATTCAAGGCATGCTTGAGCGCGGCTACACGCGGGAATTCGCCGAAGCGATTTACCGGCAGATCCTAGGTTTTGGCGAATACGGTTTCCCCGAATCGCATTCCGCGAGTTTTTCGCTGCTCGTCTATCTCTCGGCCTGGATCAAGCGCCACGAACCCGCCGCCTTTCTCGCCGGATTGTTGAACAGCCAACCCATGGGCTTCTACGCCCCCGCGCAAT
>CAMDRJ010000339.1 GCA_945906755.1 Klebsiella pneumoniae | reverse complement strand
TGGCCTGTTGGGCAGTTCGGCGACCTTCGGTCCATTGATCGCCAACACGTCGCTCTGGTTCGAGAAGCGCCGTGGTATCGCGGTCGCACTCGTTTCAAGCGGCAACTACTTGGCCGGTGCGATCTGGCCACCGATCATTCAATATTTTTTCGATACGGTCGGTTGGCGCACCACCTTTATCGGTATCGGTGTGTTCAGTGTTGTGACGATGTTGCCGCTTGCCTGGATGTTGCGCGGCCGGCCGCCCGGACATTCAAGCACGACGACCTCATTCGATGAGCGCCCGCGGGCGAGTGCATCGACCGGACTCACCTCCAACCAGTTGCTCGTGATGCTGGCCATCGCGGGCATCTCGTGTTGCGTGGCGATGTCGATGCCGCAGGTCCATATCGTCGCCTACTGCGCCGACCTTGGATTTGGCGCGGCGACCGGAGCGAACATGCTCGCGATGATGCTGGGGCTTGGTCTCATTAGCCGTCTTGCGACCGGTTGGATAGCCGATAAGCTGGGCGGCCTGCAAGCCCTCTTGGTTGGCACGTCGATGCAAGGGCTGGCGTTGCTGCTCTTCATTCCATTCGACAGCCTCCTCTCGCTTTATTTGATCGCGGGGCTGTTTGGGTTGGTGCAAGGCGGCATCGTGCCGTCCTACGCGATCATCGTGCGCGAATATTTTTCGCCGCGCGAGGCGGGCGCCAAAGTCGGCATCGTCCTTATGGCGACCTTGCTCGGCATGGCGTTCGGCGGCTGGTTGTCAGGCAAGATCTTCGACATCACCGGATCGTACGATGCGGCGTTCGCCAACGGCGTGGCATGGAACGTCCTTAACATCTGCATCGTGGTGTGGCTGCTCAAGCGCCGCACGCGGCCGTTCGTGCCGGCGTAGATTTGTTTGGCGGCATTGCGATTCCTGGCGTAATCCCTGCTTTACTCCACGCACCGAATGGTCGGACCGCGTCCGATCGAGTGGCCATCGCGAAGGCGACATCGGTGAATTCACCCGATCTGGTGCGCCGGTCCGATTTGGCGCCCTCGCTTGGTGCGTCGACACCCGGCGTGACGTCGGGTTGCGCCGATCGGATATATTGCTCGTACCAGAAGGAGAATTCACCATAGCGAGTTTGAAGCTCACCCGGGAGACGATCCTCGACGGCTCGGTGCATGCGACCATCCGCGCGATGCAGGGCCCAGGCGTCCGGTACATGACCGACGCCGAGCGCGCGCAGAGTATCGAGACGATGCTTGCCAACGCGCCGCGGCCTGATCGCGTCTGGGTGTTTGGCTATGGATCGCTGATCTGGAACCCGGCGTTCCATTTCGCCGAGCGGCGAATCGCGCGGCTGTATGGCTATCACCGCCAGTTCTGTTTGCGGTTGCAGGCAGGCCGCGGCAGCCCGGAGAGCCCAGGATTAATGCTCGCCCTCGAACGCGGTGGCAGTTGTCATGGTGTGGCTTACCGGATTGCTCCGCATCACCTCGAGTCAGAACTCGATGTACTATGGCGGCGCGAAATGGGCAGCATGTCGTACCAACCGGTGTGGGCGGCCGTGCGAACGCCAAAGGGAATCGAGCATGCCATTGCGCTGACCGTCAATCGCCACCATGAGCGCTATGTGCGTGGTCTCGCCGAAGAAGAGACCGTGCGCCTTCTGATGCATGGCGTGGGGCCGCTCGGCTCCTGTTGCGAATACCTGTTCGACACCGTGGCGCATATGCGCGAGCTGGGCATCCGCGACAGGCGGCTGGAGAGACTTGAAGCCGCGATTCGGCAACACCTCGATCGGTCTTAAGCGGCATCGATACCGGGGGCGGGAGAAAGTGTCCAGCAGTTGATTGGCGTCGGACCACCGCCCCACGAACCGCCAGGCCCTCATGCCGATCACCATTGACACCGACGGGCATCTTCGCCGAGCATCGGTGCTTGCCCGCCCAACCATCGTAGGCGGCTTCCATTCAGGAGAACGACGAATGACAGCAACGAGAATCCTTATCGCCGCGGCCACCGGTGCGATGCTCGCCTCGGGCGGGCTCCAGGCGCAGACGAAGTGGGACATGCCCACGCCGTACCCTGACACCAACTTTCACACCAAGAACGTCAAGCAGTTTACCGAGGACATCGCTAAGGCCTCCGGTGGCAAGCTGCAAATCGCGATGCACACCGCCAATTCGCTGATCAAGCATCCGGAGATCAAGCGCGCGGTGCAGACCGGCCAGGTGCCGATCGCAGAACTTCTCATTTCGGTGCTCTCGAATGAGGCGGCGGTATTCGCCTTTGAATCGAATCCTTTCCTTGCCAATAGTTATGAAAAGCAGCGTCGCCTCTGGGCGGCCGCCAAGCCCGTATTGGAGAAGCGCCTCGACGCACAGGGCATCACGATCCTTTATTCGGTGGCATGGCCACCCTCGGCGATCCACACCAAGAAGGATCTCAACGCACTGGCCGACTTGAAAGGCGTGAAGCTGCGCTCGTTTAGCGCGATCACGTCGCGGTTTGCGGAATTGACTGGCGCAACGCCGGTGCTGGTCGCAGCACCCGAGGTTCCACAGGCGTTCCGGACCGGCATGATCGATGCACAGATCAACTCGAGTGCGGGCGGGGTGGATACCCAGACATGGGATTCGACGACCCATTTCTACAATACGCAATTGATGTTGCCGCAGAACGTCGTGATTGTGAACAAGGCGGCGTTCGCGAAGCTTGATGCAGCGACGCAGAAGTCGATGCGCGACGCGGCGGCGATTGCCGAGACGCGCGGCTGGAAGATGAGCGAGGATGAAAACGCCATGAACATCAAGACGCTCGCCTCCAAGGGCGTGAAGATCGTCGAGCCGTCGGCCAAGCTGATCGCCGAATTCCAGGAAGTCGGCAAGAAGATGCTCGCCGAATGGGTCGCCAAAGCGGGTGCCGAGGGACAAGAGATTCTTAAAGCCTACGGCAACTGATATTACGCATGCGGAAATTGCTCGACGCGGTGTACACGGGATCCGGCCTTCTGGCCGGATTTTTTCTGGTGACGGTGTGTGCGCTGTCGCTTACGCAGATTTTCGGTCGGCTGCTCGGGTATGCCGCGGTCACGGGGGATGAGTTCGCAGGCTACTGCATGGCGGCCTCATCGTTTCTCGGGCTCGCTTGGACCTTGCGGGTCAATGAACATATTCGCGTCACGCTTTTAACCGCGCACTTGCACGGCGCGGGCAGGCGAACACTTGAGTTTGCTTGCCTCGCTTTAGCGGCTGGCTTGATCGGATATTTCGCTTACTGGGCCGTCGACATGGTGTGGACCTCTTTCCGTCTGGATGATGTATCGCAAGGCTTGGTGCCGATCAAACTGTGGGTCCCGCAAATGGGTATGGCGTTGGGACTTGCGGTGTTGTTCATTGCCTTGGTGGATGATCTTCTGGTGGTCGCACGCAAACAGCAACCGTCCTACGATATTGCGTCGGCTGCCACGGCCGATGGATCGCCCGGATTCGAGCGCTGACATGGAACTCTGGGCGATTTCTCTGATATTGCTGGTAGTGCTGGCCGCGCTTCTTGGCGCGGGCCTTTGGATCGCGATTGCCCTGTTGGGTGTGGCGATCGTCGCGATGACCGCGTTCACCAATTCTCCGGCGGGGCCCTTGATGGCGACGACCATCTGGGGCTCGAGTTCGAGCTGGTCGTTGACGCCGCTGCCATTGTTCATCTGGATGGGCGAGATCCTGTTTCGCACGCGGATTTCCGAGGACATGTTCCGTGGGCTCGCACCATGGGTGGCCCCTTTACCGGGCCGGCTGATGCACACCAATGTCGTGGGCTGCGGGATTTTCGCGGCGATCTCCGGATCGTCCGCCGCCACCGCCGCCACGATCGGGCGCATCACGATTCCCGAACTCCTTCGCCGCGGCTACGACGAGCGCATGGCAATCGGGTCGCTGGCGGGCGCCGGTACACTTGGGCTTCTGATTCCGCCATCGATCATCATGATCGTCTACGGTGTGGCGGCTGATGTATCGATCGCGCGCCTCTTTGTCGCAGGCGTGTTGCCTGGCATGCTTTTGATGGTGTTGTTCTCCGGCTATATCGCAGGTTGGGCGCTGCTCAATCCG
>CAMDRJ010000338.1 GCA_945906755.1 Klebsiella pneumoniae | reverse complement strand
GCCGAGATCCTCGCGTTCCACGACATACATCCCAGCGCGCCCGTCCATTTCCTTATTATCCCTAAGCAGCACATTGGCTCACTTGCGGAATGCGACGACACGCATCAGGCAGTGCTTGGCAAAATCCTTGCGCATGCAGGGCGTTTGGCGAGCGAACAAGGGGCGACAGACGGTTTTCGTGTGATCATCAATACGGGTCGGGTCGGTAGGCAAGAGGTGTATCATCTTCACGTGCATATCCTCGGTGGACCGGACCCGTTAGGCCCCATGCTAAGTAGGCACTAGCACCCGGCAGTTTGGACTGGTTGTTCCGGAATGCATCGATTTCTCATTACGGCATTGACGCGATAGGAGGTTCTCATGGGTTCGTTCAGCATCTGGCATTGGCTGATTGTGCTGTTAATCATCGTGCTTATCTTTGGTACGAAGAAGCTGCGCAATATGGGCTCTGACCTCGGTGGAGCGGTGCGCGGATTCAAAGAAGGCGTGAAAGAGGGCACTGACAAGACTGCCGAAGCATCCGGACAGGTTGCGCAACAGGTCGGTCAGACGATTCATGCCGAGGTAAAGGAAGCGCCCAAAGCCTAGCCATGCGTGATGAGCCGCGCGCTGTTCCTAGCGCGCGGAGGGCGGTCCGGGTACCAACGATCGACCTCTTTAGCCAGCACCGTATCGGCATCGGACAAGGCGGATCGACCGTCAACATTCAATTCCTAGCCATCCATGTTTGATATCGGCTTTACCGAGTTGATGGTGATCGCGGTCGTTGCGCTCGTCGTCATTGGTCCAGAGAAGCTTCCGAAGGTCGCGCGCACGATCGGCGCCTACCTCGGTCGTTTGCAGCGCTATGTGAACGATGTGAAAGCCGATATCAACCGCGAAATGGAACTGGACGAGCTGCGCAAGTTCAAGCAGACGGTGGAAGACACCGCGAGAAACTTCGAGTCTTCGGTGCAAACCGAAGTAAGTAGCGCCGAGTCGGCCGTCAACAAGGTCACCGAGAGCGTTACCGAACCACTCGCGAGCCTCGATCCAGTTGCGCCCAACAAGACACTGCCCACTGCCGAGGCGACGCCCTCGACAACCGGTTTTGACAGCGAAGTCAGTGTCCCAATCGGCCCGACCGGTACCTCCACTGCGAGCAGCACCGATGTTCCGCCTGTGGGCGAGGGCGCAGGCGATACAGCGTCCACCGCAAAGCGCGCAGCCTAGTGACGGTTTGAGCGCCCGCCAGCATGAGCACCCAAGAAACGTTCATATCGCATCTGGTTGAGTTGCGGCAACGCCTGATTCGCGCGTTCGCGGTGGTCTTCGTGTTGTTTTTCGGCCTGTTCTTCTGGGCAAGCGATATTTACGATCTGCTTGCCTATCCGATGATCAAGGTGCTGCCGGAAGGCACCAAGATGATCGCGACCGGCGTGATCACGCCCTTTCTGGTCCCGGTAAAAGTGACGATGCTGGTTGCTTTTGTCGTCGCGCTGCCCTATGTGCTCTATCAGGTTTGGGCGTTTGTAGCGCCGGGGCTATATCAACATGAAAAGAAGCTGGTGTTTCCGCTCGTGATCGGCAGCACCACGCTCTTTCTGATCGGCATGGCGTTTTGCTACTTCGTCGTCTTTGGTGCGGTCTTCAATTTCGTTTATAGCTGGGCACCCAAATCGATTACCGTCGCACCGGATATCGAACAGTATCTGTCGTTTGCGATCACGATGTTCGTGGTATTCGGCGTGACATTCGAGGTGCCGATGGTGGTGATCATCCTGGTCTATATGAACATCTGTACCGTTGCGCAGCTGCGGCAGTTCCGCCCTTATTTCATCGTGGGCGCCTTCATCGTCGCGGCGATCGTTACGCCGCCTGATGTTCTATCGCAGATTCTGCTTGCCGTGCCGCTTTGTATCCTCTACGAGCTTGGCATCATCGTGGCGAATATCATCGTGAAGCCTGGCGGCCGTGCGCCGCTTGCCGCCGATCAGAGCGAACCCTGATTGGTCGTGGCATGGGGCATGTCTGCCCATGCTCCCTTGCGGTCCTCAGCGCCGTCGCGGCATCGCCGGGCGTTTGCCAATCACCACCGGCACCTCGATTTCCTTCCGATCGCGCCAAATCTTGAGCGGTACGCTTTTTTCGGGCATCAAGGAGGCGACCACGCTGAGCATTGCCTGCCGATCGGCGATGGGTTTCCCGTCAACAGCAAGCAGCACATCACCCGCCTGCACGCCACCGCGTTCCGCCGGGCCGCCTCGCACAACATTGGCGATCAGCGCGCCGCGGGTGCTCGGCAACTTGAACGAGTCGGCGACTTCTCTTGTGACCTCTTGCGCCTCGATCCCGATCCAGCCACGCGTCACGCTGCCATGGGCAATGAGCTGGTCGATGACATTGCGCGCGGTCGAAACCGGGATCGCAAAGCCGATGCCCATCGATCCACCGGATCGCGAGTAGATGGCCGTATTGATACCGATGAGTAGCCCACTGTTGTCGATCAATGCGCCACCGGAATTGCCCGGATTGATTGCGGCGTCGGTCTGAATGAAATTCTCAAACGTATTGATGTCGAGGTTGGAGCGTCCGAGGGCGCTCACGATGCCCATTGTCACTGTCTGCCCAACGCCAAACGGGTTGCCGATCGCGAGCACCACGTCGCCCACTTTCAAGGCGTCTGACTGTCCAAAGGAAATCGCCGGCAGATTGACGCCTTCAACGCGGAGCACGGCAAGATCGGTATCGGGGTCGGTACCAACGATCTTGGCGCGCAGTTTCTTGCCGTCCGCCAAGGCGACCTCGATTTCATCGGCGGCTTCCACCACATGATTGTTGGTGACGACAAAGCCGCGGTCTGACACGATAACGCCCGAACCAAGGCTCGCCGTGCGACGGGGTTCCCCTTCAAACAATTCACCGAAGAAGCGGCGAAACAGCGGATCTTCGGCGAATGGATGGCGTGCCGTGCGGACCGCTTTGGTGGTAAAGATATTGACCACCGCCGGGGCGGCCAAATTGACGGCTTCGCTGAATGAGTTCGCTCGTGCGGCGCCATTTGCGCTTGTCGTTGCGGCCGGTACTTCGGCTGTGGGCGGTGTTGCTGAATGCGGCACCAGCCATTCCGGCTTTAGCGTTTGCACGATCAGCAACGCTGCCAGCAGAATCGTGACGGCTTGAGAGAAGATTAACCAGAGTCGACGCATAGGAAATGGGTCATTGATGAAACGCGCAGGCACGGTTGACCGCGACACATTGGCAAAATATCTTGACGAATTCTTATCGGTCACGAAGTTCAAGGATTATTGCCCAAACGGTCTGCAGGTGGAAGGTCGGGCGCAAATCCGGCGCCTGGTCACCGGCGTCACCGCAAGTGCTGCGCTACTTGACGCCGCGATTGCCTGGAAAGCCGACGCGGCGCTCGTCCATCACGGGTATTTCTGGCGCGGCGAAGATGCGCGGCTGATTGGGGTGAAACGCGCGCGGATTGCGCGACTCATGCACGCTGATCTGAATCTCTTCGCCTATCACCTGCCGCTCGATGTGCATCCTGAGATCGGCAATAACGCCGAGTTGGGTCGACGACTGGGTTGGTCGATTGATACGCGTTGCGGCGATCAGGATCTCATCGCGATCGGCATCCTTCCGGTACCTATCTCGTTCGCCGAACTCGGACGACACGTCGAAGCGCGGCTCGCCAGAGCGCCGCTCTTGATCGGCGATGCGAAGCGGACGGTCGCGCGGATCGCTTGGTGCACCGGCGGTGCGCAAGACCTCTTTACCGATGCGATCGCCGCGGGCGTCGATGCCTATTTGACGGGCGAGGTGTCCGAACAGCATTTCCATCTCGCGACGGAAAGCGGTGTGGCGTTTATCGCGGCCGGTCATCATGCGACCGAGCGATTCGGTATCGAGGCGCTCGGCGAGCGACTTGCCCGCGAATTCGGCTTGGAGCATCGATTTATGGGGACCTCTAATAATTGGTTTGCAGAAGCAGGACTGCCAAATTCATAATGCCTTCGTCATGTTCTGCCGGTTTTTGGCGAGATTTCGCTTGAAACTCACCCCTTTTACGGGTGTTTCCCGCATTTTATGCCACAGCGGACGCAC
>CAMDRJ010000337.1 GCA_945906755.1 Klebsiella pneumoniae | reverse complement strand
AGCTTCGACATGATTGGCTCCTTGATCTTGGGGAACATTCCCCAACATCAAGGTAATGCCGACACTCACGTCACGCTCGCATCCTCGGTTACGCGCGCTGCTCTTCCCTCATCGTTCTTCTGCCACCGCGAAGCGGTTTAGTTCAACGTAAGGTCGACAGCCTAAACGACGGGTTATAAGGCGTCATTGCACTATACAAACAGCCAGTTTTTGGCATGGACGCCTCGTCGAAACAACGGGTTACCGAAATTTAGGCCATCCTAAAAGAAAACGGCAAAGGCGTCTATAGGCAGGAGAAAGGTGCATGTCGAAGGAAGCTCGCGTCGCAGATGATGCGGTGCCGCATTCGGCTCAAGACCTTCAGGATTCGCACCAAGCAGACCTATATTGACTGCGTCCGCCGATAGATCCTCTGCCTTGGAAAGCGGCATCTTCGCGATCTTGAGGCAAGCATTCTTGGCTGCCCCCTTCCCTGCCCCCTTCACTTCTTCACCATTCACCCTTCACAGTCTTTAGCCCCAATCCATTCCCCCAACCGTTCAACCACCAGTTACACTCCGCGCGCATGAATCGCGACGCGACCGATGAGGAACTGATGCTTGCCTATGCCGCCGGCGATGCGGCAGCGTTTGACGTGCTTTACGCGCGGCACCGCGGGCTGGTCTTTCGCTTTGTGCGCCGTCAGGTTCATAACGACGGCATTGCCGAAGAGATCTTCCAGGATGTCTGGATGCGCCTCATCAATGCGCGCGCACGCTATGTGCCCACGGCGAAGTTCACCACCTGGGTGTTCACCATCGCGCATAACCGCATGATGGATCACTTTCGCGCCTCGGGGCAGCATGTCGAATACATTGCCTTCGAACCGGGTGAAGACGGCCTCGCGGTTGATCCGCCGATCGCCGATACGCTGCATCCGGACGCGCTGTTGGAGCGAAAGCGCCTCGCCACCCGACTCGTCGCGGCGATTGAAGATTTGCCGCCTGCCCAACGCGAGGCCTTCATGCTGCAACAAGAAGGGGATTTGACGGTCGAAGAGATCGCCAAGATCACCGATACCAGCCGCGAGACGGCGAAGAGTCGCCTTCGTTACGCGCTCGCCAAGTTGCGCCGCGATTTGCAGGATCTACGATGAGCACCGAACGAAAAGGCATGGCGGACGAGCCGCGCGACCCGCATATTGCGAAGGTCTATCGCGAAGCGGTCGCATCCGATCCGGCGAAGGCGGAACCGCCCACCCATTTGGACAGTTCTATTCGCGCAGCCGCCCGCCGTGCCGTGCAGGTGCGCCTTGAGCCTGTGGATGTGAGCGGAGCCATGACAATGGGCGGTGCCGAGCCAGAAAAGCGCGGCTTGTTCCGCCGCTGGCAAATGCCACTGGCGGCGGCTGCCACCGTCGCGCTGGCGATTGGCGTTGCGGTCAAGGTCTATGATTCCGGTGAAGCTGATCTGCGCGGCGAGCGTTCGCCCGTGGCACAAGCACCCGCACCGGCCGAATCCGCGCCAGGTACGATCGACGCATCGAAGCAGAAGGCCGATCAACGTCCGAGCGCGGGCAGCGGCGCCGGGGTCGCAGCCGCGCCCGCGGCGCCGGCGCAAGAATTCGCAAAAGCCGGCGCGGACCTCGCAACGCACGCCCCTGCCGCAAGGCCACCCGTAGTGGGCAATGAAGCGCGCGAAGACAAAGTTGCAGCAGCCCAAGCGGCAGAAAAACCTGGCGAGCCCGCTATTTTGGAATCGTCACGCTCGCGAGAACAGACCGCTCCTCCAGCCGCGACGTCTGCGCCGCAAGGTTTGCAGCCGCGACCGGAACGCCGCGCGATGATGGAAGATCGGATGGCCGCCGGTAGTTCCGTCACGTCGCTGGTCACACAGCTCTCGGCGCGCCCGGCGGAAGCCTGGCTGGAGGAAATTCGTGCGCTCAAACGCGCCGGCCGTATCGCCGATGCCAACACATTGATCACGGAGTTCAGGAAGCGCTTTCCGACGGTTGCACTGCCTGAGGATTTACGGTAACCCCATTTTCGCGGCAGATCCGTTTCATCGGTCTTGTGTCCCAATACTGTTCGGTTATGGAGTTCGTCATTCCCGCGAAGGCGGGAATCTAGAGAAGGTAGTCAGACGGCCCTGGGCCCCCGCCTTCGCGGGGGTGACGATTCCGCCTGAGCGAACAGCATTGCTACCTATCCAAACCGTTTGAAGGAGAAGACCGATGCGCGCAGCCCCATGCTTACTCGTCACGACCGCTTTACTTGCCAGTGCACCGGCGATGGCCGGCGTATTTGCCGACGTCCATGTGATCAACCGCACGACCGGCCAGCAGTTGCCGGTTTTTCATCATGGCGGCAAGCTTTATGTTGCCGGCAATCCGGGCGATCGCTATGCGGTACAGATCGTCAACAAAACGGGCGCTCGCATCATGGCGGTCATATCGGTCGATGGCGTCAACGTGGTCACCGGTGAAACCGCGACTTCCCAGCAGTCAGGCTACGTCTTTGCGCCATGGCAAACCTACGACATCGCGGGGTGGCGCAAGAACCAAAACGAGATTGCCGCGTTCTATTTCACTTCGCTACCGGATAGTTACGCCGCGCGCAACGATCGCCCGCACAACGTCGGCGTAATCGGCGTCGCAGTATTTCGCGAGTACATGCCACCGCGGCCGCGGCCTGCGCCATCGGTCGCGCCGGGTCAATTCGAGGGATCAGCGGCACCCTCCAGTCCGCGAGCGGATGCGCCTGAATCCCTATCGCGGCCCAGCGCAGCCGGAGCGGGTGCGGGCGCGGCGGATGCCGGCACATCGGCCTCGATACAAGGCGCAGAGACCTCCGGACCCCGCCGGGAAGCCCGCGAGCGCATCGGCACCGGCCATGGTGAGCGCGAAGCATCGCAGGTGTCGTACACCGACTTTCGTCGCGCATCATCATCGGCCAATGAGCTGCTGACCATTCACTACGACCGCTATGAGAACCTCGTCGCGCGGGGCATCATCCCGGGTATGCCGAGGATCGCCGAGCCGCAGCCTTTTCCAGGGCCGCTTCGCTTCGTGCCCGATCCGCGAAGCTGAGTTGACGACATGCCCGCCATAGCACACGGAAATGTTGGCATACTCGGCGCTCCCCGACCCCTGCGCCTCTGATCATGATCTACAAAGACATCCGCTTCGACAGCAAAGACGGTATCGCCACACTCGCGTTCGCGCGCCCTGATCGCAAGAATGCGTTCGATATCAATGCGCGCGGCGAAATTGCCGATGCGGTGGCGCGCATCAAAGGGGATGCGACGATTCGCGCCATGATCCTCACCGGCGATGGCGGTGATTTCTGCGCCGGAGGCGACGTACGGTCGATGGCAACTTCGGGGACGGACGCCGAGGCCGGGCGCAATCGCATGCGCGCCTTGCATGTGTGGATGCGTGATCTCATCGAGTTGGATCGCCCGGTGATTGCCGCGGTCGATGGCGTCGCGTTCGGAGCGGGGTTCAGCCTTGCGCTGGCCGCCGATTTCATCATCGCGACGCCGCGCGCGCGCTTTTGCATGTCGTTTATGCGGGTCGGGCTGGTTCCGGATGCCGGTGCGATCTATACCTTGCCGCGCATTGTTGGGGCACAACGCGCGAAGGAATTGATGCTGTCGGCGCGCGTCGTGAATGCTGTCGAAGCACAGCGCCTTGGCATCGTGATGGAAATCGTGCCGGCCGATGCGCTGATCGCAAGAGCGGAAACGATCGCGCGCTCATTCTTTGATGCATCGCCACCGGTAGTGAGCCTGATCAAGGCGGCACTCGAACGTTCACCCGGCATGGACTTAGGCGCGGCATTCAACTTCGAAGCCAATGCGCAAGGCATCGCGTTTTCGACCGACTATCATCGCAATGCCGCCCGCGACTTCCTAGCGAAGAAACCGCTCAAATTTGCGTGGCCGGAAAAGTAGCGCAATGCCTATTGATCCCTAATTTGAGAAAGAAAAGTAAATATCCCCCGGCAGAGCCGGGGGCTTTAGTTTGTGAGCCGCTCGAAGCGGCTAGAAGCGGTCGCTAACGCGGCCGCACGGTTTTTGGGCCACCCGGCGGTGGCCCTCTAGTACTGCAGCTTC
>CAMDRJ010000336.1 GCA_945906755.1 Klebsiella pneumoniae | reverse complement strand
CTAAAATGACCCAAAATCACCCACTCGAGTTCCTGAAGACCCAAAAGACATTGATGCCGCCTAAGGTGCTGAGGCCGTTCTTGTCGTACTTCGCCCTGCCATAGTCCCACGCGACCTCGACCGTGATCTCATCGTCCAGTCGATAGCCGATACCGCGGCCGCCATAGAGCGAGATGTTGGTGTCGGAGGTGCTTGCGGAACCTAGACCCGCCACATTCCCGTTGATCCTCGTTTTCATTCTCGCGAGACCAAGGCGTGCGACGAATGGAATATTGCGGGCAAGATCGCGGTGGAAAGCAACGCCGCCGCCGATGCCGCTATTTTCAATCTCAGCGCTGACGTTACCGACGGCCGCTTTACCCTTGCCGAAATTGAAGTACCCGATCTCGACCGCGAGTCCGGAATCGAATTGGTAGCCGCCAAGAAGCTTGGCGCCGGCACCGGTGTTGTCGCATGTTGTCGTGCCGGTGCAGTCCAGGCTCAACTTCGATGCACCAACCGAGAGCGCAGCATATCCCTGCGCGGACACGCCGGTTGAAAACACCAATGCAGCCAAGGCGGGCAATAGTTGTTTGAACATCGCTTTTCGCTTTTTCAATTGCATTGCACACCGAGTGCGGACAGCCAGTCGCCTGCTGCCCGCGGGGACGCAATCGCGCCATATTGAGAACGTGAGAACGCCCAGGTGCAGCGTTCCGGTAAGCATCGAACGTATATTTGCCGCTCAATCCAACGAAATCTTCGCACGCTGAATGATATCGCCGAAGCGCTTTTGCGCCTGCTCGATCAAGCGATTCGTCTCCGCCGGCCCGACCGCATAGGGCTCGAACCCAATCGCCGCGAGCTTCTCACGCACTTCCGGATCAGCCTGCGCCTTGGCGTTCTCGCTGCCCAAGCGGGCCACGATATCGGCGGGAACGCCGCGCGGGACCAACAACGCGACCCAGGCGCGCGTGTCGAAATTGGCCGGGCCGCCTGATTCGGCAATCGTTGGAATATCGGTGAACCCGGCAATCCGCTTGGATGCCGCAGCGGCGAGATAACGCACCTTGCCGGCGCGAAACATTGCACCCGAGGAGGCAATGCTGCCGAACGCCCAGTCGACATCACCACTGCCCACCGCCGGATAGACATCGACCACGCGTTGAAACGGCACATGGGTGAACTCAAGCCCGGTCACCGTCTCGAACTGCAACATACCCAAGTGGCCAACGCTACCGATGCCCCAAGTGCCATGCGTGACCTTGCCTTGCTTGGCCTTGGCCGCGGCAAGCAGGTCAGACATCGATTTCCACGGCGAATTGGTCGCCACGACAACGAAGAAGTAGGTTTGGAACAAGGTACCGACCGGTTCGAAATCTTTGGCCGAGTCATACGGCAGCTTCTTATAGAGAAAAGGATTGGCTGCGATCATCGCGTCATCGAACTGCAGCAACGTGTAGCCATCGGCCGGGGCCCGTTTGACCTGCTCCGCGGCGATCAAGCCGTTGGCGCCAACGCGGTTTTCGACCACCATCGTCTGGCCAAGCGCGCGCTGCATCCGATCCGTGACCAATCGCAGCACGGTATCGGGCCCCGATCCGGGTGGAAACGGCGTCACGACCCGTAGCGGCTTGCTCGGATACGGCTGGGCTATTGCGGCGGTGCTCATCATCGCTAAAGCCAATATGGCGATAGCGGCAGGGGCAGCGATTGCTGCGCGAAACAATGCACTCACAGATGTTCTCCTAGGGAAGTACTGAGCGTAGGGGGCGAATTGTAGGTGATTCGTCCAGGATCACTCCGGTCATCCTCGCATCGCCTCAAGAATGCACCATCCCGAGCGCGACCCCGTACTCCACCGTTTGCGCATAGATGTCTTTAACCGGCAGTGCACCACCGGCCACCGCGTGCGCGGAGCATGCGGCGATCCAGGTATAAATCTCGACTGATCCGATGCCCGCACGTTCGATCATCTCAGCGGGCTTCCATTGGTCAGCCTTGTCGACCCGGCCTTCGGTCACGAAGTCGATGAACTGAAGATCGAGTTCGCGGTTGAGTTTGCAATCAGCCGCCGAGATGGCGCCGCTGCCAAGTGCCGCCGCGCCGCCACGATGCACGACATCCATATGCTTCAGCCACTCGGCGAGCTTGGCCGGATCTTCATGCGGACCGACCCGCTGGTAATCGGTGATCGGTTGATCGGCGGTTCCATACGGCGGGAAGATCTGCACCGGATTGTGCGAGAGGCCACCCGATCCAATGAACAAGACCCGTTTGCCGAGCGTTTTGACGAACCGCCCGACTGCCTCGCCCAGCACCCGACTGCGTCTGAACGGCGGCAGGGGATGGGTCATGATGTTGAAGGAAATCGGGATCACCGGATAACGATCGAGCGCGCCGCAAACATTGACGAGCGTCTGCGAAATGCCGTGATCGATACCAAGATCGTATGACACCGCGATATCGATATCGCTGTTGTGCAAAGCAGACGCGCAGGCGATTGCAGTGTCGGCCGGTACTTTGAGCTTGCCCGCATAGCCGCCGATATCGGCGGTGGCATGCGCTGCAACGCCGATGCAAAACGGCGGCGCGAGCTTGCGAAAGAACGAGGTGTAATGATCCGGCCCGAACGCGAACACCAGCTCCGGATCAAACGCCTTGATCTCGGCGGCGCGCCGCACCAACAAGGCGTTGATCGTCTCGTGCTCGGCAGGCGCTTTGGTGTAGCAATGCATCAGCGGCGAATGCGATACGCAAACCAGGGCAGAACGCATCGATTGGATTCCTTTCGTATAGACCGGTCCATTGTGCCCGGCGCGGATTCAATAGCCGGCAAACACGGTCGGCGGAAACACGCCGATGCGTCGAACTATATACCGGCGCAGGACGCCCGCCCGGCACCTCCCTATCGGCGAGCGATGCCTCCCGGCAACGAATAGCAGGTCGTGCCACAATCTGGCCGTTCGTCAGCTGTCTTTCGTAACCCTCGAATAGGAGGCAATTGAATATGGCCGGAATCAAGGTCAATAAGTTTGTGTACGGCAGGCTCCAGTCGCCGAATCTGGACCAAGCCGAAGAGTTCCTGACCAGCTTCGGCATGATGCGCGCCGAGCGCACCGCCACCAAGCTCTTCATGCGCGGCACCGATCCCGAGCAGTTCCTCCACGCCACCGAATTGGGTGAGGCAAAGCCCTTGGCGTTTGGCTATTTCGCGCGCAGTGAAGACGATCTGAAGGCGCTTGCGAAAGTGCCCGGCGCCACCGGCATTGAGAACGTCGATGAGCCGGGCGGCGGCAAGCGCGTTTGCCTGACCGATCCGAATGGATTTCGCATTGAGGTTCTCTACGGCCAGGCGAAAGCAAAGCCGCTACCGATGCCTGAGTACAAGGTGAACTGGGCCGAAGACAAGTATCGGCGCACCGAACTCATGCGTCTGCCAAAGGGGCCGGCGATGGTGAAATGCGCAGGCCATGGCGTGATCACCACCACCGATCTCAAGAAAACGCTGCAGTGGTATCGCGAAACGCTTGGCTTCATTTCTTCCGATGACATCTACGTCGAGAAAAAAGAGAACGTGATTGCTTCGTTCAACCGGATCAACAACGGCCCGGAATACGTCGATCACCATGTGTTCTTCGCGCTGCAATCGGCGAAATCGGGACTCAACCATATTTCGTACGAATCACGCGATATCGACTCGATCTTCATCGGCCATAACGTGATGAAGGCGAAGGGCTATCGCCACACCTGGGGCATCGGCCGCCACATTCTGGGCAGCCAGGTGTTCGATTACTGGTACGACCCTTGGAATCGCGTGCATGAGCATTGGGCCGACAGCGACGTGCTAAACGAAGCCGCCGGCTCCAAACTCCTCACCCCAGCGGAAGCGTTCAACAATCAATGGGGACCCGATATTCCGCAGGAATTCCTCGGGCATACGGTACCGTTCCAGTAACGAGATTGGGCGAAGGAGTCACCCTCTCCCTCGACGGGAGAGCAACTGTGTCGAGAATCAAGCCGTTTTTAATGAATCTTTGGTCTGTTGATAATTCGCTTGCCATGGCTTTCCCGACTTGATGATGGCATTGATGATGATCAGCAGTTTGTGCATGCACGCCA
>CAMDRJ010000335.1 GCA_945906755.1 Klebsiella pneumoniae | reverse complement strand
TACGCTGTGACATGGCGTCAATCTCGCGGGGATGGTTCACGCCTACCCGGTGACGACCGCGCCGCCTCGGGTGTCGAAGCGCATCGGCATTCCACATTGACCTCTCGCTGACGCAGTAATCCACGCAATAAATTTCGTTCACCCATCGTTCACCAATGATTTTCTACCATGGTGGCTCTGATTGATTCACGGGGCCTCGCATGAGCATCGATAAAGATCTTTCAATAAATATTGCGACAGAAAAAGACCTCAGCGCCATTGCTTATATGTCTCGCGATCTGATCGAGGTGGACTTGGCCTGGAAATGGACGCCCGACTTTGTCAATAAAGTGTTGCGAGATCCCAATATCGTGACGATCGTCTGCTGCGATCGCGGCATCGTCGTCGCATTCGCCAGCATGTACTTTGATGACGAAGTGGCACGTTTGATCCGGATTGCTGTCGAGCCGCCTTATCGGGGCATGGGCATTGCCCGACAGATGGTCGACTGGCTGAAGGTGTCCTGCTATACCGCGGGCATTGTCCGGATTGAATCCAACCATCGCCTCAAGAGTCGGTCGGCGCGGCTGTTCTATCGCAAATGCGGTTTTCGTGAACATGCCCTGCGACCGAACTACTACGACGATTCGGAAACGGCGGTCGGCATGTCCATGACGCTCGCACCGATTACGACGAACCCATCGACGGCGCCCTCGCCCTGACCGCAGCGTCACGGCACGGCACCCGACGCGACGGCGGCAAGCAGATTGCCGCCGTTTTTATTCACGCGATACGCTCGTTCGGCGCTCGCCCGACGGCATCCCGCTCGATACGCCCAGCCATCATCCGAACCGCTTTATAGGTCATGACCAGCTCGGCGTGCTGATTGCGAACATTGTTCATCGAGCTGACGATCGCACGGCCACCACGCGAGGTGGGCCGAATGCCGATCACTTCGATTTCGGCATAGACGGTGTCACCCACGAACACCGGTTTGAGCACCTTTTGTTCGAGCTCAAGCATGGCCAAGCCGGTACCTTGAAAAAACCCCTGACATTGCAGACCTTCGATGATCGTATAGGTCAGCGCGCCCGGCACAAAGCGTCCGCGAATGGCGCCGCTGTGATCGCCATGCGTGGCGTCGATGAAAATCACTTCGGTCATGCCGGTGACCGAAATAAAATTGACGAGATCAGTTTCCGTAAGCGTGCGCCGTAGCGTACGAAATTGCTCGCCAACAGTCAGTTCTTCCCAGCAGCAGCCAACGCCTAGTACTTTCATTGCAGTGTTTCTCCATCAATAAATAGTGGGAAAGCTAATCCGAATCGTCGCGATCGCCCCTCACAGTGTACGATCCAGCATGTCAGACGGTTTAAATTCGCCGCAGCGCGAAGCGGTTCGCCATATCGATACGCCATGCCTTGTCCTGGCCGGTGCCGGGAGCGGTAAGACGCGCGTCATCATCCACAAAATCGCCCATTTGATTCAAGACAAGGGCGTCGCGGCCAGCATGATTGCCGCCCTCACCTTCACGAACAAGGCCGCGCGTGAAATGCAGGCGCGCGCCGCATCACTTATCGGCAAGGGCGCGATCTAAGGTCTCACGATCAGCACGTTTCACGCGCTCGGCGTGAAGATTCTGCGCGCCGAAGCAAAGCGGCTTGGATTGCGGACTACGTTTTCCATTTTCGATGCGGACGACTGCTTCGGCATTCTGCAAGGCCTGTTGGCGACCACCGACAAGGCCTCCTTGCGACGCGCGCAGAGCACGATTTCGCTATGGAAAAACGCCATGCTCGCCCCTGAGGAGGCGATCGCCAGCGCGCAAAACGAGGATGCCGCACAAGTCGCCCGTCTTTATCGTGATTACAGCGCGACGCTCAGTGCCTACCAAGCGGTTGACTTCGATGATTTGGTTCGCCTGCCGACCGAGCTGTTCCGTCGCGATCTCGAAGCACGCAAGGCCTGGCAGGACCGGTTTGCCTACCTGTTGGTCGATGAGTATCAGGACACCAACGCCTGCCAATACGAGTTACTGCGGTTGCTCACCGGCGAGCGGCAGTCCTTTACGTTGGTGGGCGATGACGATCAATCCATCTATGGTTGGCGCGGTGCGACGCTCGACAATCTGACTGGTCTGCAGCGCGACTTTCCGAACTTGAAGATTGTGAAGCTCGAACAGAATTACCGTTCGAGCCAACGCATCTTGCAGGCGGCCAATACGTTGATTGCGAAGAATCCGAAGATCTTCGAGAAGCGCCTATGGTCGGATCTTGGCCTTGGCGATGAGGTCGTGGTCAACGCAGCCGACGATGATGAGGCGGAGGCCGAACAGGTCGTCATGCGCCTGCAAGCGCACAAGATGTTGAAGCACACCAAGTTCAGCGACTACGCCGTTCTCTATCGTAGCAATCAACAAGCGCGAGCCTTCGAGCAGATGCTGCGCCGGGAGCGTGTTCCGTATGTGCTGTCCGGCGGGCAGTCATTCTTTGAACGGGCGGAGATTCGCGACCTGATTGCGTACCTGCGGGTGCTGGTCAATGGCGATGACGACCCCGCTTTCATTCGCGCGGCCACCACACCGAAACGTGGCATCGGGCCACAGACGCTCGAATCGCTTGGCAAGTTATCGGGCGAGTTGCATGTGTCGCTATTCGAAGCCGCCTATCGCGATGAATTGAGCGATCGGTTGCCAGCGCGCTCGATCGAAACGTTGCGGCAATTTGGCGATACCTTGAATCGCTTCGAATGGCGGGCCAAGCGCGAACCCGCTGGCGTGGTGCTGGATGAGTTGATCAAAGCGATCGGCTATGAGCCGTATCTGCATGATAGCAACGACGAGCGAACCGCCGCCAACAAATGGCAAAACGTGCTGGATTTTCGCAATTGGATCGCCAAGCGTGCCGAGGAGGACGATAAGTCGCTCATCGAAATCGCACAGACCATCGCGCTGCTTTCCTCCCTCGACAAAGACAAAGAGTCCGACTCGGTGCAACTGTCGACGCTGCATGCCTCCAAGGGCCTCGAGTTCCCGCATGTGTTTCTGGTCGGTGTTGAAGAAGGCTATCTGCCGCATCTCGGACGTGACCCTACCGGTGAAGGCGATATCGCACCGGGGCGTATCGAGGAAGAGCGTCGGCTGATGTATGTCGGTGTGACGCGCGCCCAACGCAGCCTCACTCTCACCTGGTGCCGCAAGCGCAAGCGGGCGCGCGAATACGAACCGAAAGAACCTTCGCGTTTCATTGCCGAAATGGGTTTGGATGCCCTGCCCGCTGCCGCCTCGACGCTGCCGACACCCGCCTCAAAGGATCGGATGGCCAGTCTCAAGGCGATGCTGCAAAAACCGGTGCGCTGAGGAAGGCTTGGCGAAGTTTGTTAGACTGCCGCGTACTGTTTGCGGGGAGACGCCATGGCAAATGCGATTCATGTCTATGCAGGGACGGCCGGCCATTCGGCTTGGTTCAGCGAGGATGCGGGCGCATCATGGACCCATCCCAATAGTCATTCCGGGATGTATTTGGAAGCGCGCGTTTGGTGCTTCGCGACCCATCCGCAATCGCCCAATGATCTCTATGCCGGCACCGACATGGGGCTCTTTCGCTGGAATGAAGTCAGCGCGCGTTGGAGCCTGATCCCCTCACCGATGCAAGACATCTGGGCGTTGGCGCAAGATCCAAGCGATCCGCGCATCCTCTTTGCCGGCACCCGACCTGCGGCGTTCTATCAATCGCTCGATGCCGGCGCCACCTGGACGCGGCTTGCAACACCGGGTATGGCCGAGTTCTCCGAGATCAATATGGGTCCGACGCGGGTCACGCAGATCCTCTTTGATCCATTTGAACCGAACACCATCTGGGCTTCGGTTGAGATCGGCGGGCTGTACCGTAGTACCGATCGTGGTCGGAGCTGGAAATTTCTCGAGCGCGGACTCGTGTCAGGTGATGTGCATGGCATCGCGGTCGTGCGTCGGCCGGGCGAGCCATCAACCGTTCTTTGCACGACCAATCGCGGTTTGCATCGAAGCACCGATCAAGGCGAAAGCTGGACCCATCAACCGCTCAATTCTCCATGGCAATACACCCGCGGGATCGCCGCGCGCTTAGATCATTCAGGCGTAGTCTTCTTGACCAATGGTG
>CAMDRJ010000334.1 GCA_945906755.1 Klebsiella pneumoniae | reverse complement strand
GATATGCGTCATCGCCGCCGTCAGCGTCGTCTTACCATGGTCCACGTGACCAATCGTCCCCACGTTCACATGCGGCTTGGTCCGCTCAAATTTTGTCTTTGCCATCTTTCAGCCCTCTTGTTCTGTTCAATTACTTCTTGTCGTCTTTGCCAGTCATCTTGCTTACGATCGCATCGGTCACCTGCTTCGGCGCCTCGGCGTAATGCTTGAATTCCATCGTGTACGTCGCGCGGCCCTGGCTGAGCGAGCGCACCGTCGTCGAGTAGCCGAACATCTCGGCAAGCGGCACCTCGGCGCGGATCGCCTTGCCGGTCGGCAAATCTTCCATGCCCTGGAGCATGCCGCGCCGTGACGAAAGATCGCCCATCACGTTGCCCATGAAATCCTCAGGCGTTTCCACTTCAACCGCCATGATCGGTTCGAGCAACACCGGCGAGGACTTTCGCGCACCGTCTTTGAACGCGAAAATTGCCGCCATCTTAAAGGCGTTCTCGTTCGAGTCAACCTCATGGAACGAGCCGTAGAACAAGGTTACTTTGACATCGACCACCGGGAACCCGGCGAGCACGCCGTCTTGCAATGCTTCGAGGACACCTTTGCCGACTGCCGGAATGAACTCGCGCGGGATCGATCCACCTTTGATCGCATCGATGAACTCATAGCCCTTGCCGGGATTGGGTTCCATCTTCAGTACGACGTGACCATATTGGCCGCGACCGCCCGACTGGCGAACGAACTTGCCTTCGATCGAATCGCACGGCTTACGAATCGTTTCGCGATACGCGACCTGCGGTGCACCGACGTTGGCTTCAACGCTGAACTCACGCTTCATGCGATCGACGAGAATTTCCAGATGCAGCTCGCCCATGCCGGAAATGATGGTCTGGCCGGATTCTTCATCGGTCCGCACACGGAACGACGGGTCCTCCTGCGCCAAGCGTGACAACGCATGGCCCATCTTTTCCTGATCGGACTTGGTTTTCGGTTCGACCGCGACGTGAATCACCGGCTCCGGGAAAATCATTTTTTCCAGGATGATCACGTTGTTTGGATCGCTTAGCGTTTCGCCGGTCGTCACATCCTTCAAGCCGACTGCCGCGGCGATATCACCGGCGCGCAATTCCTTGATGTCTTCACGCTCATTGGCGTGCATCTGCAGAATCCGGCCAACACGCTCTTTGCGGCCGCGCACCGACGTGTACACCGTGTCGCCGGAATTGAGAATGCCCGAATACACCCGGATGAACGCAAGCTGACCCACGAACGGATCGGTCATGATCTTGAATGCGAGCGCCGAGAACGGCGCGTCGTCGACGGCCTTGCGCGTATCGTCCTTGCCGTTTTCCTTGATGCCTTTGACCGGAGGAATATCAACCGGGGAGGGCAGGTATTGGACGACTGCGTCCAGCATCGCCTGCACGCCCTTGTTCTTGAACGCCGAGCCGCACAACATCGGCACAATTTCGTTGGCGATCGTGCGTTTGCGAATCGACTTCCTGATCTCATCGATCGACAGCTCGCCCGACTCGAGGTACTTGTTCATCACCTCTTCGTCGGCCTCGGCAGCCGCCTCAACCATCTTCTCGCGCCATTCTTTGCAGATGTCGAGCAGCTCAGCGGGGACTTCCCGCATCTCAAACTTCATGCCTTGCGTTGAGTCGTCCCAATAGATGGCTTGCATGCGCAGCAGATCGACCACGCCGAGAAACTTGTCTTCAGCGCCGATCGGCACTTGCATGATGACCGGATTGCCGCGCAGACGCGCCTTGATCTGGTCGTAGACCTTGAAGAAATTGGCGCCGATGCGGTCCATCTTATTGACGAACGCAAGCCGCGGCACCTTGTACTTGTTGGCCTGACGCCAGACGGTTTCCGACTGGGGCTGCACGCCACCTACCGAGTCGTACACCATGCAGGCACCGTCCAATACGCGTAGTGACCGCTCGACTTCAATCGTGAAGTCCACATGGCCCGGCGTATCGATGATGTTGATGCGATGTTCCGGGAAAGAGCCGTCCATGCCCTTCCAAAAGCAGGTGGTCGCGGCCGATGTAATCGTAATGCCGCGCTCGCGCTCCTGCTCCATCCAGTCCATTTGGGTCGCGCCATCATGGACCTCACCCATTTTGTGGGACACGCCTGTATAGAACAGGATGCGCTCCGTGGTCGTGGTCTTACCAGCGTCGATATGCGCGCTGATGCCGATGTTACGGTACCGATCGATGGGGGTCTTACGTGCCACGCTCTACATTCCTTCCAACTCGACTGACATCTCAACGTGAATGACTCGGCGCGGAATCAACTGCGCCCCACATGGAGACGTCGGCTCGCGTTTCGTTCGAATCAACAGGTCCTTTGAACAGGCTCCGGTGGGATTGCTTCCCCCGGATTTAGAACCGGTAGTGCGAGAAGGCCTTATTGGCCTCTGCCATACGGTGTACTTCTTCGCGTTTTTTCATCGCACCGCCACGACCTTCGGCGGCTTCAATCAATTCGGAGGCGAGCCTGGCGTCCATCGATTTCTCGGAACGCTTTTGCGCCGCTTCACGGATCCAACGCATCGAGAGCGCCGCGCGTCGAGCCGGTCGCACTTCAACGGGCACCTGATAGTTTGCACCACCCACACGACGGCTCTTCACTTCGACCATCGGGCGAACATTGGTGACCGCCAGGTTGAAGACTTCGAGCGGTTCTTTGCCCGATTTCGTCTTGATCTGATCAAACGCGTCATAGACGATGCGTTCGGCGACTGATTTCTTGCCGCGCGTCATGAGCACGTTGACGAACTTCGCGAGATCGACGCTGCCGAATTTCGGATCGGGCAGTACGTCGCGTTTGGGGACTTCTCTACGCCTTGGCATGGTGGACTCTGCTTTGAGTGATCAAGCCGCTTTCGGGCGCTTAGCGCCGTACTTGGAGCGGCTTTGCTTGCGATCTTTGACACCCTGGGTATCCAGGCTGCCGCGCACGATGTGGTAACGCACACCCGGAAGATCCTTGACGCGACCGCCGCGGATCAAGACAACCGAGTGCTCTTGCAGATTGTGGCCTTCACCGCCGATGTAGCTGATCACCTCAAAGCCGTTGGTTAGACGGACTTTCGCGACTTTTCGGAGCGCCGAGTTTGGCTTCTTCGGTGTCGTGGTGTACACACGCGTGCACACGCCGCGTTTCTGGGGCGAGTTGCCAAGGGCCGGGACTTTGCTCTTCGTCTTGACCGCGACGCGGGGCTTGCGAATGAGCTGACTAATAGTGGGCATGCTAGTGATCTAACCTTCGGGTTTGTTCCGGGGACGACGCAATCCGAACAGAGTGATCGGTTCGGTGTGGTTGCGGCGTTGAAGCGGTGCGTCCGGGGCTTGCCGGGCGAAAGGGAAAATATCGGTTAGTCGGTGCGGGTTTCCGCCTCGCCTAGTGGGCACCTGCAAGACGTTAGATTGCAACGTTTGCAGGGATGCCCGCTGGTACAACCAATACGCCGACCCGTTCGTCGAAGCAAAGACCGCAGAGTTTATGGCCTTCTGGTATCAGCCGTCAATGGGCAACGCAAGGGAATATTCGGAACCAGGGGGGGTTGCGGGGATCGAGGGGCAACGGTGGGCACCGCAAACACGGCAAAATCGGTCGGTCGGTGCGCCCGCCCGATCGCAACCGCCATGGCGGTCTTGACTCCGCCCGGGGGCCGCCGGCGCTTGGCAAGGAGCCCCCTGGACCGTCGCACGCAACCCAAATGTTGCAGCGGCATGCGCGATCCACCAGCGGATTCGGATGGACCCGTTACACGGCCGCGGAGAGGCTGACCGTGACGCTAATCGTCATCCTCGTCATCCTCGTCATCCTCGTCATCCTCGTCATCCTCGTCATGCTCGTCATGCTCGTCGTGGCGATCATGGTCGTCATCGCGTTCCGAGGATTTGACCGGCAGGCGCGCGTCCAGGCGAATCTTAAGGAATTCGGTGTTGTCCGATTGCAGATTCCGCCCGCCTGTTCCCGGATAGTTGTTGTCATTGATGACCAGCAACGTCTTTCGGTCCAGAATCAGCACGCTCTCGATCGTCACAAACGGAAACCTGATTAGCAATGAAACTCCGCCACCGTCCGCAGGCGCGAATCGGTCCAGGCGCCGGTGGTAGCGGCGGCTTTAATCAGTCGCCGAAGGATGGCCTTGAGTTGAAAGCGCCGGTTGAATCGATACTGGGCCTCAGCGAGATAG
>CAMDRJ010000333.1 GCA_945906755.1 Klebsiella pneumoniae | reverse complement strand
CTACATCTCGTTTTCCGGGATCGTGACGTTCAAAAGCGCTGAGTCCCTGCGCGAAGTGGCGCGGAAAGTCCCATTGGACCGCATTCTGGTGGAGACCGATTCGCCTTACTTAGCGCCCGTTCCAAAACGCGGCAAGGTGAATCAGCCGGCCTGGGTCAAGCATGTAGCCGCCTATATTGGCGAGCTAAAAGGCCTGTCTTTAGAATCCGTTGCAGAACTTACTTCAGAAAATTTCTCACGACTGTTTCGGGTGCAGCTAACGTGACGATCGCCTATTTAGATAGCCGCATCGCCGATGTGATTCCTGTGTGTGGTCGAATCCCTCATCGAACGATGCGCATCGGCAAATGGATCCTATTGGCCCTGAGCTGGATGTTCTTCGCGCCAGCGCATGCCAACGTCGCCCAGCTTTTCGAGGCCGTTCGTCAAAACGACCTGAAGACGGTCCAGCAGCTCTTGGCACGCGGTTTCGAGGTGAACTCGACCGATCCAAAGGGCCTCTCGCTACTTATGGAAGCTGCCAGGACTGGCCATCTGGCGATCGTCGAGCACCTAGTGAAACAGAAGGCCAACGTCAACCTGCGCAATGAACGCGGCGAATCCGCCGTTATGTTGGCGGCCTTTCATGGTCACGAACCTATCGTGCGGCTGCTACACAAGGCCGGGGCGGAACTCGCCAATCCCGGCTGGACACCGCTGCATTACGCGGCCTTCAATGGTCATCAGGCGGTCTGCGAGTATTTGGTGGGCGTTGGCGTACCGATTGACGACCGGACACCGAACGGGTCGACCGCGTTGATGCTCGCAGCGCGGCAAGGGCACCTGAGCGTCGTTAGGTTCCTGTTGGCGGTGCGCGCCGATGCAAATTTATCGAATGAGAATGGCGTTACAGCGCTCGGGATGGCCACACAGAACAAGCATCCAGAGATTGCCAAGTTGCTGCGGGACGCGGGATCAAAGAAATAGCGAACGCGGATTGGCTAGAAGCGCTTCGCCCACCGACTATTTAACATAATATACATTATGCAGCTCTCAGATGTCCGTACCAGACGCAATCTCAAATTCGATATCAGACTTCCGGAGAATCAAACCCCGCCTCGACCACCGCCGCGCGAATAGCCGACCGATTCACCTTGGCAGGATCGAACGTCACGCGCGCGAGCGCCTGATCGAGCGAAACATCCACAGTGGCGACACCAGCGACATTGGTCAGCGCGCGGGTCACGCTCCGAACGCAACCGCTGCAGGTCATTCCGACGACTTTCACTTCTGCGATTTCCATGTGCGGCATCCTTTCAAGCAGCGATGCGTTAGACAGCGCTGCGCGTGAGTTCATTGAACCGATCCACCCCGATATTGCCACCAGAGAGCATTACGCCAACCCGTTTCCCGGCAAATCGTCCGGGATTATCGAGCAGCGCCGCTACCGGGACCGCGCCACTTGGTTCAACGACCAGTTTCATACGCTCAAATAGAAAACGCATCGCTTGAACGATCGAGGCATCCGATACGGTCAGGATATCGCTCACCAGCCTATGGTTGACCGGAAACGTCAGCTCACCAGGCGAATTGGCCTGGAGCCCATCAGCGATGGTTTGTGGCACCGGAAGATCGATCCGCTTGCCGGCAGCGAAGGACAACTTCGTGTCATTGCCCGCTTCGGGTTCGACGCCAAGAATTTGGATGGCGGGTCGCAAGGTACTCGCAACCGTTGCACAGCCAGCCATCAAACCACCGCCACCAACCGGCGATAGAAACACGTCCAAATCCGGAACGTCCTCGAACAACTCAAGTGCCGCCGTACCTTGTCCGGCCATCACATCAAAATGATCATAGGCAGGAATCGGCGCCAGGCCTTCGCGCTTGGCAATCGCCATGGCAATGCTCACGCGATCTTCTTTGTACCGATCGTAAAAGACGATTTCAGCACCATAGCCGCGCGTGCCCTCGACCTTGGTCAACGGCGCATCCGAAGGCATGACAATCGTGGCGCGAATCTTAAACATCTGCGCCGCCAATGCGATCGCCTGCGCATGATTGCCCGACGACCATGCCACGACACCGCGCTTGCGCACATCGTCTGGCAACGCTGCGACGGCATTGAATGCACCACGAAACTTAAAGGCGCCAGCACGCTGCATGCCTTCGTTCTTGAGGAACGCGGTCGCACCGGTGCGCTCATTCAAGGTGCGCGATGTGACGATTGGCGTGCGATGCGCGTTGCCGCGCAGGCGTTCCGCGGCAAGTTTGATACGGGCGAAATCCAACATGGTGTCGAGCGGGCGTTAGTGCCAGTCGCTTTTGGGGGGCACGGGCAACGGCAGCACCGGAATGCCCTCTTCCAACAGATCTTCGGTTTCTTCACGAGTCGCCTGGCCGCGGATGGAACGCGCCGGCGCCTCTTCACGATGAATCCGCCTGGCTTCATCGGCAAATTGCTTGCCGACATCTTCCGATGAGGCAAGGATATGCTCGACGAACGCCTGCATCTGCGCACGCTCGGGCATTGTCATCGGCACGGTCGCCTTCTCTGCGCCGCCGCCGATTGGCGCGGAGACCGCAGGCGCGGCATCAGGCTCCGACCGGCGAATGTTCGCAGTCGGGATCTTCGTGATGGCTTTCGTTCCGCACGTCGGACAGCTCAATAATCCGCGCTCGGTTTGCCCGTTAAAATCTTCTCCCGAAGCGAACCACCCTTCAAAACGGTGCTTGGCATCGCAAGTCAATTCAAAAACAATCATGGCTTCTGTCGAGGTACGGTGCGTTGATAGGCTTGATCGATCATAGCATGCGAAATTCCGCGCTCGGCAGCGCTCGCCCCGCACTGTTTTTGGTGCTTTAACGCATGAAAGTGAATGGTTGATGCTTGGCGCCACACATGAAACCGAGATCCTCGTCGCCGGTGCCGGCCCAGTCGGTCTCGCCCTGGCAGGCGATCTCGCCTGGCGGGGCCATCGATCGATCGTGGTCGAACGCAGCGATGGATCGATCTACCAGCCGAAGATGGATATGGTGGGCATCCGCACGATGGAGTTCTGTCGTCGCTGGGGCATCGTGGCAAAGGTCGAGGCAAGTCCGTACGACCGTGCCTACCCGCAAGATAATGTGTATCTCACCGCGCTCAATGGCTATGAGCTTGGGCGCGAACCCATGCCCGCGATGCGCGATGAACCGGTTCCACCGGAAAGCCCGCAACATCGCGAACGCTGTCCGCAAAACATGTTCGATCCGATCTTGCGCGATTTCGCAGCCTCCTATGCGAACACCACCCTCCTCTATCGGCATGAATTCATCACATTCACGCAAGACGAGCGAGGCGTCGCCGCGCGGATCCGCAATCTCGCAAGCAATGAGGAGATCCTCGTTCGCGCGCACTACCTGATTGGGTGCGATGGCGGTCGCAGCACGGTCCGCGAACAGTTAGCGATCCCGATGCACGGCAAGGGCGTTCTCACTTACAGCACCAATGTCATCTTTCGGTGTGCCCATCTCAACGCACTGCATGACAAGAAGCCGGGCTATCGGTACATCTTCATCGGCCCCTCCGGTGCCTGGGGCACCTTGGTCGCAATCAATGGCCGCGATCAATGGCGCATGTCGATTATCGGCAGCGCGCTCGATCAACGCACCTATTCTGAGGACGAGCTCAAGGCGTTCGCTTATCGCATGCTCGGGCGTCCATTCGAGCTGGAGATTCTCAGCATGCTGCCCTGGGTGAGATCCGAACTGGTTGCAGAGCACTATGGGAGCGGGCGCGTCTATCTCGCCGGGGATGCCTGCCACCTTACCTCACCCACCGGTGGCCTTGGCATGAATACCAGCATCGCTGATGCGGTCGATCTGGCCTGGAAGCTCAGTGCCAGGCTGGACGGCTGGGGTGGCGAGCATCTGCTGAGTTCATACACCCTCGAGCGAAAACCGATTGCCGAGCGGATTACCCGCTTTTCGACCGGCAATCTCATGACGATGAAATCGGCGCGTAGCAGTGAAACGCTGTTTGCCGCGACGAGCGAAGGGGATGTCGTCAGGCGCACGGTGGGTCATGCGCTCACCGAGGGCATGAAGCGCGAATGGCTCTGTCTCAAGGGGACCTCTAATAATTGGTTTGCAGAAGCAGGACTGCCAAATTCATAATGCCTTCGTCATGTTCTGCCGGTTTTTGGCGAGATTTCGCTTGAAACTCACCCCTTTTACGGGTGTTTCCCGCATTTTATGCCACAGCGGACGCA
>CAMDRJ010000332.1 GCA_945906755.1 Klebsiella pneumoniae | reverse complement strand
CACCCAACCTGGAACATGGGGCCGAAAATTTCCGTCGACTCCGCAACCATGATGAATAAGGCGCTCGAGATCATCGAGGCGCGCTGGCTATTCAATGCCCGGCCCGATCAAATTGAAGTCGTGGTCCATCCGCAAAGTGTGGTGCACTCGATGGTGGAATACCGAGACGGATCGGTGATCGCACAGCTTGGCAATCCTGATATGCGAACACCGATCGCGCATGCGCTTGCTTATCCCGACCGTATCGATGCAGGTGTTGCACAGCTCGATCTCGCGCGCATCGGCCAGTTGAATTTCGAGGAACCCGACCCGGTCCGCTTCCCTGCATTACGATTGGCCTACGAAGTCCTCAAGGCCGCCGATACCGCGGCGGTGACCTTCAACGCCGCCAACGAAATTGCGGTTCAGGCGTTCTTGGAAGATCGCTTGTCGTTTGTCGACATCGTGGGGGTCGTGGAAAGCAGCCTGCAATCCTGCGATAACACCCTACTTTCGACGGTCGAGGAAATCATCGCGGCCGATCAACGCGCCCGTATTCGCGCCAGCGCTCTTGTGCGCGCAAGGAGTCATTAGGCATGGCATTTCTTCAGTACGCGGCAGCATTCCTCGTTGTGTTGGCCGTGGTGATCGTTATCCACGAGCTTGGACACTATTGGGTGGCGCGCCTATGCGGGGTCAAAGTGCTCCGCTTCTCAGTCGGCTTTGGCAAGGTCATCCTCTCCATCCGGCGCGGGCCTGATCAAACGGAATGGGCGCTTTCAGCGATTCCCTTCGGCGGCTATGTGCGGATGCTCGATGGTCGTGAAAGCCCCGTGCCAGACGAAGACAAGCATCGATCGTTTGACCAGCAGTCGGTGGGCAAGCGCATGGCGATTGTGGTGGCAGGACCGCTTGCAAATTTTGTGCTGGCCATTGTTCTCTATGCGGCAACCTACATGGTTGGATTTCAGGAGCCGCGCCCGCGCCTGGCGACCCCTGAGGCGAGCACAGCGGCCCATCGCAGCGGATTTGCCGAAGGCGACGAAATTGTGGCCATCAACGGCAAGACCATTCGTGCCTGGCCGGATGTGCGATGGGAAATTATCGATGCTGCGGTGGCTCAAACCATCGCGCAAGTCGAAGTGGTCGATGCCGATTCGCAGCGACGCACCCGCGCCCTTGATCTGGCGGGCATCACGATCGATTCGCGCGAAGGCGATCCGCTCACCACGCTTGGACTGCGACTGTTTCGTCCATCGATTACGCCTGTCATTGGCGTACTGGAAGCCGGCCGACCCGCAAGCCAAGCCGGGTTCATGACCGGTGATCGGATCGTCGCGGTCGATGGCGAACCCGTCCAGGACTGGCAAGCGTTCGTCGCCCGGATCGTCGCGAGCCCAGGGAAGTCGCTGCAGGTGGAAATTCTGCGCAGCGACGCGCGACTGCGCATCGATGTGACGCCTGCGTCCCATGAGAGGAACGGCCAGACGATCGGCAGAATCGGTGCGGGCGTGCGCGATGATCCGGAAGCCTTCAAGGATCTCTACGTCGTCCACCGTTACGGACTCTTTGGTGCGCTAGGCCGCGCCTCGAGCAAGACCTGGGACATGTCTGTCTTCAGCGTGCGCATGATGTGGAAGATGCTCACCGGCGAAGTGTCTTGGCGCAACATCGGCGGTCCGGCCACGATCGCCGACTATGCCGGGCAATCGGCAGCGCTAGGATGGCTGCCATTCGTGACCTTCATTGCCTTGATTTCAATCAGTATTGGCGTGCTGAATCTTCTGCCGATTCCGATTTTGGATGGCGGGCACTTGTTGTATTATGCGGTCGAGCTTGTCAAGGGCCGTCCGTTATCCGATCGCACGCTTGAATACGGACAACGGGTTGGGTTCGCACTTCTTCTCGTGTTGATGGGGTTCGCGTTCTACAACGACATTGTTCGTATCGTTGGCAGCTGACGTCCCGCAAACGAGTCCCTCCATTATCGCAAGCAATGCCGCGCGGCTGGCCTCGCGGCGCAGACGCGGCGCACCAATGCCCTCACGCACAACAACGACGCCGTCGCACGGCGCCCCAAAGGCAGGATGAGAAAGCTACTACTCGCGGCGTTATTTGTCGCGATCCTCACGCCGTATGCAATTGCCCAAACGGCGCAAAGCTTCGCGCCCTTCGTGGTCCGCGATATTCGTATCGAGGGTATCCAGCGCGTCGAAGCAGGCACGGTATTTACCTATTTGCCGGTGAAGGTCGGCGATCGGATGACGATCGAACGCAGTCAGGAAGCGGTACGCGCGCTCTACGCAACCGGGTTTTTCCGTGATGTGCGGCTTGAAACCGAGGGCGATATCCTGGTCGTATTCGTCGAAGAGCGACCGGCCATCGCCACAATTGAATTTGTCGGCATCAAAGACTTTAGCGACGAGCAACTGCGTAAGGCCCTGCGGGAAAACGGCATCGCCGAAGGCCGGACCTACGACCGCGCGGTGCTCGATCAGGCTGAGCAGGAAATCAAGCGCCAGTACCTGACCCGTGGCAAGTACGGCGCGACCGTCACGACCACGGTCACCCCCCTTGAACGAAACCGCGTCGGCGTGACATTTACGGTGACCGAGGGTGACGTCGCCAAGATTCGCCGCATCAATATCGTGGGTAACCAGACGATTTCAGAAGGCGAACTGCTCGACCAATTCGTCCTCCAATCCCCCGGATTGATGACCTGGTACACCAAGAACGACCAGTACTCCCGGCAAAAGCTGTCAGCCGATATCGAGTCCCTACGATCCTATTACCAGAACCGCGGCTATCTCGATTTCGCAGTCGATTCAACGCAGGTTTCGATCTCTCCCGATAAGGAAGACATCTACATCACCCTTGGCATTACCGAAGGGGAAAAGTACATCGTATCGAGCGTCAAGCTGGCCGGTGACCTGATCGCTCCCGAAGCAGAACTCCGCAAACTCATTTCGCTGCAACCCGACCAGCCTTTTTCACGACAGCGCCTTACCGAATCGACCAAGGCGATCGGCGAGCGTCTAGGCAATGATGGCTACGCGTTTGCGAACGCCAATGCGGTGCCGGAAATCGACAAGGAAAAACGCACCGTCAGTTTCACGATCCTGATCGATCCGGGTCGGCGTGTCTATGTGCGCCGGATCAATATCGTCGGCAACACGCGCACGCGCGATGAAGTCATCCGTCGCGAGCTTCGGCAACTGGAAGGCGCGTTTTACGATAATCAGAAACTGCAGCGATCGAAGCGTCGTCTCGATCTCACCCAGTTCTTCACCGAAGTGGATCTCGAAACCGAACCGGTCGCAGGAACCACCGACCAGGTCGACATCACGATTCGAGTCAAAGAACGGCCCACCGGCAGTCTGCTGTTTGGCGTTGGCTTCTCAAGCGCCGAGAAATTCATTGTGACCGGTTCGGTGTCCCAGCAGAACCTGTTCGGCTCGGGCAATTCGCTGTCACTGCAACTGTCGAGCGGATCGATCAGTCGGACCTACGCGCTTTCGTTCACCAACCCTTACGCGACCGTCGACGGCGTGAGCCTTGGCTACGATTTATACAACCGCCGGTTTGATCCGACTTCCCTTGGGCTTGGCAACTATCGGACCGACACGAAGGGTGTCGGGACGCGCCTTGGCTATCCGATCACCGAGACCGGTTCGATCAACTTCGGCTTGGCATTTGAGCGTACCGCAATCGACACGTTCGAGAACAGTCCGCAGCGCTTCAGGGAATTCGTGCAGCAAAACGGTCGATCCACGGATCTTTTGCTCGGGACACTTGGCTGGGCGCGTGACGGACGCGATAGTTCCTTATGGCCTACCAGCGGATCCAATCAACGGATCGGCGTCGAGGTCGCACTGCCCGGTGTGGACCTGAAGTACTACAAGCTTGGTTTCACGAACACGTTCTTCATTCCGCTCTCCCGTTCGCTTACTTATGCATTCACCACCGATTTCGGTGGTGGCGCCGGCTACGACGACCAGGAATTGCCTTTTTTCAAATCCTACTATGCAGGGGGCCCCGGCTCGGTACGCGGTTACTCCCAAAGCTCACTTGGGCCACGCGATCCGCAGGGCATATTAGGCGGTACGAGGAAGGCGGTGGCGAGCATGGAGTTGCTCTTTCCGTTTCCGGGCATCGGGCAGGATCGCACGGCCCGCTTGAGTGTGTTTGCCGATGCGGGTCAGGTTTGGACGCCCGGGGCACCCAGAACGAATCCGGATGGTACGTCCGTCGACGGCCGGCTGAAG
>CAMDRJ010000331.1 GCA_945906755.1 Klebsiella pneumoniae | reverse complement strand
GATTCGCATTTTGGACGTGAGCCTTCGGCAGAACTGGGCCTATAGCAAGATCATGCCGCTCAAGGGGTCGTTGCCGGAGGACTTTCCGCTTTCTCGCCGGTTGCATATCCCGCTCGATCGAACCAAACACGTCGGCATCATGCCTTGGGGCACCGAGATTCCGTTGGGACCGTTTTTCGGCGTCATGGGTGTCGCACCGCCCGCCGTCTATGGTGCGGTGAGCACGGTGGAGCCACGTGAATACGGCGGTAACATCGATCTCAAGGAGTTGCAGGCCGGCGCGACGTTTTTCATTCCGGTGTTCAATCCCGGTGCGCTCTTTTCGGCGGGCGACGGTCATGCGGTGCAAGGCGACGGCGAAGTGTGTTTGACCGCCCTGGAAACCGCGATGCGTGGCACGTTCGAGTTCATTGTCCACAAAAAGAAGAACTGGTCGATGCCGCGCGCGCTGACCGCGACTCATTTCATCACCGTAGGTCTGGATGTCGATCTCGACAATGCCGCCAAGCAGGCGCTTCGCGAGATGATCAAGCTGCTTGGCGAAGTCGGTGGCCTCAGCCGCGAGGACGCCTATCAGTTTTGCAGCATCGCCTGCGATTTGCGCGTGACGCAGCTGGTTGATGGCAACAAGGGCATTCATGCGATGGTGCGCCGCGATCTGGTGCCAAATGCGAAGCCGATTGTTTAATACGGCTCGGCTGCGACGCCGGTGAGCGCCTCGGTATCGCGACTTGTCATCGAGCGTATCGATACCGAACGGCGCGGCGGTCTTGTTGAAGTAAAGGTATCGAATGGCGAGGGGGCGTTCCAAGCCAATTCACTTATGCAGCGTCGTCACCCCCGCGAAGGCGGGGGTCCAGTGCTGTCGGACAAAGATTCCTGGATTCCCGCTCCCCGACAAAATCATTCGAGGACAGGCTTCGCGGGAATGACGAGTCCGGTAAGTGAGCAAGACGCGTTCGGCCTGGTGGTCGTGCCAGATCAGCCCGGATTGATCGAGGCGATCGAGCTCCTGCGACCGAAATGGATTGGCTCAGATGCGTTGGCGTTCGAACGACGCTGGATCGAGGCGGATGGCGGGCATTTTGATGCCGTGGCCAAAAGGATCGCGTTCAGCACGATCGAGTTCGCCACCGCCCAATTCGCAGCACAGGCATTGGATCTTTCGCTGGCGGAGTTGTTTGGCGCTGTTGAGGCCCCACAATCATCATCGGCGCGCGGGTTAGATGCCGATGCAACGATCGACTACGACCAACTCGCACATCCTCAAGCGCTCACTCAAGCGTGTCTTGCCAATAATGCTGTGGCGGTGCGCTTCAGTTTGCACAAAGTCGGCGGGCCGCAGGGTTTGCGTCGCGTTCTTGCGGTGGCGAGGGCCTTCAATCTCGCGCCAATCGCGACGCTCACCAGCGAGGCGGAGCGGTCTCTCGCGACAGCGCTCGCCGCGGCCTTCGGCTTTTCGATCAATGATCAGTCCGCTGCTGCGACGCCTCCGGCAATGCGTTCCAAGGGGTCGCATCAGGGCGCCACGATCAAGTGCGTGCGGCTTCGTCGCGTCAAGGTCCCATTGCGTGAGGTGTATGTAAGCGCGATGTACCTGACCGATCATGTTCTGCGGACCTTGATCGAAATCGAGACCGCCGATGGTACGGTGGGGCTAGGCGAAACCCTTGGCGGTGAAGACGTGTTCCGGCTGGTCGCCACGATCGCGAAAGGCTGGATCGGTGCGAGTCCGATTGGTGCTAATCCATTCCATCGTCGCATGCTGTCACGGCAATATGCGCGGATCATTTATGAAAATCGCAATGGCCGCAATGGTTGGCAGGCGCTGGCCGGGCTCGATGTGGCGTGCCATGACCTGATCGGCAAGACCTTAGGTTTATCGGTGGCGAGCTGGCTTGGCCACACTGCAAAAGAACAATCGCTGCGCGTAGTGAGCCTGCTCCCCACGGCGATTCTCGATCGGGTGGTGCCGCGCGAGGAACTGCGCAGCGTCTTTGCGGACATCGGCAATACCGAACGGGTTGCCTTGCATGCATTGCAGCTTCACCGAGAGAAAGGCATCACCTGCTTTAAGTACAAGAGTTCGGGCATTGGCTTGGAATGGGATGTCGCGGCGATTCGCGCCTTGCGTGAGGCGCTTGGGCCGGCGGTAGAAATTCGCTTTGATCCGAACGCGGCCTATGATGCCGCAACGGGGCTCGCGATTTGTCGAGCGCTGGAACCGTATCAACTTTGCTGGTATGAAGATCCCACCGATGGCATCGAAGGCTTGGCGCGCCTGCGTGCACAACTCACGCGTCCGATCGCGACCAATATGGCGGTCGTGCAATTCGATCACTTGGCGCCGGCTGTTCGACAACGCGCGATCGATGTGGCGCTTGGCGATACGCTTCACTGGGGCGGCGTCGAGGGCATGCGTGATCTTGCGTCGGCCTGTGATGCGCTCGGCATATCGCTTGCCAATCATGCATTCTATGAATGCGGGATCGCGGCGGCGGTCAACTTGCAAGTGGCGATCGGCTTGGGATTGACGCACCACGCGCATGACCAAGCGCATGATGGGCTTGCCTCCGACCTGTTGGTAGGTGATCCGCTGGCCATTCGGGATGGTCGGATTACACTGCCCGACGGCGCAGGGCTTGGTGTGATGCTAGACGAGCAGAAGGTGCGCGCGTATCAAATCGGGACACCGGAGGAATTGCATTGAGTATTCAAGTCGACCTGCTGAAAGACACCCAGGCGTACACCATCCCGCCGATCGTGGCGGGCACGCAGCCCACCCGAATCGTTGAGGGCTATCCACAGACCGCCAGGCGCACGCCGTCCCGCGCATTGTTGCGGCGCCCGCTGACGCTGTCGGAGTTGACCGGTCCGCTCGACCTATCGAGCCGACTCGCTGCGACCAGCGCCGACGTGGCAGGGCAGGGTGCCGAGCGCGCGCAGGGGCAACTCATCCTGCTGCGTTTGGCTGTTCGCGATGAAGACGGTTCGCCGATCGCGGGCACGATGGTCGAGATGTGGCAGGCCAATGCGGCGGGTCACTATGCGCATCCGAACGATAGCGATCATGCACCGCTCGATCCGCATTTCCATGGCAATGCACGCGTGCGGACGGACGCGAGCGGCAACATCGAGATCCGCACCATCAAGCCGGGCGCCTATCCGGTGCCGGGGCCTGATCGGTGGTGGCGTCCGCCACATGTGCATTTCTCGGTATGGGGCAAGGTGTGGTTGTCGCGCGTGGTCACGCAGATGTTTTTTCCGGGCGATCCATTGAATGAGCAGGATTTGATCTTTAACGCGGTGACCAACGCCGAGGCGCGTGCCCGACTGGTGGCGCGATCGGTGCCAACCCGGGCAGCGCCTAGTGATGCATTGGTGTTTGAGCACACGCTGGTCGTACGTGGGAAACACGCCACACCAGCGGAGCACGCATGATGGCGACTGTTGCGATGCCGATTGGTGAGGCGACGATTGGGCCGTTTTTCCCGGGCGCGTATGTCGATGCGGGCGCGAATGACCTCACTCGCTTTCAGGGGCGAAGTGCCCAGGGCCAACTGATTGAGATTCGCGGGCGCGTGACCGAAGAGGGTGGCGTACCGTTACACAACGTCGTGCTCGAAATCTGGCAAGCCGATGCGAATGGCATCTATCGGCATCCGGCCGATCCACGCGCAAGGCATGCGGACGCGGAATTTCTTGGTTGGGGGCGCACGGCCACCGATCGCGAAGGCGCGTTTCTCTTTCGCACCATCATGCCGGGCCGCTCGCACTTGCCCAATGGCACGTTGCGCGCACCGCATATCAACTTTGTGGTGCTGGCCTCAGGACTGATGCGTCAGCTACAGACGGTGATGTTCTTCGAAGGCAATGCGGCCAATACCACCGATCTCGTGCTCGCCTGTGTGCAGCCCGCCGCATGCCAGGAAGCGCTCATCGCGAAAGCAGACGGGAACCGCAAATACCGATTCGATATTCGCCTGCGTGGCGAGGACGAAACGCCGTTCTTCGAAGATTGAGCGTTCCATATAAGATGATATCAATGGAGAGAACGCTCAATTCCCCTCTCCCCGGCCCTTCCGCAGTGGGGCGAGGGTGAGGTCAGCCCTAATAAGTAGGGAGTTCCCCCGGCTCTGCCGGGGAGGCAGCAGAAGTTTGACGAATCCGGGAGTCCACCCGGCGAAACTATCGATCGTGAGCCGCCAAGCACACGAAAGGAGAATCGCGGATGGACGAGTACGAGAGCCTAAATC
>CAMDRJ010000330.1 GCA_945906755.1 Klebsiella pneumoniae | reverse complement strand
GATAGTCGCGGACGAGATCGCGTCACGACAAGGCAAGCGTCCGCCGGTAATTGTGGACAACACGATGCTCGGGCCTGTGCATCAAAAGCCGCTGAAGGCAGGCGCGGATCTGGTCGTCTATTCCCTGACCAAATATGCGGGCGGGCATTCGGATCTCATGGCGGGTGGTCTGTGCGGACCGGCAGCCCTAGTGAACAAAGTGGTGACGATGCGAAGCGCCTTGGGCACCCAGCTCGATCCGCACACCTGCTGGATGCTGATGCGGTCTCTCGAAACGCTGCAACTGCGCTTCGAGCGCTCCGCAAGTAATGCGCTCCGCGTTGCGACGTTCCTTCGCGCACATCCGCGCGTACTGACCGTGCACTACCTTGGCTTCCTCACCGATCCGGCAACGCGCGCCGTGTTTGAGCGGCAATGCGAAGGCGCGGGCGCCACGTTTTCATTCGAAGTGCATGGCGGGGAAGCGATGGCGTTTGACATGCTCGATCGCCTGCGGCTCTGCAAGCTTGCGGTGAGTCTTGGTGGCACCGAAACCTTGGTATCACATCCGGCGTCCACGACCCACTCGGGTGTTCCGCGCGCGCTACGGGAGCAGTCTGGCGTGACCGATGGGCTCATCCGAATATCGGTGGGCATCGAGCATCCGGATGACATCATCGGCGATGTTTCGCAGGCATTGATGTAGTTAAGCGAGTAGGTTGAGAATGACCTTGCGGAGACCTATCGACTTTGCGTTAGGATGCCCCTACGCCGTGCGTCTGTTTTCCCACGTCATGGTTGCGGCGATCATTGTTCTGGCTGGTTGCTCGCGTGCGCCGGTCGTTACCATCACCAATCACTCGACTCACGCACTGGCGAATGTTGTCGTATCCGGCTCTGGTTTTTCCAATCGAATCGACAGCATTGCGGCTCGCGCAACGAGCAGTCTTACCGTTCGTCCTCGCGGTGAGTCTGCTGTGAGAGTCACATTCGTTGCGGATGGGCGGAGCATTGATTCCGGCGAGCAGGGTTACTTCGAAGCGGGCGGCGGCTATCGTGTCGCCATTGCCGTCGAGCCGGACTTGAAAGTAACAGTCTCGGCGGATTTGCGCGGCTACTAAGACGAGCGTGTGGCCTACTCGCGAGAACCTCGCACGACGATCCGGATCGACTATTATCCCTCCCTAGCGAGCCACCGATCTCAACGTCGGGAGAACGCTGCTTGAGTCGGTTGATCATTGATAAAGAGGAGACGCAATGAGGAGCATCGGATTCATCTTCGCGCTTGTCGCCGGCGTTGCTTGCGCGCAGGGCTATCCGGCTAAGCCGATTCGCATGATCAGCCCGGTTCCTGCGGGCAGTGGCATTGATGTCGTTGCGCGTATCGCGGCCGACAAGCTTTCGCAGAATATGGGTGTATCGATCATTGTCGATAACATCGCCGGTGCTGCGAGCATGATCGGCGCGGCGGCTGCGGCGCGCGCGGCACCCGATGGCTACACGCTGCTCTTCTGGAGCGAGGCCGCGCCGCTTGGCGCGCTCGCGAATGCAAAGCTCACCTTTGATCCGGTGAAGGATTTGATACCGGTGGGCTCGCTCGCGAAGGGCGTGTTCTTTCTCGCGGTGAATCCATCTCTCCCGATCAATAGCGTCGCGGAGCTGGTCGCCCACGCGAAATCAAAGCCGGGCGCTCTCGCGTACGGTACCTCGGGCATCGGCACGCCGCATCATGTTGTCACCGAGATGTTCATCGGCGCCACTGGCATCCAAGTTCTCCATGTTCCGTATAAAGGGTCGGGTGAGACGGTGACCTCGCTCATGCGCGGTGACGTGCAGTTCGCGCTTGGCTTGCCGTCCTCGTTCGCCCCGCATCTGAAGTCAGGTAAGTTTCGCGGCCTTGCAGTTGCTGCGCCGACCCGCTCGCCCGTGTTTCCCGATCTGCCTACGATCACCGAGACCGGCGTGAAGGGTGTCGAGTACCTTTCGTGGTACGCGCTCTTCGCCCCAGCCGGCACGCCGCAAGCAATCGTCGAGCGGCTCTATGCGGAGATGGCGAAGATCGTCGCCGACAAGGGCTACATTGAAGAGCGCCTCGGCCGCATCGGACTCGAACCGTTTTCTGCTGGTACGCTGGCGGAGACGATGAAGCTCTCACAGCGCTATTACGACCTGCTCGCGCCAGTAGTGAAGAGGGCAGGGATCAGACAGGAATAGCAGCGGGTCTTTCGTCGCACCGAATGGCAGCATTCAGCGGTAATGGAGAAATAGCATGTACCCCTGCAGACTCTTAACGCTTCTCTTGCTCGGTTTCGCTTCCGTGGCGGCGATCGCCCAATCGTATCCGGCGCGGCCATTGCGCTTGATCGTGACGTTTCCGCCTGGTGGTATTACCGACTTCACTGGACGTGTCCTCGCACCTCGCCTTGCCGAGGCACTTGGGCAACCGGTGATCGTGGAAAACAAAACCGGCTCGGGTGGCAATATCGGCACGGACTTTGTCGCGAAGGCGACTCCGGATGGTCATACGTTGTTGGTGGTAGCACCGCCCAATGCGATCAATGTGTCGCTCTACAAGACCTTGCCGTTTGATACGCGTAAGGATCTCGCACCGATCGCCTTGGTGGGTAGCGTACCGAACGTGCTGGTGGTCGGCCCGAAGACGCAGGCCAAGTCGGTGCAGGAACTCGTGGACTTCGCGCGCAGCAACCCCGGCAAGCTCAACTTTGCCTCGAACGGCACCGGCACCAGCATTCAGCTTTCGAGTGAATTGATGAAGATGCAGGGCAATTTTAGCGCGGTGCATGTGCCGTATCGCGGTGCACCCGCCGCCACCGCTGCGCTGCTGGCAGGCAATGTCGATTTCATGTTCGATTCGTTGTCGGTATCACTCCCCCATATTCGCGCAGGGAAGGTGCGGGTGTTGGCGGTGTCGTCGCGGACGCGAAGCGCACTATTGCCCGATACCCCGACGATGATCGAAGGCGGCTTTCCGGATTTTGAAACAGCGGGATGGACCGGCATCATGACGACCGGTGGTACGCCGCCTGCGGTGATTGCGCGTCTCGAAGCGGAACTCTTGAAGATCCTTGTTATGCCCGACGTCATCAGCGCGTTCGAGAAGCCCGGCATGAATGTTCGGCCGGCCAATGCCAAGGAGTTTGCCGGGTTCTTCGAGCAGGAAATCAAGCGATGGTCGCTGGCGGTCAAACACTCCGGGGCGCAGGCGGACTGACTCCTCACCGCGACATGAAAGCATAGGAAACATGTCTTCAATGGAATCCCGTTACGCGCGCCCCGACTATTTCGTCGACACGGCCTGGCTCGCGGCGCACCTTGATGATTCGAATCTGCTCGTTATCGACTGCACCGTCGATCTGACCGTCACACCGGACCAGTACATCGCGGTGAGCGGTCGTGCCGCCTACGACAAGGGGCATATTCCAGGCGCCGTCTTTGCCGATCTGATCGAGACCTTTTCTGCACCGGGTAGCCGCTTCAATTTCACGTTGCCTAGCGCCGAGCGATTCGCCGCGGGGATGTCGGCGCTCGGGCTTTGCAATGATCAGCGCTTCGTGCTTTACAGCACCACGACCTATACGTGGGCGACGCGCTTCTTTTGGATGCTGCGCGCGTTCGGCCATGATCGCGTGGCGTTGCTCAACGGCGGCTGGAAAAAATGGCAATTCGAGGGGCGCCCGATTGCCACAAGCGCGACGCCAATGACAAGTTCGAATTTTGTGGCGACGCCTCAGCAGGGCGTGTTTGTCGGCACACCCGAGGTCGAAGCGGCGATCGGTGCTGATGACACGACGATCGTCTGTGCGCTTGGCCGCCCGCAGTTCACCGGCGAGAAGCCTTCCTACCGGAACCAACACGGCCGGATTCCGGGCGCAAAACATCTTGCGGCGATCTCACTCATCGATCCGGAGGATGGCACGCTGTTGCTGGCCGACGAGCTACGCGAAAAATTCGATAAGGCGATGCTGCTCGATGCAAAGCGCGTCATCGTCTATTGCGGATCGGGGATTGCGGCGACCGGTGATGCGTTTGCGCTCGCCATGCTCGGGGCTTCAAATATTGCGGTGTACGACGGCTCGATGCAGGAATGGTTCGCTGATCCGTCGCGCCCGGTTGAGCGCGACGTCACCTAATAAGTAGGGAGTTCCCCCGGCTCTGCCGGGGAGGCAGCAGAAGTTTGACGAATCCGGGAGTCCACCCGGCGAAACTATCGATCGTGAGCCGCCAAGCACACGAAAGGAGAATCGCGGATGGACGAGTACGAGAGCCTAAAT
>CAMDRJ010000329.1 GCA_945906755.1 Klebsiella pneumoniae | reverse complement strand
GTACGGCGTATTGAAGCGCGTGCGCGTGGATACGCCTTGCGCGGCGGCATGCTCGCTCAGGCGCTGGAGCACATAGCGAGCGCGGTCCTTGCCGGCGGCTGCCACCAAGGTTTCGAACGCGTCGATCCATTCGCGCGTTTCGATCGGGTCGCTGTCGAGGGATTCACCGGAGCGAAGTTTGTTGATATCGGCAAGGTTTGTCATTGGAATTTTTAGAACGCATTGCAGCGTTGCAACCGGTGGTTCGGAGGGCGTGCCAACCAATGAGACTACGCCGGTTCAACTGGCATGTGCTTCTGTTTGTGGTCGTCCGATTGGTCAATTACAGCATAAAATGCCGTATACCGAAACAAATAAGGCATTCTATGCTGACCCCATCATTGGACCCGGTTGACTGGTTGATCCTGGAACGAATGCAAGATGATGCGCGCGTTTCCAATGTCGATCTTGCGAACGCCGTGCATCTGTCGCCCTCACCCTGCTTGTCCCGTGTGCGAAAACTGGAGGAATCAGGATTCATTCGACGTCACGTTACGCTGCTCGATCCAGTCAAGCTTGGGCTCACCGTCAGCGTATTCATCCAGGTGCGATTGGAAAAGCAGGTCGAAAAATCACTCGGCGTCTTTGAACGAGCCATCGGTGAGCGGCCCGAGGTCATGGAATGCTATTTGATGACCGGTGATTCCGATTACCTTCTGCGGGTCGTCGTCTCGGACATTCCGGCTCTTGAACGGTTCATCGTGGATTTTCTATCCAGAATTCCGGGCGTCGGCAACATTCAGTCGAGCTTCGCCCTGAAGCAGGTGAAGTACCAAACGGCGCTGCCGCTGGAGACGATCAAGCCACGCCCGCAGGCGCGTCGATCAAGTAGCAAGAAGCGCTAGTTATTCGACAAGCCGCGCCCAAGTCGGTTCGGTCATTCGACCGTTACCGACTTGGCCAGATTGCGCGGCTTGTCCACATCGGTGCCTCTGGCGCAGGCGGTGTGGTAGGCAAGCAGTTGCAATGGCACGACATGCAAGATGGGCGAGAGCGCTCCGTAGTGCTCAGGCATGCGAATCACGTGAATCCCTTCGGCGCTGACAATATGCGAATCGGCGTCGGCAAACACATACAACTGCCCGCCGCGTGCACGTACTTCCTGCATGTTCGACTTTAGTTTTTCCAGCAGCTCGTCATTGGGCGCGACCGTAACTACCGGCATCTCGTTGGTCACGAGCGCCAATGGCCCGTGTTTCAACTCACCGGCTGGATACGCCTCCGCATGGATATACGAAATTTCCTTGAGCTTCAACGCGCCTTCGAGCGCGATCGGGTAGTGACGCCCGCGACCAAGGAACAAGGCGTTTTCCTTCTTTGCGAAGTCGCCGGACCAGGCAATGATTTGCGGCTCCAGCGCGAGAACGCTCTGGATCGCATTCGGGAGATGGCGCAGATTCCGCAGGGCGGCTATTTCTTGGCTCTCATTCAGATGACCTCGTTGCTTGGCCAACGACATCGTCAGGAGAAAGAGCGCAGTGAGCTGTGTCGTAAACGCCTTGGTCGAAGCGACTCCGATCTCTGGCCCGGCGTGCGTGAGATATTTCAGGCGGGTGAGACGCACCATCGCGCTTGTTGCAACATTGCAGATCGCGAGGGTCTTATCCATGCCCAGAGACTGCGCATGCTTGAGGGCCGCCATGGTATCGGCGGTCTCACCCGATTGTGAGATCACGATCACCAACGTGCGTGGATTCGGCACGCTTTCCCGATAGCGATACTCACTCGCAATTTCCACCTGCGTGGGCAGCTTGGCAATCGCTTCAAACCAGTACTTGGCGGTCAGCCCTGAGTAGTAACTGGTGCCGCATGCAAGGATAAGCGCCGAATCGATTTCGCTAAAAATCTTCGCTGCTTCGGCGCCGAACAGTTCCGGTACGACGCGATCGACACCTTCCAATGTGTCGGCGACTGCCCGCGGTTGTTCGAAGATCTCCTTTTGCATGTAGTGCCGATAAGGCCCTAATTCAGCACCGCCCGTTCCGGCATCAACGGTCCGCACTTCTCGTACGACGACCGCACCTCGTTGGTCAACGATCTTGTGCGAATTCAGTTGGAGATCGACCACATCCCCTTCTTCGAGGTAAATGATCTGATTGGTGGTGCCGGTCAGCGCCATGGCGTCCGAAGCGAGAAAGTTTTCGCCCTTGCCGACGCCAACGATCAATGGACTGCCGAATCGCGCGCCGACGACACGGTTCGGCTCGTCCTTGCAAAACACCGCGATCGCGTAGGCGCCATGCAGGCGCTTGACCGCACGCTGCACGGTGCGAAAGAGGTCACCATCGTATTCGTGGTTGATCAGATGCGCGACCACCTCGGTGTCGGTCTGACTATCGAACTTGAATCCACGCGCCTTGAGTTCCTCGCGCAGCTCTTCATAGTTTTCGATAATGCCGTTATGGACGAGTGCGATGCGATCGCGTGAAAAATGCGGGTGAGCGTTAGCGGTGACCGGCGCCCCATGGGTCGCCCAACGAGTGTGTGAAATACCCATCACACCTTCAAATTTCGTTTCGCCCACTTCACGGTCAAGCTCAGCGACGCGCGTGACGCTGCGAGCCCGCTTCAAGCCATGATCATAGACGGCCACGCCGCATGAGTCGTAGCCGCGGTATTCCAACCGGCGCAGGCCTTCAATCAGTACGGGAACAATATTGCGTGTAGCGATGGCACCGACGATTCCGCACATCTGTTGAATATCCTTCTAGGTCACCGTGACGGCGACTTCTTGGTGGGCCGCTGCCAATTTTCAATGGTCGATTGGCGAGCGCGCGTAATCGTGAGCTTGCCGGCCGGGGCGTCTTTAGTGAGCGTGGTCCCTGCTCCAAGGGTTGCGTTCTTGCCGACTCGCACCGGTGCGACCAGCTGGCAATCGGAGCCAATGAAGGCGCCGTCCTCGATGACGGTTCGATGTTTGTTGGCGCCGTCGTAGTTGCAGACGATGGTGCCAGCGCCGACATTCACGCCGCTGCCGATTTCCGTGTCACCGATGTACGCATGGTGATTAACTTTGGAAGCCACGCCGATCTGGCTCGCCTTGACCTCGACGAAATTGCCAAGATGCACTTCTTTGCCGATGGCAGAGGCGGGGCGAATGCGTGTGTATGGACCAATTCGGCACGACGCACCGATCGTTGAATCCTCCGCATAGGTGAACGCGAGGATCTGCGTGTCGGCTGCGACCGACACATTCCGGAGCACGCAGTTCGGGCCGATTGAGACGCGATCACCCAGCGTAACGCGACCTTCGAATACGCAATTGACGTCGATCGAGACATCGCGCCCGCAGGTCAATTCGCCGCGAACATCGATACGGTTCGGATCTAGCAGACCGACTCCCTGCTCCAACAATTGATCGGCTTTGAGACGCTGATACCGGCGTTCGAGTTCGGCCAATTGCGCGCGGCTATTGACACCAAGCGTTTCCCACACATGATCGGGATGAATGCCTGCGACCGCACGACCCTCGTCGAACGCAAGCTTGATCACGTCGGTGAGGTAATACTCTTTCTGTGCATTGTCGGGCGTCAGCGCGCTCAGCCACTTGCGAAGGTGCGAAGTCGTCGCGACCATGATGCCGACGTTGACTTCCTTCACGGCAAGCTCACCTTGCTTCGCGTCGCGCTGTTCAACGATGCGCCATACCAATCCTTCGCGCCGAATCACCCGACCATAGCCGGTTGGGTCATCGAGTTCGACCGTGAGTATCGCAAGCCCATGATCGGCAGCCGCGATCAGCCGCTTGAGTGTACAGGTCTGAATGAGCGGTACGTCACCATAGAGAACGAGCGTTGGCCATCGATCGTCAAGAAATGGCGCCGCCTGCTGCACAGCATGGCCCGTGCCAAGCTGTGGTTCCTGCTTCACCCAGGTGATCTGCGCAGGCGATGCCTGCAGACTTGCGTCAAGCGCGTCACGAACCGCTTCCCCGCCATGCCCGTACACAACGATGATGCGCTGCGCTTGGATGGATTGCGCGGCACTGATCACGTGGGCCAGCATCGGACGCCCAGCCAACTGGTGCAGGACCTTGGGTCGGTCCGAGTGCATGCGCTTGCCTTGCCCAGCAGCGAGAATGACGACGTTCATGGAGGAGGAAGCAGAGTTGGGTACTGGATTTTACAGACGCAATGCTGACCGTTTCCAGGTAATGCTTGGAAATTCACACGTTTGCTAGACTTGATCGTTCGCATCACCGGCCGCTGCCAGGGAGACATCCAATGATCCGCACCATATGGTTCT
>CAMDRJ010000328.1 GCA_945906755.1 Klebsiella pneumoniae | reverse complement strand
GGGTAGCCGGTCGCGCGCGCATAGTTTTCCCCAAGATCCACCAAATCGGCAGGGTTGATGCGTGGCGCGCGGGGCAACAAGCGGGCGCGCAGTTGCGCATTCGTCGAATGCAGGGACAACGCGAGCGCCGGTTTGACCTGTTCACGCGGTAATCGATCAAACACGCGTAGATCACCGACCGTCGAGAACACCAGATTCTTGTGTGCGAAGCCGCCCGCAGTGCCAAGTAACGCAATCGCTGCGCAAACATTATCGAGATTATGCGCAGGCTCGCCCATGCCCATGAACTGGACTTTGCGCACGGTGCGCATATGCCGCGCGAGCACCACTTGCGCCACGATCTCGGCACTGCCCAACTGACGCGCGAGTCCTTCCCGGCCAGTCATGCAAAACACGCAACCCACGGCGCAGCCAACCTGCGTCGACACGCACACGGCTTCACGCGGCAACAGCACGCTTTCCACAGTCTGGCCATCGGCCAATTCGATGAGCAAGCGCCGGGAATCGTCGCCACCCGCATGCGCCGAGCGTAGGCGCGCAATCGCCGCCAGCGCAGTTTCAATTGAAGGCAGCACCGCAAGCAATCGCGCCGGAAAATAATTCGCAGGAAGCTGACCACCGCTATCGAGCGATCGCGCCTGCGTCCAAGCCCGGACCACGGCGTGAATATGGGTAGCACCGGCGCCATGGGTTTGCAGGCGTTGGCGGATGTCGTCGATTTGCATTGCGGCCGATGCTACACCGGTTGCTTTGCGTGCCGTGCCGAGGCGGACGCGGGCCGACGCTGCATTGACTGCCGCGATACGTTGATCTGTTCGAAAATCCCATCGACGATCCTCCAATAGAATGCGTGTTGTACAAAATCCAACAAGGCATTGCTATGGTGTGCGTCATGCGCGGCCACCGCGCTTCAATTGCAACTTCCTTTACACGATTGGCGATGGCGCTAGGTTTGGCTTTGATGCCGATCATCAGTGCGGCACAGACTTACCCCGCCAAACCGATCCGATTTGTCGTGCCCTTCCCTACCGGTGGTGCGCTCGATATCGTCGCGCGCATCATGAGTCCACGCCTCTCAGAATTGATGGGGCAGCCGATCCTCGTCGATAACAAGCCGGGCGCAGCCGGAACGATGGGCGCCAATGAGACGGCGCGCGCAGCACCTGATGGCTACACGATCTTCATTGGCGAGCCGGGGGGCGTGACGATCGCGCCGTCCTTGCGAAAAGACCTTCCCTACGATCCGATCAAAGATCTCGCGCCGATCACCACGATCGCGACCATTCCGATGGTCTTCATCGCCCATCCAAGTATTGGCGTCAAGACCTTGAGCGAGCTCGTTCAGCGTGAACGCGGTAAAAAGGAGCCGCTCAACTTCGGCACGCCAGGGACCGGAACGGTGCAACATCTCGTTGGCGAACAACTGCGCCTAGCGACCGGCTTGACGCTTGCGCACATCCCCTACAAGGGCGGCGCGCTCGCGATCAACGACCTCTTAGGCGGGCAACTGCCGTTGCTGGTGCTCACCATGCCCACCATCATCAACCATATCAAATCGGGCAAGATCGTAGGGCTCGCGATTCTTTCGCGCACCCGCCATGCCGCGTTCCCCGATATGCAAACCGTCGGGGAAGCGGGCTATGCCGGATTCGAACAAGGCATCTGGATGGGCATCTTCGCGCCGGGCGGTACACCGCGACCAATGATCGCGAGGCTGCACGCCGAGATCGTGAAGACACTCGACTCCAAGGACGTAAAGGAACGCTTGGAAGGCGGTGGCAATGAAATTCGCACCATGTCACCGGACGATTTCGCGGCCTTCATCAAGACGGACATCGCGCGCTGGGCGAAGGTGGTGAAGGAGGCAGCGATCACCGGAAACTAGTGCCGTCTACAGCCTCAAGCCTTAGGGTTTCCCAAACGTTGCGATGCGATCTACCCTGCAGATGAACAGCACGCGCTTCTCGTCGATCACGGGATCGCGCAGGCCGTAGGGTGGCGGGTTGTTGGTGTACTTGGTCCAGATCTTGTCGAGCTGTTTGGTGACGCGCTCGCCGCCTTTTTCCCACTCGCGCTCTTCTTTTTCCACCGTGCACTTGATCTGCACCCAGTGATAGGGATTATCCGGATTCACGAGCAGCAGCGTGAGCTTCGGGTTCTTCCTGATCCATTCGCATTTCGGCCGATGCGAGGCGGTATTGACGAGAACCTTGTCGCCTTCATAGTCGAACCACATTGGCGTCATGCCGACGTTTCCGTCCGGCCCGATCAGGCCAAGAATCACCGTGACCGGTCGATCGAGCAATGACTTATAGATCGGATCGAGATCCGACAGACCTTTGATCTTGGTGCGCTCGCCCACCGCGAATTGCCCCGTCTGCAATCCACCTGCCACATCCTTGAACTTTGCAACCGTAATTTCACTCATGCTTGTCCCCGATTATTTTGAAGGCGACATAGATTGCTACAGACCGCGCACGAGCGTCAACAACATTCCGATCACCGCACAGGCGCCGACCAGTGTCATCACCCCCACCTTGTAGCGAAGGATCGCCACGAACGAACCGATGCCGATCAATGCGGATATCCAATCGAAAGTACCGCTGAAGCCGTTTGGCCAGAGCACGTGGTAAGCGAAGAACAACGCGAGATTCAGGATTACGCCTACCACTGCGGCGGTAATGCCACTGAGCGGCGCAGTGAATTTCAGATCGCCATGGGTGGATTCCACGACCGGCCCGCCCGCAAAAATAAAGATGAACGAAGGCAGGAACGTGAAGAACGTGACCAAGCTCGCCGCTGCGGCGCCGGCCAGGAAGATCGCATCAGAGCCGAGCAGCTCCTTGGTCCAGCCGCCCACGAAGCCGACGAACGCGACCACCATGATGAGCGGCCCGGGCGTCGTTTCGCCAAGCGCAAGACCATCGATCATTTGCGCACCGGTCAACCATTGAAAATGTTCGACCGCACCTTGATACACATAGGGCAGTACCGCATAGGCGCCGCCGAACGTAAGCAGCGCCGCCTTGGTGAAAAACCAACCCATCTGCGTAAACGTATTTTCCCAACCAATGGTGAGAACAAGCGCCAGCATCGCTACGCCCCAGATCGCGAGGCCGGCGGTCGCAAAGCCGATGATGCGTCCCCAGGTAAAGCGCGCATGCTCAGGCGTGGGGGTGTTGTCGTCGATGACCGCTGGCCCATAGCTCGCTTGCTTCGAGCCATGGCCGCCACCCACCGCGAATTTGTCCGGCGCCAAGCGTCCGCCAAAGTAGCCAATCACCCCTGCCGCCAACACGATCAATGGAAACGGCACATCAAACACGAAGATCGCCACGAACGCGGCGGCTGCGATGCCCCACAGCCATTCGTTCTTCAGCGAGCGTGAGCCGATCCGGTGTGCGGCCGACACCACGATGGCTGTTACAGCAGGCTTGATGCCATAGAAAATCCCCGCAACCAGCGGCACATCCCCAAATGCCATGTAGATCCACGACAGGCCGATCAAAATGAATAGCGATGGCAACACGAACAGGCCGCCCGCCATGAGGCCGCCCCAGGTGCGGTGCATGAGCCAACCGATATAGGTCGCCAACTGCTGCGCCTCGGGGCCTGGCAGCACCATGCAATAGTTGAGCGCATGCAGAAAGCGCCGCTCGGAAATCCAGCGACGCCGCTCCACCAGTTCCTGATGCATGACCGCAATTTGCCCTGCCGGCCCACCGAAACTGATGAAGCCAAGCTTTAGCCAGAAGCGGAAAGCCTCCGCAACTGAAACGCGGGGCGGCAGGTTCGCAACGGAAGAATCGTCCAAAAGGGCTCCATCGGCGTAAGCCGTTATGCAGAGTTTGGACGGGGCTCCGTCTTACCGGGGATCTCTGGAACCCCAGACACAACGCAAAGCCTACCCGATCGACACCCGGCAACGACGGTTAAGGCCGCAACACAGCACAGCAACAGACTCTTTTGCATGATTAACACTCCTTTGTAGAGGTTAAGGAAACGCTGATTAAGCTATCTCGCGCAATCAGCGTGACCATATTTTTCAGGGAGTTATTATAATTTGCATTAGAAAGTGACATAATTAAACCTTCGAGACCACCCGTAAGAGGCTGTCATGGCGCGTACCGCTGGAGGGGTGCCTACGGTGCCGTGAGCATTCCGCAAGGCAACTTTGACTCGCTGGTGCTGCCGCTTGTCAACGGGGGCTGCATGGGCCTTTATCTCGCCGAAATATCCAGGCGCTACCCAAACGACAACATCGTGATGGTGCTCGACGGTGCGGGCT
>CAMDRJ010000327.1 GCA_945906755.1 Klebsiella pneumoniae | reverse complement strand
GGCTCGGGCAGCGAAATCGGCCCCGGCTCGACCGGCTTGGCAGCGGGCTTTGCGATCGGCTTCGGGATAGCTGGGCGAACGGGCTTTCCAGGCGATGCTTCGGTACGCGGCGATGGCACTTCCGCGACCGCGGCTGGCGTTTCGACGATCCTGGCTACCAATATTGAGGGCGGGGGAAGCGTCGACTGAACGAACCAAGTTTCCGGAACGCCGAACATCGCGAAGGCGTGCATTGCCACCGACGCGATCATCGCGATCGCCCAACTACGTTGATGCATGGCAGGTCGGGTCAGCATTCTTCGCCACCGCTCAAGTTTCCGGTTCGCGCCTAAGTCTAAACCTCATCGCAAGTGCATTACACTGGTTCTCTTTAGGTGCCACCGGTGGACGCTTTTTTCAATCTCGGTCAGTTCTTCGTCAACGAACCCCTGCATGCGTTCGCCGTAGCGCTCCTTTTCCTCGGTTTCGCATTGTCCGACCGATGGATGGCGGGTTTCGTCACAGGCATCAAACCCTGGGTGCAACTTGTTCCGGCCGCCGGCTGGATGCTGTTTGCCATCAATGAGGAAGACATGCGAGCCGCAGCGGCGACCCACCGGTTCGACATTGCCATAACGCTGCCGGTGCTCGCGGTGTTGACCGCGATCGGCTTATTCGCATGGATTGGCAATGTCAGGCGCGCAATACGTGAAAAGCGGGCCTCGAACACGACCAGTCGCTCCGACGACTAATCAGGCCGATTGGACGTCCGCGGTATCGCGAACGATGCGTCCATCCACCAGTTCGATATTCCGATCACAGCGTGCAGCGAGCCGCGCGTCGTGGGTCACGACCAGGAAGGCCGTTCCATAGCGTTCGTTGAACTTTCGCAACAGATCGAAAATTTCATTGGCGGTTTTGGTGTCTAGGTTGCCGGTCGGTTCATCAGCCAGGACCAGCGACGGACGCATCACCAGCGCGCGGGCAATGGCGACCCGTTGCTGCATCCCACCGGATAGTTCCGAGGGCTTCTTGCCCAGCGCTTGCCCAAGTCCAACATCTGCCAGCAACCCCTTGGCACGCTCTGCCATTTCCGCGTCACGGCGGCCACGATCAAGGAGCATCGGCATCATCACATTCTCCAGCGCCGAAAATGCGGGGATCAGGAGATGAAACTGAAAGACGAATCCAATCGAGCGCCCACGCATCGCAGTGAGCCGGGCATCGTCGAGGCTGGATGTGTTTTCGCCCTGCACAATGACGTTGCCGCTAGTCGGGCGCTCAAGCAGCCCGATCAGATTGAGTAGCGTACTTTTCCCGGAGCCCGAAGGCCCTGTCAGTGCATCAAAGGAGCCCTTGCGAACGATCAGCTCAATGCCATGCAACACCTCCGCCTCAACCGGTGTGCCGACGCCATAGGACTTGCGCACAGCCTCAAGGCGGAGCACCGCTTCCAATTGATCGCTAGCCACGGATCGCCGCCACTGGATCCAAGAGCGAAGCGCGGCGAGCAGGCGCCACTGCCGCCAACACGCCGACGACAAGCGCTATACCGACCGCGCCTGCAAACGTAGAAAACGCAAACTCCGGCGCAAACAACATCGAGCCATCGGCATTGCGCAATGAGCGCGACAAGACATAGACGATCGCTGCGCCAAGCGCTGATCCGGCTATTGCCCCAACGATCCCGACGATCCCGCCCTGAATGAGAAAGATCCTCATGATCGATTGGCTGGATGCGCCCATGGCCCGCAGAATGCCGATCTCCTTTTGCTTTTGCACGACCGACACCACCAGAACGCTGGCGATACCAAGTGCCACGATGATCACGACGAAGCCACGAATCACTCGTGTCGTCATGTTTTGGTTGGCGAATGCGGCGAGTACCTGGGTATTGGTGGCCATCCAGCTTTCCACCGTGAGGCCCGAACTGTTTGCGAGCCGCCGTGCAATACGCTCGGACTCGAAAATATCGGCCACTGCGAGATCGATATTGGTGATGCCGCCTGACAGGTTGAGCAGGCTTTGCGCCATGCGCTGAGACATGAATATCCAGCGTCGATTCAAGTCGCGCGAACCGACATCAAAGAGTCCCGCGATCGTGATCGTGTCGTTCCCGCCTTCGGCGGTCGTAATGCGAATGCGATCGCCGATCGACACACCGAGATCCTTGGCAAGTTCGATGCCGATCACACCATCATTGGCGGCCACCCGAAATTGCCCGCTCACCACGAACCGATCAAAGCGGATAACGCGCAGATAGCGTTCCGCCTCAACCCCCATCAACACGACCGGTCGCGACGCCGCACCCCGTACCGCAAACCCGGCACCCTGTACCACCGGTGCTACACCAACGACGCCAGGCGCTTGCTCGAGCAAGGGGATAGCGCTTTCCCATTGATCAATCGAGCGCAGCCGTTGGGCGCGTTTCTCGATACGCGCGGCGATCGATATGTTCTCGTCGCGGTCACGTACCAGACGGGTGTCGTCTTCGGCCGGCTTCACGACGATATGCGCTTGCACACCCAACACACGGGCAACGAGATTGCTCTGCAAGCCACCCATGAGTTCGGTGATCGTGAGGACGACCGCAACGCCTGCGGTCACGCCAAGAATAATCAGCGCGCTCTGAAAGCGCCCTTCCTTCAAGAAACGCAGCGCGAGAATCCAGGTGGTTGGCATCATCGTCTTCGGTTGGCCTATCGAGATCGCCTAGAGCGAACCGGGTGGCCCTACCGAATGATTTCTTGTGCTTTGAGTACCGGACCCGATGTCGCCGTAACATCGATAGCGCGAACGTTGGCGCCCGGCACAACCGGGATCGTCGGCGCAATCAGGCGCTCCCCTTCGTTAAGTCCTTCCACGACTTGCAACTGGCCACTACCACGCAAGCCAAGTTTGACGGACTGCCGGACTGCGATGCCATCGCGCACCACGAGTACCCATGGAGAAACCGACGATGGCTCACGAATCATTTCCGCCGGCACGACCAGCGCATTTTCTGCGCGGCCCGCCCCAATCTCGACCGAAACAGTCATGTCAGGCTTCAAGAAAGACGGTGGCGCGGCAACCGCCAGCTTGACTTCGACCGAGCCACGCTGCGCATCGATCCCGGGCGCGATGTAGACGATGCGCGCTGCGAACCGCTCGCTCGGATAGGCGTCCGCAACGGCCATCGCATTCTGATTGAGCCGTAGCGAGGAAAGGCTCTTCTCGTCGACCTGGAGGACCAACTGCGTCTCGCCGACCGAGGCAAGCTCGAACAAAGTCTTGCCGGCTTGCACGACATCGCCCGGCTCAACATGTCGTTTCAACACGGTACCGGCGACCGGTGTTCTGATCGATGCATTGTCCAAGCGGGATTGCGCAGCATCCAACGACGCTTTCGCCTGCGCACGCCGCGCGGCAGCCAGCGCGTAGTCGGAACCTTGCGGACAATTGGCCGCGGTCTGCGCTAACGCCGAATCGCGCGCAGCCCGCGCGACGGCCGCATTCCGCTCCGCCTCTTCCACTTTGGCCGCGCTGAAAAATCCGCGCTCGGCAAGCCGTCTGGTTCGATCCAGTTCGTCTCGCGCCCAGGTAAAGTTCGCCTCCGCCTGCATCAATGATTGCTCGGCAAGCGGCGCGGTGAGACTGCCCAACTGCGCAACACGGGCCTCCGCTTCGGCGAGCGCACCGCTTGCTTGTGCAACGGCGGCGCGCAGCTCATCGTCCTTGAGCACGGCGAGGACTGTGCCTGCCTTGACGCTATCCCCTTCGCGTACGTTTACCTGGCTGACCGTGCCGACAACAACCGGTCCCAGTTCAACGCGCGACGGGGTGATCACTCGCCCGGTCGCAACGATCGTCTGCACCAGATCGGCGCGCTTCGCAGCAATCGTCGGCACCTCGCGACCGGCAATACTTGGATAGATGACGTAGCCGCCGATGAGCGCGACCACGATCTGCGCAAAGAGTCCGCCAGGCGAAGCAAGGCGCGTCTTCATAGCGCGCTCGCTGACCGGTCGCGCCGACGCAGCCCTGGATGACGATTTGGTGAAATTCGAGGCATGGAGATCTGCTCGCGCGCGTTAGTCGAACGATCCGAAGTCGCTCGCGGTTCAATGAATACGGTCCCCACTAACTGGGGTAGCTGGATCAACCCCTTACCGTAACCGTGAGAGTGAACCGCAGCAAGGCCGAACCAGTGACGATCGCCAAGTTCTCGCCTATGTTTGACGCGATGACGCAATTGCGATTTGATCTGGATCATTGTGCGTTGCATCCCAGCCGAACCCTTAGGGAAACGCTGATTAAGCTATCGCGCGCAATCAGCGTGACCATATTTTTCAGGGAGTTACGAGGGGGCG
>CAMDRJ010000326.1 GCA_945906755.1 Klebsiella pneumoniae | reverse complement strand
TCCTTGGCGGGTTCTATGTCAACGATTTGAATCTCTACGGTCGGACCTATCGTGTCGTGATGCAGGCAGAAGGCAACGCCCGCACATCGCCTGATGATTTCAAGCGTTTCTATGTCCGCAGCACCGATGGGCAGATGGTGCCGCTCTCGACCGTCATTCAACCGCGCACCATCAACGGCCCGGAATTCCAGCAACGCTACAACCTCTATCGGGCGGCGACGATCAATGGGCAGGCCGCACGCGGTGTGGCATCGAGTCAGGCCATCGAGGCGATGGAGCGCCTCGCGGCGAACGTGTTGCCCCCAGGCTACAGCTATGAATGGAGCGGCGCGACGTTTCAGGAAAAACGCAGCGGCGGACAGCGCGGGATCATCCTCGGACTCGCCGTGATTTTCACGTTTCTGTTGCTGGCGGCGCTCTATGAGAGCTGGACCTTGCCCACCGCGATTATTCTCGCGATTCCGTTCGGTGCATTCGGTGCGTTGCTCGCGCTTACCTTGCGCGGCCTCGACAACAACGTCTACACGCAGGTCGGGCTCATCATGCTGATCGGCCTGGCGGCGAAGAATGCGATTTTGATCGTCGAATATGCGAAGCTCGCGCGTGCGCGGGGAGAAGACATCGTCGAGGCCGCAGTGAAAGGCGCGCGCCTGCGCCTGCGACCGATTCTGATGACTTCACTTGCCTTCATCTGCGGCGCACTACCGCTAGCAATTTCAGTCGGCGCTGGAGCCGGTGCGCGGCAATCGCTCGGAACCGCGGTGGTTGCCGGCATGGTCGCCGCCACGATGATCGGGATTTTCCTGATCCCGGTATTCTATGTGCTCATGCAGCGGGTGTCGGAGTGGCGGGTAGCGCGGAACGCGCCGACGTCGGCGATCGTGCCGGCGCCTGAGCCAGGTGGCAAGTAACAGCAGGCCCTAGCGCTGCGCCACCGCCAGCGCCGAGGGCTTGCCCGCCTTCGCCGCCTGAATCGCCGCCCATACACGTGCTGGTGTTGCCGGCATATCGAAATGCTTCACACCCACTTGCGCGAGCGCATCATTGATCGCATTCATCAAAGTCGGCAGCGATCCGGTCACGCCTGACTCGCCGACGCCTTTTGCGCCGAGCGGATTCGTCGCGGTCGGCACCGGATGGTCAAGCAAGGTCACTACCGAGCCAGGAAGAAATCCGGCACGCGGCATCGCATAGTCCATGTAACTGCCCACCAGCAATTGGCCGCTCGCTTCGTCGTAGATCGAATGCTCGGCCAGCACCTGAGCGATGCCTTGCACCAGGCTTCCATGCATCTGCCCTTCAACCAGGGTGTGGTTGATGAGATTGCCGGCGTCATCACACGCCACATACGATTGAATCTCGACGATACCGGTGGCCGGATCGATCTCGACATAGGCGATATGACAGCCATTGGGCCAGGTCACGCCGATCTTGCTCGCGGCTTGCGTATCGAGCGGATGCGGTTTGTCGCCCGCATGCTTTTTCACGAGCGCGTTCATGGTGATCGTGCGATCGGTGCCTTTGATGCGGTACGTGCCATCCTTGAATTCCAAATCGGACTCATTGGCTTCGAGCGCGGTGGCGGCGAGCGTCATGCCTTTCTTGACGATCTCATGCGCGGCGAGCTTCATCACGCTGCCTGCACCGTGTGTTGAGCGCGAACCGCCAGTGCCATTGCCTACCAGCCGCACATTCGGATCGCCTTCGCGCAATTGCATTTGTTGCATCGGAATACCGCTGATTTCCGAGATGATCTGCGCGAACGTGGTCTCATGGCCTTGTCCGCTCGCACCTGACACCGCATACATCGTCATGCGGCCGTCTTTTTCGAAGCGGATATCGACATTGTCGGCCGGCGCAGCGCCCGCACCGGTGGACTCGATACTGCTGCCCATGCCGCGGCCAAGCAACTTGCCGCGCGCCTTGGCCTCGGCACGGCGCTTCTCGAATGCCGCGCGATCATTCCATTTGGCGGCCTTGATTGCATCGTCCATCACGCCGATCGGATCGCCGCAATCGTAGATGTTGCCGTTGGCCAATGCATACGGAAAACGATCGCGCGGGATCATATTGAGGCGACGAACCTCGGCTTCATCCATCTTGAGTTCGATCGCGGCTTGCGTGACCAAACGCTCGATGATGGCCGACATGATCGGTCGTCCGGCGCCACGATAGGCAGCCATCGGCGCGGTGTTGGTCACGACGAATTGGCTGCGCGAACAGGCGATCGGCACGTCGTACACGCCGGTGAGGCAGGCGGTGACGCGGCTATTGATGAACGGGCCCGCCGGGGCGCAGTACGCACCGAGATTGGCGATGAAATCGAACCGCATCGCGAGAAATCGGCCGTTGGTATCGACCGCCACTTCGCCGCGTGAATCGACATCGCGTCCTTGTTCGTCCGAGAGAAAAGCTTCGGCGCGCGAAGAGGTCCATTTCACCGGTTTGCCGAGTTTCTTCGCGGCCAGCACGAGCACACAGTATTCCGGATAGATGTTGCCCCGCACGCCAAAGCCGCCGCCGACATCGATCGAGATGACATCGATTTTGTCTTCGGTGATGCCCATGGTGCCCGCGATCTGTGCGCGCAGGCCATTGACGCCCTGACTCACCGAATAAAACGTCGTGTGATCGCGTGCGGTGTCGTACAGAGCGACGGCGGCGCGTGGTTCCATTGGGCTTGCCACCACGCGGTTATTGTTAAGCGTGAGCTTGACGATCTTGGGTGCGGTACGAAACACCGCTTCGGTTTTCGCTTCATCGCCTTGGCCGAAGTCCACCACGCGATTGCCCGGCGCTACATCAAACAATTGCGGCGCACCGGGCTTGAGTGCGTCGATGGCGCGTACCACTGCCGGGAGATCACGATATTCAACGACCACGGCATCGAGCGCATCCTGCGCGGCGAGCGCGGAATCAGCAACGATGCAAACGACCGGCTCACCCACATAGCGGACCTTGCCTTGTGCAAGCGCAGGCCGATGCGGTTTGATGAGCGGTTGGCCATCGCGACCGTTGAACGCGAGCTGCGTGGGCAGGGATTTGATGCCTGCTGCTTTGACATCATCGCCAGTGAAGGCGGCACGCACGCCGGGCCGCGCGAGCGCCGGTTTCGTATCGATGGAAACGATCTCGGCATGCGCCCGATCGGAACGAAGGAAGGCGGCGTAGAGCTGTCCCGGAAAATTATTGTCGGAAGTGAACTGACCTTTACCTGTGATCAGACGGGGATCTTCAAGACGGCCTTTGAATGCGTGCGAATCCACTGTGTTCTGACTTTCGAAAAAGAGGGTGCGAAGGGAGAAAGGCGGAGCTTAACCTGTCCTGGAATCCGGGCGGATCGCCTAGGCGAGGCTGTCGATCTCCGCATCGGTCGGAAACCGGCCGGTTTCGTATTTCGAATAGCGGGTGACACCATCGAAGACGATATCGAATTGGCCGGACTTGCCCGGCTTAACGGTGACGTCGGTGAAGCCTTTGTTGATCAAACGGTCCCTCGCACGGAGGGCTTCCGGTTGATAGCCTCAACCGGTACAGAAATGGATCAGGATCTTCATGATGCTTCCGGTAGAAATCGGTCAATAGGAAAGGTTAGCACTATCGACTCGGTGGGGCTTCTTCGATTCAATGGTAGGTCCAAACGAAATCCGTTCTCTTTGTGAAATTGTCGTAAAGGAGTACGTAGCCGTCTCGGTTATAGCCGCTATACCAGAAGACCACTTCCGATCTCCCATCTTTGTCATAATCTCCGGCGTCAATCAGGGAAAGATTGTTGCCGATAGAGCGGATGGTCTCCCCCAAGAAAAACCACTGCGGAGAATCCGCCCATCCGCGTTCACTGCCACATTCAATGTATTTCTTCCGAAGCGTCACGGATACTAGCTGTCGACCTAGTGCGTTCTTAAATGCGGCAGCAATCTGCAAGTCCTTCACTCCGTAAATGTATGGTCTGGGCTTCTCATGTTCGGAGGCTTCGCACAACCGCGCTTGTTTCGTTGCCTCTCTAAAGGCAAGCAATAATTTTTGTCTATCAACCATGGGAACGGAAGCGGGTTTCCACTGTTCTGGATCCTGAAAATTTGGCGAAGTAACCAGAACAATCGGGAAATACTGTGGGGCCTCGCACCAGCCGGAGAAGGCCTTCGACTTGTTCATTACGTCGGGAAGCGTTTTTGGAGATTCCAGAACTTGCCTGTAATCGCGGGGATAGGTCCCCCCCCGCGTCAGAATAGTTGTCGCCTCCATAGAACCAAGAACCCGGGGGCGGCGATGAAGGACGACAGTGGCTCGATACGGACAATCATTCAAGAACAAGGCGGTGGCGCGGTTGCTGCCGCC
>CAMDRJ010000325.1 GCA_945906755.1 Klebsiella pneumoniae | reverse complement strand
CCTGGAGGACCAAACTGAAGGGTTCTTGCTTGGCATTCTCCGCAACGAGTTCGAGCATGCGACCGCGCAGCGTGGCGCGCGTAACGCGAAGCGGTGCGCCTTCGACGGTCAGTTTGGCCTGGACGACTTGGTATTGTTGGGTCAATTCCAGCCGCAACGCACGCGGTTTGCCATTCATCGGCGCTTCCCAAGTGCCTGCCACTTGAGCCGGGACAATCCACAGGTAGATGTCGCTCTTGAGCAAAGGCCCGACCGGCTTGTCCGGAACGTCCAACACTTCATGCGCATCGGCTCGCCAATCGCCGAGGTGGTAGTCATGCGAAACGATGCGCGTGCCGGGCGCCAGCGCGAGGAGCTTTGGCCGCAGTTCGATATTCACATCCGGCAATAAGTGCATGGTGATGACGCTCGCCTCATGCAGCGGCGTCTTGAAGAGATCCTGTTCCATGAATCGGGCGCGGTTACCGACGCCTTGCTCCGCGGCCGCGCGATTCGCCAGCGCCACCAGCCGGGGATCGATTTCCACGCCGAAGCCCCGCGCGCCCAGCTGCTTGGCAGCGGTGATCACCATGCGGCCATCGCCGGATCCAAGATCGATCAAGAAATCCTTAGGACCCACCTGGCCCATCGCGAGCATCCCGTCGACGACCTTCTGCGGCGTCGGCACATAGGGGGTGTCCAGATCCTTGGCGTCCGCCTGCGCAACAGCGGCACTCGCCACGCAAAACGCGATAACGGCCGTCGCAACGATTCGATACTGCATGGTTCGATGCATCAAGGTTCGCACAATCAATAACCTGCTTTCGGATAAGGCGTGTCGGCGTTACGTTTGTAGACGAGCAGATTGCGCTTGTAGGCCACCACGAGTTCGCCATGCTGGTTATAAGCACGGGTTTCGACATTGAGAATGCCCTCGTTCGGCCGCGACTTTGACTCGCGTTTTTCCAGGATGGTTGATTCGGCGTGGACCGTGTCCCCGGCAAAAACTGGGTTAGGCAGCGTGATATCGTACCAGCCAAGATTGGCGACCACGCGCCCGAACGTGCGGGTGGAAAGCGCGGTCGCCGCGCTGATGAGCCAGGTTTCGGCGACGCGGTAGCGGCCATCCTGATGCTCGCGAATCCAGCGCTCGTCGTGATACTGCGGCGTCACATCGAGCGAACGGTACGCATGCTCAATCGCCTCGTCGCGGTGAAACGTTCGTCGCGAGTAATGCACAAACGTTTCCCCCGGCCCGCAATCCTCGAAGAAAAATCCGAACTGCTCGACCAGCGCACCATCGGCCAATTGCCGATGATGGGCAAAGCGCGCATCGGGCGCACGCTTGAGCCCGGTGGGCTGTCCCAAAGTGTCGGGATGCTTGCCGCGCCTGAATACTTCGACGGTGTACGTCACGCGCGCAACGACTTTTCCGTCGGCGTTGACCCCACGCGAGACGACTTCAACCAAACCGCATGCCGGATCCGCCCCGGCGGCTACGCCCAGCACATCGGTTTCCGCGTATAGCGTGTCGCCACCAAACACGGGAGCGGTCATCGCGATTTCCTGCATGCTCCGAATCGCGCGGCGCTTGGCAAACGTTTTGGAGGCCATTCCGATGATCCGCTGCAAGGTCACCGTGCTTACCATCAGCGGCTTCTTCCAGGTGGTCTGGGCCGAGTAGTGCGCATCGTAATGAATCATCGCGCTGTTCAACGTGTCGAGCGCTTCATCCAGATTGTCTTGCTGCGTGACCGTGACACCAGGCCGGTGGCGGAAGCGCTGCCCGACCGCGAAATCCTCGAAGTCCAGCCCGAACTGCTCGACATAGCGCCCATCGCCTGCGGTGTAGTAAGCGGAGAAGGGACCGGCTTGTTCGTTAGCGGGCGCCGACGGGGTTGGTGCGTTGCTGCTTGATACGCCGGCGCGACGCGCGAGCGCCAGAATGCGCTCCTGCACTTTAACGATCGGACCTTCCACCATCTTGCCGTCGAATTCAACGACGTTGCCACTCGATCGCTCAAACGCCGCCAAGATACCGGCCGCCCGTGCCGCCTCAGCGGGCGTTGGAGTGAAGATGTCCTGGATCGGCTTGACCTGCTTTGGATGAATAGCCAGCTTGCCGGTGAATCCCATCGCTTTCACGCGTTGGGTATCCGATTGCAGTCCGGCGTCATCGGCCAGATTGACATGCGGGACATCGACCAACCCGATGCCCGCCGCCGCAGCGGCCTGCACGAGCCGCGCACGCGCCATGAACATCGGCTCCCAGGACAGCTCGGCGCGAAATTCAACGGCCAGATCCGCCCCGCCGAATCCGAGCGAGCGCACCCTTGGATTTACGGCAGCGATCGCCATGGCCGCCTCCAAGCCACGCGCCGACTCAATTGCACAGAGAAACTGAATGCTCGCTTGCGGGCCGGCCAGCTGCCGAACGAACACCTCGACCTCAGGTGCCGACTCGACCTTCGGGATCACGATGAAATCCGGCGCAATGCGGGACGCCACGAGCGCCGCCAGATCCGTCGCGCCGGCGGGCGTATGCAGGTTATTGACTCGCAATCCGCACAGTTGGCCTGCAGCAAGCGAGGCGCGCCAATCGCCGCGAAAATACTCGATGACGGTGGCGCGGGCCTTATCCTTGTCTTGCGCGGCAACCGCATCTTCAAGATCAAGGATCAAGGCATCGGCACCGGAAGCCGCGCCCTTGGCAAATCGTTCCGGGCGGTTGCCCGGCGTAAACAAAAAAGAACGACAAAAACTGATATCGGCGTTGGGCATGATTCATCGTCGGTTGACGAGCGGGAATGACAGCGGCAATTGGCATGGCGCGCAGGCGAGTGGCCCGCCGAACGATGCTCTATGCGATTATAAAGCCCGGCCGCGGTCGATCCGGTTGCGGACTACAAGGAGAAATCATGGGCGACTTTTCACGTTCGCTATACGGTGCATCCGTGCTCGCCATCGTCACGACGCTGGCAACCAGCACCGCTCTCGCACAAGGCGCCGCCTACCCCAATCGCCCGATTCGCATCATCGCGCCGTTCCCGCCTGGCAATGCGGCCGATGTTGCTTCGCGCGCCATGCTCGATCGCCTCGCGCAACGGTTTGGCCAACCGGTGATCGTCGACAATCGTTCAGGCGGCGCTGGAATCATCGGTGTGGATGCAGTCGCCAAGGCACCGCCAGATGGATACACGATTCTCATCACCTCGATTTCGCCGGTCGCGATTCTTCCTGCAGTCCACAAGAAGCTTCCGTATGACCCGGAGAAGGATCTGTTGCCGATCTCGATGGTCGGGTTCACTTCGATGATGCTGGTGGCGGCGAATCATGTCCCGGTCAGCACGTTGCAAGACGTCGTCGCGTTATTGAAGGCAAGCCCCGGTACCCATAATTACGGCCATCTTGGTGGAGGCACCATTTCGCATCTCATCATGGAGTCGCTGAAGGTTACCGCTGGCGTTGACGTGCAGGGAATTCCCTATAAGGGCAGTGCGCAAGCCCTGACCGATATGATGGGCGGCCAGATCACCTTGATGTTCGATGGCATGACCTCGGCCAATATCCAAGTGAAGGCAGGCAAGGTGAAAGCACTGGCGGTGACCTCACAGCGACGATCGCCGTTCGCGACCACCGTACCGACCATGGGCGAAGCGGGCGTGCCGGGGATTCATGACCTCAACATGATTGCCTGGATTGGGATGTTTGCCCCGGCCGGCACGCCACGCAGCGTGATTGAGCGCTGGAACAACGAACTGAAGGAAGTGACGAAGATGCCGGATGTCATCGAGCGCCTGGGGTACGTCAGCATCGAGGCGTTACCTTCGGCATCCCCGGAAGCGTTCGGCGAATTTCATCGCAATGAAATCGCCAAGTGGTCTGCGATTGCGAAAACCGCGCAGGTCTTTCAATCGCAATAACGAGTGCGGCTCGCTCTAAGCACGAGTGCGGCTCGCTCTAAGCACGAGTGCGGCCCGCTCTAAGCGCCTACTTTTCCTTCTTGCCCACCGCAGCGGCGAGACGATTCATCCGCTCACTTGACGTGAGCAGCTCTTCGGCGAGTTCGCGGACTTTCCGACGTTCGCGCCGGGCTTGTGATCGCAACAGATCAAAAGCCGACTCGCGATCGAGCGCGAAGCGTTCCATCAGCACCCCCACGACCATTGCCGACAGTTCTCGCTCATCCAACGCACCGCGCAATTTGGCGGCTGATTCGCGTAGTTTCTTGATTTCCCGGGCGCGCTCGATCGCCGCATGGATGGCTGGAATCATCTGGGAGGGGTCGAGCGGCTTCACCAGGTAGGCAAGCGCACCGAGCCGACTGGCTTCCTCGACGATATTGGCCTCGCCGAAGGCCGAGA
>CAMDRJ010000324.1 GCA_945906755.1 Klebsiella pneumoniae | reverse complement strand
CGTGGTCATTCACTCCCCCGTTGTGGGTATTGATTTTCGTGGAGGGTAATTCAATGCGTGGTCCCGCTAGTGTTTCGACTCTGCTGCTTCGTAATGTCCCACTGTTTTCGCAGTTGCCTGAGGGGCAGCTTGCTCTCCTCACGCGCGTCGTAGGTCGAAAAGCCTTTCCACGCAGCTCGACGATCATTTCGGCCGGTGATCCCACCGACTCGCTTTATATCGTTATTGCCGGCCGCCTCAAGGTGATGATGAGCGATGATGAAGGTCGCGAAGTGATTCTCGCGATTCTTTCCTCGGGCGAATTTTTCGGCGAAATGGGTCTGGTGGATGACGCGCCGCGATCGGCGACCGTCATTGCGATTGAGCCCTGTGAGCTGCTGACGATTTCCAAGGCTGATTTCAAGAAGTGCCTCGCCGAGAATTTTGATATTTCCATGGGTGTGATGCGCGGGCTGGTCAAACGCCTCCGCGATGCTGATCGCAAGATTGGCAGCCTCGCCCTGATGGATGTCTATGGACGCGTCGCCCGCCTCCTCTTGGAGATGGTCGATACGATCGATGGTCAGAAAGTCGTGACCAAGAAGCTGCCGAAGCAAGATATCGCCAAGATGATCGGTGCCTCGCGCGAGATGGTGAGCCGGGTCATGAAAGATCTGCAAACCGGTGGCTATATTGAAGTGCGCTCCGGCGCGATCTTCCTGCGCGACAATATTCTGATGGCGCACTAGACCGGTCGAAGCGAAACAGCCTCACCCGGAACGCCCGCGGCCTGCACTGCGGCGATACGGCAAAAGCCTGGTGGCGAGTACAATTCGCCCCAGGCTTTTTATTTTTTTGGCGGGCTCTCGGTGCATCGTTAAAGCCGATCGAGCTTGTTCCGTTTCCCGCGATCTTCCCAGCGTCCAGATTTGGCCAAACCCACGCAAGCCCCTCTGCCGGGCAAAGTCGCAGCGCTACTTAGAGAGTCGCGGTGGATCGTGGTCGTCATGGCGGCCGTGTACGTGGCACTCACTTTGCTCACATTCACGACAGCAGACCCGGGATGGTCTAGAACCGGATCGGGTGCCACCATCAGCAACGCGGGCGGGCGATTTGGGGCGTGGCTCGCCGATCTATTGCTCTACCTCTCCGGCGTATCGGCTTATTGGTGGGTGGTATTGCTTGGTTACACGGTCTTCTGGGGTTATCGACGTCTTGATGGCACCTCGATCAGCGACCGGCGCCCGTTCTATTACGCACTCGCCGGATTTTTTCTCGTATGGCTGTCTTCGAGTGCGATTGAAGCGCTTCGCTTTCATTCGATCGGCGTGACCTTGCCGTTCAAACCCGGTGGTGTGCTTGGTGTGTTGATCGGCGATGCACTGCATGCGACGGTCGGATTTACCGGATCGACGCTCGCGCTCATGACGGCGCTGCTGATCGGGCTCTCGCTATTGACCGGCGTCTCTTGGGTCACGGCGATCGAGGCGCTTGGCACTTGGATCGAGCTGGGCTGCAAAAATCTCATGGCATGGCGCGAACGTCGCGCGGACGAGCGCTTAGGCGAGGTTGCCGCGGTCGAGCGCGAAACGATCGTGGTCGCCGAGAAGCGACGTACTGAAGATGCGCGCCCGATTCGCATCGAGCAGCCGGTCACCGAAATTGCTAAGTCGGAGCGCGTAAACCGCGAAAAACAAGCGCCCCTCTTTCAAGAGCTGCCTGACACGCCGCTGCCGCCGCTGGCTCTACTCGATGAACCGCCGGCCGAGCGTGAAACGATCAGTCCGGAGACCCTCGAATACACCTCGCGTCTCATCGAACGAAAGCTGAAGGAGTTCGGGGTTGACGTGAAAGTGCTGGCGGCCTATCCGGGGCCGGTGATCACGCGCTATGAAATCGAGCCTGCGATCGGCGTAAAGGGCAGCCAGATCGTCAATCTGGTGAAGGACCTCGCCAGGTCGCTGTCGGTGATGAGTATTCGGGTCGTCGAGACCATACCTGGCAAATCATATATGGGGCTTGAGATCCCCAATCCGAAACGCCAGTCGGTGCGCCTCTCAGAGATTCTATCCTCGAAGGTCTACCACGACATGCATTCGCCATTGGCGATCGCGCTTGGCAAGGACATCAGCGGTCAGCCGATCGTGGTCGACCTCGCTCGCATGCCGCACCTTTTGGTTGCCGGGACCACCGGCTCGGGCAAGTCGGTGGCGATGAACGCGATGATCCTGTCGCTGCTTTACAAGGCCGAGGCGCGCGATGTGCGATTGATTCTGATCGATCCAAAGATGCTCGAGCTATCGATCTACCAGGACATTCCGCAACTGCTCGCACCAGTCGTCATCGACATGAAGTACGCCGCCAACGCACTTGGCTGGTGTGTCGCGGAAATGGATCGGCGCTACAAACTGATGTCCTGGGTGGGCGTTCGTAATCTCGCGGGGTTTAATTCAAAGGTCGCCGAAGCCGATAAAAACGGCCAGCCTTTGCATGATCCGGAGACCATCCAGACCGACAATCCGGTACCGCTCACCAAGCTGCCGCATATTGTTGTCGTCATCGATGAGTTGGCGGATTTGATGATGGTGGTGGGCAAGAAGGTCGAAGAACTGATCGCGCGGCTTGCGCAGAAAGCGCGCGCGGCGGGCATCCATCTGATCGTTGCCACGCAGCGCCCCTCAGTCGATGTGGTCACCGGACTCATCAAAGCGAACTTTCCATCCCGTATCGCGTTCCAAGTATCCAGTCGGATCGATTCACGGACCATCCTTGATCAACAAGGCGCCGAATCGTTGCTTGGGCAAGGTGACATGCTCTATTTGCCGCCGGGTTCGGGCGTGCCGATGCGTGTGCATGGGGCATTCGTGGCCGATCATGAGGTCCATAAGGTCGTCGATCATTTGAAGAGTCTTGGCAAACCGGAATACATTGAAGGCTTGCTCGAAGGCACCGGCGAAAGTGTCGATGGCGGTACGCTCGACCTGGGCGGTGCCGGTGGCGCAACCGGTGGCGAATCGGATCCCCTGTACGATCAGGCGGTCGAGATCGTGGTGCGCTCGCGTCGAGCATCGATTTCATTGGTGCAACGGCATTTGCGGATTGGGTACAACCGCGCGGCACGGCTGCTCGAGTCAATGGAACAGGCCGGATTGGTTTCAGCCATGCAATCCAATGGCAATCGGGAAATTTTCGCGCCGGTCAAAGGCGAGAACTGAGCAGACATTATTAGAGGTGCATGCTGATGACTAAATACATGGGACTGCTCGCTCTGTTGGTTAGCGCATCGGTGTGGGCGGGCGGTAGCGACCGCTTGACTGCGTTCATGGCCGATACCCGCGCGGCGAAAAGCGAATTCAGCCAGAAAATTCTCGATCGCAATGGCAGGATGACGCAGGAATCGCGTGGCACGCTCGAGTTTGCGCGCCCGGGGAAATTTCGCTGGAACTATGTAAAGCCCTACAACCAACTGATCGTCGGCGATGGCGAGAAGGTCTGGATCTATGATCCCGATTTGAATCAAGTGTCGGTGCGCAAGATCGACAATGCGCTCGGCTCGACGCCTGCCGCGCTCCTGGCCGGCAACAACGACGCGTTGAAGGCGTTCGACCTCAAAGATGACGGCATACGTGATGGCCTCGAATGGGTGCTCGCCGTCCCCAAGCAAAAAGATGCGAATTTCGAGCGCATCCGGATCGGTATGTCGGCGGCGGGCGTGGGCGCCATGGAATTGACCGACGCATTCGGTCAGCAGACGGTATTGCGGTTTCATTCGATCGAACGCAACCCGCGGATCGATCCCGCGTCATTTCGATTTACCCCGCCAAAAGGGGCGGATGTCATCGGTGAATGATCTCTTTGACGAGGCGGCGGTTGGCGAGGTGCCTGGCGCGACGTTGAACGTGCCGTTGGCAGAACGTCTGCGTCCGCGCAATCTCGCCGAAATCGTTGGACAGTCCCATCTGCTCGGACCGGGCAAGCCATTGCGGCTGGCGTTCGATTCCGGCAAACATCACTCGATGATTCTTTGGGGGCCGCCCGGCGTCGGGAAGACCACCCTTGCAAGGCTCGCCGCCTCTGCGTTCAATGCCGAGTTCATCGCCATCTCGGCGGTGCTCGCTGGGGTCAAGGAAATTCGCGAAGCGGTCGAGCGAGCGCGTCAGAGCAGGGCGCGCGGTCGCGCAACGATTGTGTTTGTCGACGAGGTGCATCGCTTCAACAAGGCGCAACAGGACGCCTTCTTGCCGTTCGTGGAAGAAGGCCTGTTCACGTTTATCGGCGCGACCACCGAAAATCCGTCGTTCGAAGTCAATAGCGCGCTGCTTTCGCGTGCCGTGGTCTACGTCTTGACCTCGCTCAACGATGCTGAGCTCGTGGCCTTGTTTGACCGAGCGGTTGCCGCACTCACTGATGCGCCGACGTTTGCGGTCTCGGCGCGCGATCGGCTGGTGGAACTAGCCGATGGTGATGCGCGTCGGTTGCTGA
>CAMDRJ010000323.1 GCA_945906755.1 Klebsiella pneumoniae | reverse complement strand
CGAAATGGGTGCTTCTGACGGTGTGATGCAGCAGGGCTTCGTTACGACGACGCTCGATACGGTGATCAACTGGACCCGCACGGGTTCCCTCTGGCCGATGACGTTCGGCCTTGCCTGTTGCGCGGTCGAAATGATGCATGCGGGCGCCGCGCGCTACGACCTTGATCGCTTCGGCATTATTTTTCGACCGAGTCCGCGGCAATCCGATGTGATGATTGTCGCCGGCACGCTTTGCAACAAGATGGCGCCCGCGCTGCGCAAGGTCTATGACCAGATGGCCGAGCCACGCTGGGTGATTTCGATGGGTTCGTGTGCGAATGGCGGTGGTTACTACCACTACTCATACTCGGTCGTGCGTGGTTGCGATCGGATCGTGCCGGTCGATGTGTATGTACCGGGTTGTCCGCCAACCGCCGAGGCGCTGCTGTATGGCATTGTCCAATTGCAGAATAAAATCAAACGGACCAACACCATCGCGCGCTAACGCCGACGGCCTCCCTTTCCCACGATGACAACCAAACGCGAACGACTGCGGTCCGCGCTCGACAGTGTGCTCGGGCAGCGCATCGTCACCTGTACCGAGCCGCTCGGTGAGACGACTCTTGTCGTCAAGGCCGACGCGTTTCTCGAGACGGCCCGGCTGCTGCAAAGCGATGCGTCGCTGCGCTTCGATACGCTGATTGATCTGTGCGGCGTGGACTATTCGGCCTATGGCGAGGGCGCTTGGCAAGGCGCTCGCTTTGCCGTCGTGCTGCATCTATTGTCGATCGAACACAACTGGCGCTTGCGGCTGCGGACGTTTGCCGCCGACGATGGCTTTCCGGTCGTGAGCACCGTGACCGAAGTCTGGCCTGCCGCGAACTGGTATGAGCGTGAAGCGTTTGATCTGTTCGGCATCATGTTCGAAGGCCACAACGATCTGCGCCGAATCCTTACCGACTATGGTTTCATCGGGCATCCGTTCCGCAAGGACTTCCCGCTGTCAGGCAATGTGGAGATGCGGTACGACCCTGACCAGAAGCGCGTGATCTATCAGCCGGTCACCATCGAGCCGCGCGAAATTACGCCTCGCATCATCCGCGAGGACAGTTACGGCGATTTGGGGAAGCGATGATGGTTGAGGTTCTCAACTTGACGCTCAACTTTAGTTTCGGCCGCGGTTCGCTTAACTTTTCGGCATTGCGCGAAAAGTTAGCCTCCACTGAAGTTGAGTGTCTCGTTTCGGAGCCATTTCATGGCTGAGATCCGAAACTACACACTCAACTTTGGGCCCCAGCACCCGGCTGCCCATGGCGTGCTTCGGCTCGTGCTGGAACTCGATGGCGAGGTGATCGAGCGCGCCGATCCGCATATCGGGCTGTTGCATCGCGCGACCGAAAAGCTCGCCGAGCACAAGACCTTCATACAATCGTTGCCGTACATGGATCGTCTGGACTATGTGTCCATGATGGTCAATGAACATGCGTATGTCATGGCGATCGAGAAGCTCCTTGGCATCGAGGTGCCGGAGCGCGCGCAATACATCCGCGTCATGTTCGATGAGATCACCCGCATCCTGAATCACCTGCTGTGGCTAGGCGCGCATGCGATCGATATCGGCGCGATGACGGTGTTTCTCTATGCGTTTCGCGAGCGCGAAGACCTCATGGATTGTTATGAGGCGGTCTCGGGTGCGCGGCTGCATGCGGCCTACTACCGGCCAGGCGGCGTGTTTCGCGATTTGCCCGATGTCATGCCGCAGTATCTTGCGTCACAACATCAAAGCGCGGCAACGCTGCGTCGGTTGAACAGCTCGCGCTCAGGTTCTTTGCTCGATTTCATCGCCGACTTCACCGACCGTTTTCCGAATTGCGTCGACGAATACGAAACGCTCCTCACCGACAATCGCATCTGGAAGCAGCGCACCGTCGGAATTGGCGTGGTGACGCCGGAACGCGCCAAGGCACTTGGCTTTACCGGGCCGATGATCCGTGGCTCGGGTATCGCCTGGGATCTTCGCAAGAAACAGCCCTACGAAGTCTATGACCGCATGGACTTTGATATTCCGGTTGGGGTGAATGGCGATTGCTACGATCGGTATCTGGTGCGCATCGAGGAAATGCGGCAGTCCAATCGGATCATCAAACAGTGCATCGAATGGCTGCGCAAGAACTCCGGGCCGGTGATCACCGATAATCACAAGGTCGCGCCGCCGTCCCGCGTTGGGATGAAGACCAACATGGAAGACCTGATTCATCACTTCAAGCTGTTCACCGAAGGGATGCATGTACCGGCCGGTGAGGCGTATGCGGCGGTGGAGCATCCGAAAGGCGAGTTCGGCATCTATTTGATCTCAGATGGCGCCAACAAACCCTATCGATTGAAGATCCGCGCGCCTGGCTTTGCGCATCTCTCGGCAATGGATGAATTGTCGAAGGGCCATATGCTCGCCGACGTGGTGGCGATCATCGGCACTCTGGATATCGTTTTCGGGGAAGTGGACCGATGAGCTCGAACACACTGCTAAGTTCTGAGGCGATCGCGAAAATCGATCGCGCAATCGCAAAGTATCCGCCCGACCACCGCGAATCCGCGGTCATGGCGGCGCTTACGATTGCGCAAAGCGAACAAGGACACCTCACGACCGAACTGATGGATTTCGTCGCGCAGCGTATCGGCATGCCGCCAGTGGCCGTCTACGAAGTCGCGACGTTCTACACGATGTACGATTTGCAGCCGGTGGGCAAATTCAAGCTGTCGATCTGCACGAATCTGCCTTGTGCGTTACGTGGCGCGAACGACGCCGCCGAACATCTCAAGCAAAAGCTTGGCATCGGTTGGAACGAAACCACGCCCGATGGCCGTTTCACGCTCAAAGAAGGCGAGTGTTTCGGTGCTTGCGGCGATGCCCCGGTCATGCTCGTCAACAACAAGAAGATGGTGAGCTTCATGTCTTCGGAGCGCCTCGATAAGCTCGCGGCGCAACCGGATCAATTTTTGTCCGAGCAACCATGATCACAGCCTTTCCGCCCTTCGCCCCCGACGCCTATGGCCCCGATGCGGTCATCATGAAAGGCGTGACCGGTGACAATTGGCGTCTCAAGGATTACGTCGCGCGCGGTGGCTATCAGGCGCTCCGCAGAATTCTCACCGAGAAGCTGACGCCTGATGCAGTCATCGCCGATCTCAAGAAGTCGACGCTGCGTGGTCGCGGCGGCGCGGGCTTTCCGACCGGATTGAAGTGGAGCTTCATGCCGCGTCAATTCCCGGGCCAGAAATACATGGTCTGCAATTCCGATGAAGGCGAACCCGGCACGTTCAAGGATCGCGATATTCTTCGCTACAACCCGCATAGCGTGATCGAAGGCATGGCGATCGCCGGCTTTTCGACCGGCTCGACCGTCGGCTACAACTATATTCACGGCGAAATTTGGGACGTCTACGAACGCTTCGAAGAGGCGCTCGCTGAAGCCTATGCGGCGGGCTATCTCGGAAAAAATATTCTAGGCAGCGAGGTGAGCTTCGATCTGTATGCACATCACGGTTGGGGTGCGTACATCTGCGGTGAAGAAACCGCGCTGCTCGAATCACTCGAAGGCAAGAAAGGGCAACCGCGCTTCAAGCCGCCCTTTCCGGCGAGCTTTGGCCTCTACGGCAAGCCCACCACGATCAACAACACTGAAACTTTTGCGGCTGTCCCGTTTATTCTCAATATGGGGGCCGAGCATTATCTCGCGCTTGGCAAACCCAACAATGGCGGCACAAAATTATTTTCCGTCTCAGGCGATGTCGAGCGCCCCGGCAACTACGAAGTCAGGCTCGGTACGCCATTCGCCAAATTGCTTGAGATGGCAGGCGGCATGCGCGGTGGGCGCAAGCTCAAGGCTTGTATTCCCGGCGGCTCGTCGATGCCGGTGCTGCCGGCCGATGTGATCATGCGCACCGACATGGATTACGACTCGATCGCGAAGGCAGGCTCGATGCTCGGCTCGGGCGCAGTTATCATCATGGACGAAACGCGTTGCATGGTGAAGTGTCTCGAACGCTTGTCGTATTTTTACTTTGAAGAATCATGCGGACAGTGCACGCCCTGCCGTGAAGGAACCGGTTGGCTATACCGCATGGTCCATCGCATCGAAATCGGCAGAGGCCGACCGGAAGACCTCGACAAACTCATTTCGATCGCCGACAACATCGCCGGTCGCACCATCTGCGCGTTGGGCGATGCGGCCGCGCTGCCGGTAAAGAGTTTCATCCAGCATTTCCGCAGCGAATTCGAATTCCATATCAAGAACAAATACTGTCTGGTGGGACCGAATTCGTTGCATCCCGAGCATGAGGCGATCGCGTGAGCGCACCCCTCGCAAAAATAGAGATCGATGGTAAGCGCGTTGAAGTGGCCGTGCGAGCCGCGGAGCAGGGGCCCCAGCGGGGATGCGACCGGCGGTGCGCGGCCGAGCACCGGAGCTTGCATGAGAAGGTGAT
>CAMDRJ010000322.1 GCA_945906755.1 Klebsiella pneumoniae | reverse complement strand
GCGCTGAGCCGCATTTTGCCGTGTGGTGCGCGACCTCGTTCAGTGGCCGATGCGCCACATGATGTTTACATGCGGCAGCGGCGGCAGTGGAATCGGCGGTAAGTAAATCTGGGCGACGCGCGGTGCAGGGTAGTGCACGATGGGCGCCTCATAGACGCGATATTGACGCTGCCGGTGACCGCGGTAATGATTCGCCGCGTCGTGCCGTGCGTCGTAGTGCCGCGAGTCATCAAAGCGCTGATGATGCGAGTCGTAGCGCCGTGAGTCGTCATATCGCGAGTCGTCATGGCGCTGATGATACGAGTCGCGGCGGCCGTCACGGTCATGCGCATTGGCAATAGCGGGAACTGAAGCGATCAGGCCGGTCAGGGCGATTGCAGCGAGGATCTTGTTCATTGTGCTCTCCTGGTGCGTTGGTCGGCGCGAAGGACCGCATTGCCGTGAGAGCCATTCTGTGGGGCGGATGTAAGGCGAGTTTTGCCGGACCAGGCCCGGATGTTTCTGTTTGTATCGCACGAAACAAAACGGCGACCATCGGTCGCCGTTTTTGGTACTACGAAGATGACACCAATCAGATGGTCGTCGCCGGCGCTGGTGCGCCGATGGATGCTGCGTCGATGTGCTCGTCCTTGTGGATCTGTTCCAACCGATAACCATGCTGGTAGATCGCAACCAGACGCCAGCCGTTTTCCGGCACCAAGCCAAGCTTTGAGCGCAGACGGCTGACATGCGTGTCGACGGTCCGCGTATTGAGATTTGGGCTGCGACCCCATACGTTTTTAAGGATATGACCGCGCGACAGCAATCGGCTCAGATTGCGGAACAGGAACACCGCCAAGTCGAAGTCCTTCTGCGTCAGCTCGACCTGCTGGCCATGCCGATGCACGGTTCGGGACTCGACATTAACGCGAAACTCGCCGATTTCAAACACGTCGTCGGCCGGTTTCTCGTTGCGGCTCCGGCGCATAACCGCGTGAATGCGCGCCAGCAGCTCCATTTTGCGCAGCGGTTTGACGATGTAGTCGTCGGCGCCGGCTTTGAGCATTGCCGCGATATCTTCTTCGCGGTCGCGCGCGGTCGTGAAGATGACCGGCGTCGCGTCACGCACGTTTTGTCTGATCCATTGGAGCACATCGGCGCCCGTAATATCCGGGAGCTCCCAATCGAGCAGAAAGATATCGAAGCTTTCGCGCGTCAATGCCCGCGTGAGCTCCTTGCCGTAGGTAAACACATGGCAGTTAAAGCCAGAATTGTTCAGCCAAAGGGTGACGAGATCGATCTGTGCCGGATCGTCTTCGAGAATAGCGACTCTCATACGTACTCCACTTGGACGGCCTTGAGAAAGGCCTTGAATGCGATGACGGCGGTGAGGGCAGCCTTGGTGTCTCCGGCTTTTGCCGCAGTCTCTATGGTTGCCCCTATGCTTGTGATCTCGGCGAAGCCATACCCGCCTCCAACACCTTTGAGACTGTGGCCAATCTTGCGGATGGTGTCGAGGTCAGATTGCGCAATCGCCTTTTCAAGCACGCCCGCATCGCGTCGACAGTTGTCGAGAAAGCGCGGTACGAGCGTGGACAGCTCGCGATCGATGCGGATTGGAAGCATGGTTGTTGTCATGTCTGCGAGTGTCCGTGATTGCGCTATAAAGGCAAGCGAACGACAAGCAATCAGCGCATTTTGACCGCTGAAATCGGTGGTGATGACGAGGTTTGCTGCGCGATATTCATACCGTGATGACCGATCCTCGTGTTGATCAAGCGCGATGTTGTTCCCGCTGCGTGAGGGGTTCGCGCCGTGCCGCGGTACGCAGCGCTAGCTGGCGCTCGAGCACCGGTGTGATCGCCTTGTTCAAGCTATCCAGCGACACGGGTTTGGTGAGCACCGCATCGCACCCGGCGAGAATGGCGCGCGCAACTTCAATGCCCTCTTGATGCGCGGTGAGACCAAGAATCGTGCCGGTATAGCCACGTGCCCGCAGCACATGGACGGCTTCATAGCCATTCATGATCGGCATTTCCATATCGGTCAGAATCACGTCGAATTCACCGCTGACGGCGCTCTCAACCGCTTCCAGGCCATTCTCGACCGCATGCACCTCGAGGCCGAGATTCCGCAGGAGAAGCGTGACGAGATTGCGGAGGTCCTCGTTGTCGTCGGCCATCAGAACACGCCCGAACAGGCGCGCCCGGGTACTCACGACCGGAGCCGGCGTTTCCGGTGATATCTGACGTTGCATGGCCTCGCTTGGCACGCGCACCCGAAATGTTGCGCCATGTCCCACTTGCGATTCAACGGTGATCTCACCGCTCATTAATTCGACCAGCTTGCGTGAAATCGCCAAGCCAAGGCCGGTTCCACCGAAGCGCCGGCCAATCGTGAGGTCGGCTTGTTTAAAGGGTTGCCAGATGCGTTCGAGCGCTTCGCGGGGGATGCCAGGGCCGGTATCGCGGACTTCGATTTCGAGCGCGGCGATATGCCAAGAAACCGAGATCTCGACCGATCCGCGCGAAGTGAATTTCACCGCGTTACCGAGTAGGTTGAGCAGGACCTGGCGTAGGCGAAATGAATCGAGCAAGAGGGCCTCAGGCAGCGGCGTCTTGCAGGTGTAGCGCAGTTCAATTTTCTTTTCCGCTGCCATCGCACGCATGGTTGCCATGACGTCGCGAAAGACCGGTTCGGGATCTTCGGGAAGCCGGGTGATGGCGAGTTGCCCCGCTTCCAGTTTCGCCAAATCGAGATTGTTGTTGATCAGGGCAAGCAGATGCTCGCAATTGCGCGCGATGATGCCGCTATTGCCGACGCGTTGATCCTTGCCAAGCTCATCGGTGAACTGGTTGATCTTGTTGAAGCCCATAATCGCAGTAAGGGGCGTTCGCAATTCATGCGTCAGGTGATTCAGAAACTGCGTTTTCAGACGGGTCGATTCCTCCGCTGCGGCGCGCTCGCGCTCCTCTTCGCGTCGTGAAGAAGTCGCGACAAACACCATCCAACCCCAAATTAGCAGGGTGTTCAGGAGACCTGCGGTCATCGCAAAGGTCCAGCTCAATCGCATGTTGGCGATAGACGCGATGACTCCAAGTGCTATCACCGATGCAATCGCAGCCGTCGCGGCGAGGGTAATCATCGGTGGCGTCGCGCCCCGCCTTTGCGTGAGCAGCCAAAGGCCGGGTATCAGCGCAATGACCAGCAGCAGGGCATCAAGCAGCGGTATCGTCGGTTGGATGAGTTGCGCGCTCAATAGCTGCGCGTAGCCCACGGCGGCCACCATCACAGTCGGGACTGGTCCGGCTGGCGTATTCACCGTGATGGATGTGTTGCGGTTCAGATTGCCGATAAACACGACACGGTTACGAATCGCCTCTTGAAGCGCTGCATCACTGGTGCCAGTTGCCGTTGCTGCGACCAGACGATCAAAGGCAATGACTGGAATGCGATCGAGATTGCGCGGAAACTTCGGTTCAACCTCGCCCCGTTCATTGACGTTCCATGAGCGGATGCCGACGCCAATTCGCGTTCCGGAAAAATTGATGTGAGGGCGAACGCGATCCCCGGCAATCACCGCCGCCAAGGCCATGGCGGGCAGCACCGCGCCGTGTGACGCGTGCAATAGCGGGAGGCGGCGTGTGACGCCGTCTTCATCGGGATCGGCGTTAATGACGCCGGCGAGGCCTTTGCCTTGGCTGATCAGACGCGCCGAAGGCAGAGCGATCTCGGCCCATGGCCGATTGGGCAGCATTGCGGCCCCTTGCATTGGGTCTGCAATCGAGAGGGCGTTGAGTGCGCTTCGATCGGGGTTGCCCGCGCTGGGGTGAACGGCAAGGCCAATCGCCGGGAACACGGCGTTGGATTCAATTGAACCGATAAACTTTTCGTCGATCGGGTCCGGATCAAACGATGCGACGTCGTAGACGGTGGTACGGGCACCGGCGATATTCAGGTAGGCATTGATTTTGGCCAGTTCCGCGCGCAGCGAAGTGGTTTCCCTTACCGCACCTTCTCGACTTGCAGCGGACGGCTCGATATTCAAATCAACGACGACGATCCCGGCCCAATCTGCTTGGCCGCCGCTCCAGTGCAGTAGGCGCCCCTCCAGCGCCGCGGAAAGGGCGCCGAACCCGGGAATTTGCGCGATGATCCCGGCCGACAGCACCCCCAGTCCGAGCACAATGGCGATGCGGCGTGTGATGGGGAGTAAGGCGATCGCGCTCGACAAGAGAGGGCCTTCGGTTAAATTTCTGGAGCAAATTCTAGACTGTCCCTCCTGGTAATTGGGCGATCAGCTCAATCAGTCTGCGGAAACTTTGTCAGAATGCCGACGGACCCGAAGATATCGCTCATCGGACAGGAGCCTGCGCGTACCGCGCCGCCTGGACAAGTTTTTCGACCGGATGTGAGACGCGACGGCAGGCCTGAATGTCTAGTACGCTCGGTGTTTTGATCGACCGCCTTGCCACTAGGAGAAATACTGATGAGTGC
>CAMDRJ010000321.1 GCA_945906755.1 Klebsiella pneumoniae | reverse complement strand
GGCAAGATCCGCGGCCGGCAGTACATCTTGTGCATCCTGCTCTCGGCGATTCTTGGTGCATTGTCGGGCGCCGCGATGGCAGTGGCTGGGCTCCTTGGCCGCTCGCTCTTTCCAACGATGCTCGCCCGCGGCTACGACAAGCGTCTATCGGCGGGTACGATTCTCGCGGGCGCCAGCCTCGACCCGATCATCCCGCCCTCCGTGCTCGCGATTCTGATTGCGACCATCGCGCAGATTTCTACCGGCAAGCTGCTGGTGGCAGGCATCGTACCTGGCATCATGCTGACGGTGATGTTCCTCATCTACGTCATGGTGCGCTTGAAGCTCAATCCGGCCCTCGCACCCGATCTCGCGATTGATCTGGCTGATCGTAAGGACTCCGGCAGCGCATGGCTCGCGCTGGCAAAGATGCTCCCCTCGGCGCTGATTTTCTTTCTGGTGATGGGCTTGGTGATGCTCGGCGTCGCGACGCCGACCGAATCAGCCGCGACCGGCGTGTTCGGATCGCTCTTGATGGCGGCGGGCTATAAGCGCCTCTCGTGGTCACTCATCAAAGACGCCATCATGTCGGCGGTAACGGTGGCCTCGCTGCTGCTGCTCATCATGTGCTGCGCGGTGATGTTCAGCCAGCTCCTCACCTTGACCGGTGCGGCGCGCAAGCTCGGCGAAATCGTCGTGGAGATGAATCTTTCGGCCGCGGTCATGCTGTTCCTGATGATGGCAGTGCCGTTTATTCTCTTCATGTTCCTCGATCAAGTCGCCCTGATGCTGGTGCTGATCCCGATCTACAACCCACTGCTCAAGGTCTATGGATTTGATGAGATCTGGTTCTATACGCTGTTCCTGGTCGTCGCGACCGTTGGGGGTCTGACGCCGCCCTTTGGCTACACGCTGTTCGCGTTGAAGAGCGCGGCCCCGCAGGTCGCGATGAGCGATATCTTCAAGGCCTCCTGGCCATTCGTATGGATCATCATGCTGGGCTTGCTCATCATGGCCTTGTATCCGCCCCTGGTGACCTTCCTACCCAACCTGACCGGCCGCTCATGAAAATCGCCGTCTGCGACGACTACCAGAATATCGTCCACCAACTGCCCTCGTATCAGTTGCTGGCGGGCCATGAGGTCATCCGTTTTCCGCAGCCCGCCAAGGATGATGAGGAGTTGGTCCATCGTCTACGCGACGTCGAGATTATTATCGTGGTGCGGGAGCGCGTCGAGTTTCGTCGTACGCTCTTGGAGCGCCTGCCCAAGTTGAAGCTGCTCGCGCTGGTGGGTCGTAGCGCCACGACGATCGACTTCGAAGCCTGCACCGCGCTCGGCATTCCGGTGTCCACCGGCAAGAGCAGTTCGCCCGACTCACCAGCCGAATTGACGGTTGCGCTGATCGTCGCTGCGCGTCGCAAGGTCGCGCTGGCGGCTGAAGCAATGAAACGCGGCCAATGGCCTTCTTCACTTGCCTATCGGTTGCGCGGCAGCACGCTTGGGATTTTTGGTCTGGGCGAGATCGGTTCGCTGGTGGCCCAATCCTGCCGGGGCATGGGCATGCAGATTCTCGTCTGGGGTCAGGAAAAATCGAAGGCGCGCGCCAAAGAACTCGGCTACGCTGTGGCGGCCAGCAAGGCCGAGTTGTTTGAACGCTCGGATGTGTTGAGCCTGCATCCGCGCCTGCGGCCGGAAACGCGCGGCATCGTCGGGCCCGACGACCTCGCACGCATGAAACCCACCGCACTGTTGGTGAACACCGCGCGTGCCGAACTGATCCAACCGGGTGCATTGGTCGCGGCACTGGAGCGCGGCCGGCCAGGCTATGCCGCCGTCGATGTCTATGAAGATGAACCGATTTTGCATGGTGACCATCCGCTGCTGCGAACGGATAAGGCGCTGTGCGTCCCGCATATCGGCTGGACCGAATGGGATAACTTCGATCTCTACTTCGGCGAGGCGTTCGAACAGATCGTCGCCTACTGCCAGGGCAAGCCGATGCGCTTGGCCAATCCGACGGTCGTGCCACGCCGGTAAATTTGGCTTCCGTAGCGTGGCCGTGGTACCGTTCATGCAGATTGCAACGACGGGCCGACTATGAAACGGGCAGCGCTTTATAGCAGTTCTAACCGGCGGCAAGATCGACCGGCACGAAACCTCTCGGGTCGGTCCACATCGCCATCGCAAACCGCCGCTGCGAGCACCGCGCCGACACTGGCCATCCCCACCATTCCCGCCGCGCCACCAGCCCGCCGCTTCCCCGGTGCCGCTTTCCTCGGTCGCCATGAACGCTTTGCGCTCATCGCAGGCGGCGCCCTCTTCGCGCTGGTGCTGGTGATGGTGCATGACGCTATGCAAGCGCCGTTTCGCCAGATCACGCAAAAAGATATTGAGCGGGCCGTCCTGCATACGCTCGAAAATACCCCGCTACCCTCGCGCGCGGCGAAGGCCTATGAGGTGATCGGCCCCTCAGTGGTGCGGGTGCGCGGTTTCGTCGAGGTCGATGATCCGGGACAGGAAGCCGAGCGCGGCGTCGGCAGCGGCGTGGTGATCATGGAAGATGGCACCATCCTCACCAATTTGCATGTTGTAGCGCATGCAAAATACGTGCGGGTCACGTTCGCCGATGGCACTGAATCGGCAGCGACCATCGTCGGCATGCGCCCCGAACACGATCTTGCGATTCTCAAAGCCAGTACGCTGCCCGATGATCTCGTCCCGGCCACCATGCGCTCGACGGCTGATCTTGCGGCCGGTGATGAAGTGGTGGCGGTGGGCTTTCCGTTTGCGATCGGGCCGTCCGTTACAGCAGGCGTCGTATCAGGATTGAAGCGCGAATTCCGTTCGCCAGAAGGTAAGCGACTCTTGACCAATCTCATCCAGTTCGATGCCGCGGCCAATCCCGGGAGTTCCGGCGGGCCGCTCGTCACCATGGACGGTGAAGTGGTCGGCATCGTCACCGCGATTCTCAATCCGACCGAGCAGCGTGTGTTCGTCGGCGTCGGGTTTGCCGTCCCAATCGAAAACGCGGCGGGCGGCGTTGGGCTCTCGCCCTTCTGAACCGATCTCGTCTCTCATTCACCCACCTTCCCCACAGGAACGCATGGACAAACTCGAGCCGCAGCGCAGCACCATCGCCACGCATATGGAGCGAATCCTCTACGAGGTGAAAAAGGTCGTGGTCGGGCAGGATCATTTCCTCGAACGCGTGATGGTCGCGATTCTCGCGCAAGGGCATCTGCTGGTGGAAGGCGTGCCCGGCCTTGCCAAGACGCTCACCGTGAAGACGCTCGCAAACACCATTCGGGGCACCTTCCGCCGAATTCAGTTCACGCCCGATCTCGTACCGGCCGATCTGGTCGGCACGCGTGTCTACAACCAGAAAACGAGCGAGTTCGCGACCAGCCTCGGACCGGTCTTCGCCAATTTGCTGCTCGCCGATGAAATCAACCGCGCGCCCGCCAAAGTGCAAAGCGCGTTGCTAGAAGTCATGCAGGAGCGCCAAGTCACGATCGCCGGTGAAACGCATTTTGTGCCCACGCCCTTTCTCGTAATGGCAACGCAGAATCCGATCGAAACCGAAGGCACCTACGCGCTGCCCGAAGCGCAGGTCGATCGCTTCATGATGAAGGTGTTGGTCGGCTATCCGTCTGAAGAAGAAGAATTCGTCATCGTCGAGCGCGTCACCGGGCCGCCTGCAATCGTTTCGCCGGTTGCATCCACCGAGCAGTTAAGCATCTTGCAACGCGAATGCCGCAAGGTCTATGTGGAACCGGCGCTCATTCAATACGCGGTGAAACTGGTGACCGCAACGCGTGATCCGGAACGCGCCGGCATCAAGGATCTCGCCAAGTACCTCACCTTCGGTGCCAGCCCGCGCGCCACGATCAATCTCATCGAAGGCGCCCGCGCGTTGGCCATGTTGCGCGGCCGCACCTATGCGTTGCCGCAGGATGTGGCCGACCTGGTGCCCGATGTGCTGCGGCATCGGCTGGTGCTTTCTTACGAGGCGCTGTCGGATGGCGAAACTGCCGATCGGCTGGTGCATCGCCTGATGCAAAGCATCCCCGCGCCGGAAAAGCCGCTCGAAACTCATGTCAAAGTCGCCGCACAATCCTGAAGCCGTACTCAGGCGGCTCGAGTGGACGGTGCTCCGTCGACTCGATGGCTTGCTGCATGGCGACTACCGCACGCTCTTTCGCGGCTTTGGCCTCGATCTGGCCGATCTGCGTGAATACCAGTATCACGATGATGTGCGTCATATCGACTGGAACGTGACCGCGCGCCTGCAAACCCCGTATGTGCGCGAATTCAATGAAGACCGCGAAGTCACCGCATGGTTTTTGCTCGATCTGAGCCCTTCCATCGAATTCGGTTCACACACCAAGAAGCGCTCGATCTCGGCCGAGCTCGTCACCGTGCTCGCGCGCTTGCTTACCAAGCACGGCAATCGCGTCGGTGCGATGTTCTATGGCGATTCGGTCGATACCGTCATT
>CAMDRJ010000320.1 GCA_945906755.1 Klebsiella pneumoniae | reverse complement strand
CGCGTGCATCGAGCAGATCGGCTTCGTAGTAAAGAAAATCCTCGATCTCGCGCATCAGAATGACATGGGCCATCCCCGCCCCACCATGCTTGCCTTCGGCCATGATCAGCGCGCCTCCTTGCCCATCAATTCGTCCCAGCTGGAGGCGTCCATATATTCCGCCCAGCGCCGGTACAGATTGCGCGGGTTCTGTTCGCTTGTGGCAGGTTGCTGCGTGATCACACCGGGCACCAGCCGATGCGTACCGGCCACACCGAGACCGGCCATGTAGTTGTACGGGAACTGACGCGCAATGACGCCCTGGCTGGCGACCGTCGCGTAGTACCAGTTCTCCATGTCGTCTTGCTCGGTGAGCCCGGCCGGTCCCGAGTAGCGCACATAGTAGCCGCGCAGATATTCCTTCACGTCGGGCGGCGCTTCCTTGTCGACAAAGTACACGCGCCACATCTCGGTATGCAAGGCGTCGCGCGGATGCGCGACCAGAATGGTGCGCGGCTGCTGCCCATGGAACGACATGTTCGGGAAAATCGTGCCGACGATCGGACCGGGACCCGCCATCTCGCCGAAGCGCGCCACGCGCTTCTCCCAGCACTTGCGAAAGTAGGCAGCGGTTGCGGGCGATGCCGAGTAGTCGTTGCGCGGCTTGGTGACATCGATGATGCCGAAGTTGAGCCCATGGCCGCCCGGATAGCCGGCAAGCGTGAAGCGGCCTGGATCATCACGGCGTCCGGCGCCTGCGCGCGGCCCGATGCCGGTCATGTCGACCGATCGATGACTCACATCATGCGCCACGTCGCCGGAGAAGTTCTCGGCCACTAACTTCCAGTTAGACGGGATAATCCAGCGCTGCGTGCTGCCAAGCAGCTCGGTCTCCCCATCACCGCCATCCCAGGGAGAAAGCGCGATGTCCAGACCAAACTTCGCTTCCCCCAGGTAATCGTCGAACGACGGCGCATTCTTGTCCCAGGTAGCAAAGATGAAGCCCCGGAAGTTGGCAAGCTGCGCCACGCGATGCAGCCCCCAGTCCGCGCGATCGAACGGTGGCTGATAAGCGTTGCCGAAATCGGCCACGTTGAGCAGCGCCCCGTCGAGATCGTAGGTCCAGCCGTGATAAGGACAGGTGAAATGGCGCGTGCTGCCCTCATCGTAACGACACACTTTCATGCCACGATGCTTGCAGGTATTGAGAAAGACATTGAGCTTGTTGTGCTGATCCCGCGTGAGAATGACCGACTCCTCGCCCATCTTCGAGACGATGTAGTCGCCCACCAGCGGCACCTGGCTTTCATGGCCCACAAAGAGCCATGCACGCGCGAAGACCTGGGCCTGCTCCTGCTGATAAAGGTCTGCGTTCACAAACAGCTCACGGCTGATCTCGCCCAATTGCATATCGACCAGCGACTTTGCCGAACCCTTGATGCTGCTCATCGCGCTCCCCTTGCTACGGAACGACCGTATCCAATAACTGCTGAGTGAGCGCGGCACCGGGCAGCGCGATGCCAAGTTCATGCGCGAACTTCAAGGACACTTCGAGATCCTTGAAGAAGACGCCCGTGGCGTGCGGCCGCAATTTCAGACGGAACCAGTTGTCCGCCATCTTGCTTTGCGCATGACCTTCGGTCATCACCTTCTCCAGCACCTCGGCCGATACGCCGGCCTCGCGTCCCACCCGCATGCCCTCATAGGCCGCAAGCATATTGATGCTGATGATGATCTGGTGCGCGATCTTGGCGCGGATGCCGGTGCCAAGCGGGCCGGTATGCGTGATCTTGTTGCCCGAGGTGAGAAAGAGCGGCCGGCAGCGTTCCACTTGTTCAGCGGTACCGCCTGCCATGTAGGACATGGTCTTCGATTTCGCACCGCCTTCGCTGCCGCTCACCGGCACATCGATCAATTCGACACCGTTCGCGCTAGCGGCCTCTGCGAGCTTGGTAATCAGCTTCGGGCTGACCGTGCCATGAATCACGATCAATGAGCCGCGCGCCGCGCCGGCCAGGACACCCTCTGCGCCGGTCACGACCGATTCAGTCTGCTCATCGTTGAGCACGCACACTTCGATGATCTCGGCATGCTTGCCGACTTCGCGATTGGAGGTGGCGATCTTGGCGCCCACCTTGCGCAATTCTTCGAGTGGTGCGGGACGGACGTCGTAGACCATCAAGTCGAAACCCGCCGTGGCGAGATTGACGGCGAGGTACTTGCCTTGCGTACCGAGCCCGATAAAGCCGACCTTCTTCATTTTGTCTCCTTTGCTTTTTTGACTGCTCGATCAAGCATATGCGAAACGCGCGCCACGTGCCCATTCTCCCCGGATTGAATCCCAGTGTATATTCAGAACAGACGTGCTCAGCACGCGCGGGAAACGCTACACCAAACCAATAAGGAGACATCATGAAGCGAATCATCATTGCGGCGGTCGTAATCCTGGCGGCGGCATTGCCCGCCCTGTCGTTCGCGCAGACGAGCGAGATCAAGATGCTCAACACGTTCGATGGACGCTATCCGGCCACGCCGCTCGTGCTCGACAAATTTGTCGAAACGATGAAGGGCGCATCGAAAGGCAAGTTCACGTTTCGTGCGAGCGGTCCGGAGGTGGTCCCCGCCCCCGAGCAATTCCAGCCGGTGCAAAAGGGCGCGTTCGACATGCTCTTCACCGTGCAACCTTGGCACAACAATGTTTCCTCGGCGTCGATGGGCATCTATGCGCTCGAACCCGACCCGGATGGCTGGCGCAAGAACGGCCTGTTCGACTTTCTCGACCGCGAGTATCAGCGGCACAACATGAAGTTGCTGGCGATCGTGCCTGGCAACATGGCGGGCAATGGCACGTTTCAAGCGGTGCTGAAAGACGAAGTGAAACCCGGCGGCGATCTCACCGGCAAGAAACTGCGCGGCATCCCGACCTACAAAGGCTTCACCGATCAGCTCGGTGCGACCATCGTCACATTGCAAGGCGGCGAAGTGTATGCAGCGCTGCAACGCGGCACGGTTGATGGCGTGCTCTGGCCGGTCGTCGGCGCGATCGATTTCAAATGGTATGAACAGGCGAAGTTCATGCTGCGCCCGCGCTGGGGCACGAGCTATCATTTTCTTTTCATGAATCTAGATCGCTTCAACAAGCTCGATGCTGCCGACAAGAGTTTGTTCGTCGAGGAAGGTCGCAAGGCCGAACTCACCGGACAGAAGGCGCTCGATGATCGTCTGCGCCAGGAACTCGTCGCGCTCGCCGAAAAGGGTATGAAGGAAACCACTCTCGACAAGGATAAGTTTGAACGTGCCCGCGACGCCTACAACCAGGGCGCGTGGGGCTTGGCGTTCAGCTCTAAAGCGGGCGGCGATCAAGCCAGAGAATTTCACGCATTCCTGAAGGGCAAAGGGATTGTGAAGTAGCGAATGCACAGCAGCGCAAGATGACTGTCGCGTGACGAGTGATGGCCCGGCGTCGGACCTTGCGTGCAGCCGGGCGTCATCGATGGTCAGACCTTATCTAATGCTCCACGGTGGGGGGGCAACGTATTGCATATGAAATTACCCCCTGCCTGGATTCCCGCCGGCGCGGGAATGACGATTCAAATCAAATCGCGGGGCATGGTCGAGCGTCAGGCCGTGTCATCCACCTTGCGCAACTCAGCGAGTTGTTCAGGCCGCACGTCGTAGACCATGAGATCGTTTGCGGTGAATTAATCAGAGCGAATCCGCTACGGTCAGCGCGCGAGCGCGACGGAACGTTTCGCAAGCTCGCCACGGGCTTTTGCTGTTCGGGGTTGAGAATTATTTCTATCGGTGTTACGGGGGGGCGCGGGGGCGCGCAGCCCCCGCCACCACGCGACCGACACGCACGATGGCGATCGGGCCAGTGCGCGCCGCTTGGCGGCGGATTGCGCGAAGGCGCAGTAGGCTCTGGCGCCTGAGCAATCACTAAAAAGGAGGTGGCCCGCGCCGGATCGCAACCAACGCGGGCCTGCAGGTGCAGCTTCGTTTCCAGACGGGGCATCCCGGCGCCGAGTACGTTACCGGAGAACTGTGGCGCCGGGCAAGCTTGGCGCGTTGCCCGTTACATTCGCGCGGGGGCTGCGGGTTTGCCCGCCATGGTACCTACGTGCGCGTCGAGCCGCCGGGCACACGCATCGCGCGCTGGTACTGCCCGCAAGGCCATCGCACCTTCAGTCTGCTGCCCGATCACCTGGCGGGGCGATTGCGCGGCACCCTCGCGCAGGTGGAAGAAGTGGTGCTCACGGTCGAAGGTGCCCGCAGCGTGGAGGCCGCCGCCGATCAATTGCGTCCCGATGGGGTGAGTTTGCCCAGCGCCGTGCGTTGGGTGCGCCGGCGCCTGGGGCCGGTGCGTTTGCTGTTGCCAACGCTGGTCGCGATGTTTGCCCTGCGGCTGGAAGGATGTGCGCCGAGCATCACGGACTTGCGCCTGCGTTTAGGCTGCACCGATGTGCTCATGCACCTTCGTTCGATGGCCAGCGCACATCTGGGCGCGCTG
>CAMDRJ010000319.1 GCA_945906755.1 Klebsiella pneumoniae | reverse complement strand
CAGTCGCCGCTTTCGCTTCTTTGAATTTGCCATTCAAACATGATGCCAATTTTGAACAGCATTGAACATGCCGCAACCCCAGTATCCACGCGGGTTTCAGGCATCTTTAGCCCTCAATTTACCCACTCGATTTCCTGAAGACCCTTTTTATTACGATGGCCGCGCTGGGGCCTGGGCGGGCCACGCTCTATTTGAATTTCGAGCCATTTGCCGTGTTGGTCCTGGCGCTCTTCGTGCTGGGCCAGACCATGTCGAAGATGCAATGGTTGGGCGCTTTACTGGTCATCGCGGCATTGTTTTTGTTTCGGCTGCCGGCGACTCGGTTTGCAATGGGGCGTCGTCGTTGAAGTCGTCGCGTGTGCCCGCATCGTGGCGACCTGCCTTCGTTCTAGTCGTCTTGATGTTGGCTGCTTGGTCCGGCGCGATGCAGGCCAAGGAATTGCCAAAGTGGGAATTGGGTATTGGCGCCGGAGCGATGCGGCTTCCGGATTACCGCGGATCGGATGAATCCCAAAACTACGTGTTCCCCCTGCCATATGTGATTTATCGCGGCGAACGCTTGCAACTTGACCGGCGTGGTGCGGCCGGTGTGTTGTTTGAATCAGAACGTCTCGAACTGGATGTTTCCGCGAACGCCGCCAACCCGGTGCGTAGCGGCCGCAACCGGGCTCGTGAGGGAATGCCTGATCTCGATCCAACGGTTGAATTGGGTCCGCGCCTGCGCTACACACTCACGGAAAATCCAACCAAGAGCGTCAAGGTGAGCGCGGAGCTGCCGGTCCGGGCCGTCTTTGCGGTCGATTCTAGGTTCACAAATCGGGGTTGGCTTGTGAATCCGACGGTCAATATCGATGTTCGCGACATCGGTGGGTCCGGATGGAATTTCGGGGCGCAGGCCGGGCCCGTTTTTGGCGATCGACGCTACCACGCGTATTTCTACGATGTTGGGATTCCCTATGCGCGTTCCGATCGGCCCGCCTACACCGCCACGTCCGGGTACAGCGGAGCCCATATCAGTGCAGCACTTTCGAAACGCTACGCATCGATTTGGGTCGGCGGCTTCGCTCGAGCATATAGCCTGCATGGCGCGTCGTTTGAGGAAAGCCCGCTCGTTCGCACCCGCAGCGCGCTCCTGGTTGGGATTGGTTTTGCATACATTTTTGCAACATCGTCGGTCATGGTTGAGGCCGACGACTAGCGGCCATCGCGTCATGCAGTCATGCAAATTCCAATAGCCGCAAGTTCCAATAGCCGCAAGTTCCAATAGCCGCAAGTTCCAATAGCCAATTGTATAAGTGCTCAAGCTATACTCAGTCATGCCCGGTTGTCTGACGCAAACCCGCTGATTTGAACGCCGACGTAGGTTGCGATTTTCTCCTCCCTCGCGCGCCCGGATCCAGGGTCAGAGAAGCGGGTTCGATCAATTTCGTCGCGTGGACTGCTTCACATGCCTATCCTGACTGGAAATATTGGCGAACGTCGCATGCCTGGCTTCGCTCGCCTAGTCTGGGAACACGTTGTGTTCTGGGGCGGCATTGCGGCGCTTGCAGCAGCAGGGATCACCGTCACATTGCTTGCGATCGTCGTGGCACCGTTTCTGACGAAGGTGCGGCGCGTGTGGATGGGACAGCGCATCCTAAATGGTTTCTTTCGGCGGTATTTTCGATTACTCGCAGCGACCGGCCTGTTTCGCTTTGATCTCGATGAATTGACCAGTCTCACCCGTGAGCGCCCGATGGTGTTGGTCGCGAATCATCCGGCGCTGCTCGATGCGATGTTGGTCGCCGCGCGCGTCCCAAATGTCGTGGGCATCATGAAGGCCAATGTGCGCTTGTCGCCGATTTACGCGGGCGCTGCTTCGTTGGCCGGCTATGCTCGCGCGGATCGCCCGATTGAGATGATTCACGCGATGGTCAATGCGCTGGGGGCGGGCCACCATGTGCTGGTCTTTCCGGAAAGTACGCGTACCGTGCGCCGTCCAGTCAATCCGTTCAAGGGCGATTTTGCGCTGATCGCCAAACAGGCGCGTGTTCCGGTCCAGGCGATCGTCATCGAGACGGATTCGCCCTATCTTGGTAAAGGTTGGTCAACGCTGCGCAAGCCGCCTATGCCGGTGTGTTTCAAAGTGCGGCTAGGCCGTCGCTTCGACGGCTGCACCGATGTGAAGCCCTTCGCGCGCGAAGTCGAAGCATATTTTGCTTCGGAGCTGGTGGGGAGCCCGCGCGACCGGGTAATTCCATAATCGCGATAACATCCGTGTTCGTCGCGAATGTCGCGAGGAACGCTTCGGCCGCCTGATGCGGTTGAAGTCGTCCGTTCAATTATGCCTTCGGTCCGATGCTTCCAACGGAATCTCGCGGTAATGCTGGCCAAGAGGCATCCGCCACCCATGTCGTTATCATTCCAAGCTTTAATTCCGGGCTGAAGCTGGTCGAGACCGTGCGGGCTGCGCGGCTTCATTGGAACCCGGTTTGGGTCGTCGTCGACGGTAGTACCGAAGGCAGCGCCGATAGCATCAAAGTCATGGCGGCATCGGATCGCGGGCTTCGTGTAATCGTCGTGCCGCGCAATCAGGGCAAAGGGGCGGCTGTGTTGAGGGGGCTCGCCGAAGCCGCGCGGGTCGGTTTCACCCACGCAATCACCATGGACGCCGATGGCCAGCATCCGGCCGACTGGATTCCACGATTCTTCCTGCAATCGCAAGAGCATCCCGGCGCGATGATTTTGGGCAAACCAATCTTTGATGCGAGTGCACCCGCGCTACGGGTCGGCGGGCGGCGCATCTCGAATGGTTGGGCCAATCTCGAGACCTTATGGAGTGGCGTGGGAGACTCGTTGTTTGGCATGCGGGCCTACCCAATTAAACCGCTGGTTGCGATCATGACCGCCACGCGTTGGATGCGGCGCTATGATTTCGATGCGGAAGCCGCTGTGCGTCTCGTCTGGGCGGGTGTCCGACCGATCAACCTACCCACGCCGGTGCGCTATTTCCGACCGGAAGAAGGCGGCATCACCCATTTCAGATACGGACGCGACAACCTACTCCTCACCTGGATGCATGCGCGGCTATTCATTGAGTTTATGGTGCGCTTGCCGGTGCTGATTTATCGTCGCATACGGAATTCGATGCAAGGGCAATAGAGCCCGAGCCCCGCAGGTCTGCGATTCGCCCCCTTGCAAGATCTGACCGGGTCGGTCGAGGCGCGCCGTACAAAGTGAGACAGGGCCGGTCAATTTGTTAAACTCGCCCGTGGATCCTCTTTATATCAATGCCTATACAACGGTCACCGCCTTGGGTGGGGTCGCGATGGTGCTTGGGTTGGCAGCCAATGATCTGTCGCTGGCTGCCATTGAAGTGGCGCGGATTCCGGGTCGTCCGCTCGAGATCGCGTCGATGGCGGATGCCGCGTTGGAGGCACTTCGAATCGGCAGTCCGGTGGGGCAAGCGTTGCCGCTGCTACAGTGCTTGGCGAGTCGCGAGACAGGTCGTCTGGGCTTTGACCTCGATGCACATGCCGTGCTTCAGGTGGATTTGCATGCGCTCGCCGGCGCGTCTTGAGCGCGCGGCAATTGCTGCGTTGATCCCGCATCACGGGGCGATGTGTCTCCTCGATTCGGTCGAAGCGTGGTCGCTTGACGGGATTACTTCGCTGACGGCTGCCCACCAGCGTCCGGACCATCCGCTGCGCGAGGAGGACGGCCTGCCTGCTACGGTCGGCATTGAACTTGCCGCACAAGCGATGGCTGTTCATGGCGGCTTGCTTGCAAGAGAGCAGGGAGTGGTAGTGCAGCCGGGATATCTTGCTGCAGTTCGGGATGTCACGTTCAGCGTTTCACACCTCGATGGCTTCACCGACCCGATCGAAGTTCGTGCCACACGACTAGCCGGTGATACCGCGAGCCTCATGTATTCTTTCACCCTGCACGCCGGCGCGCAGACGATCATGACGGGTCGCGCGATCATCGCCTTGCAGCAAGTTAACGTAGCAAGCGCTTCATAACGGCACGGCGGGCACTTGTGACGGGGGGCAGCGGCGCAATCGGTGCGGCGATTTGCGGTACCTTAGGGAGTGCGGGATTGCATGTTTATGTTCATGCTAACATAGCAACGTGCTCGGGCCGACGACATCGTTGCATCGATCCACGCCGTCGGCGGTGGCGCCGAGGTGGTCGTATTCGACGTGACCGATGCACGTGCGACTGCGGTGGGTATCGCGAGTTTGTTGGAGGCTGGTCCGATTCAGGTGTTGGTCAACAATGCCGGGGTGCATCGCGATGGCGTGATGGCCGGGATGTCGCAGGCGACATGGCAAAGCGTCATCGATGTTTCACTCAACGGGTTTTTCAATGTCACGCAGCCGCTGTTGTTGCCGATGCTGCGAACGCGCTGGGGGCGGATTATCAACGTCGCGTCGATTGCGGGCGTCATGGGCAATCGCGGGCAGACGAACTATGCCGCGGCAAAAGCGGGGCTCATCGGTGCGACGAAATCACTATCGATGGAATGCG
>CAMDRJ010000318.1 GCA_945906755.1 Klebsiella pneumoniae | reverse complement strand
GACCTTTACACCGATCAACACAGTCATTCCGTTGGTGCGTGCCGGCAAACTGCGCATGCTCGCGACCGCAACCGAGAAGCGCAATGTGTGGCTGCCCGATGTGCCGACGCTGGCGGAGCAGGGCATCGATGGCGTGGACCCCGGCGCCTGGGGCGCGATGTTTCTGCCGAAGGGCACGCCCGCAGCGATCGTGAAGCGCCTGCTCGATGATACGACCGCTGCGTTGAACGAGCCCGCATTACGTGACTCGTTGTTGGAGCGCGGCGTCGTGCTATCGCTTAGCACGCCAGAAGGCCTCACGAAGCTGCTGAAGGACGATCTCGCGAGATGGAAGATCGTCGTGGAGCGAGGGCGGCTGAACGTGCCGTGATCCCTTGGCGACTCGTTCGTCTGGCATACGCTATCGTTTTCAGGAACGCACGCAAAATATCCAATCACTCAAGTAGGAGACAATTCCCATGCTCGGCTCGCATCTCACCGCACGCACGCCACTATCCGAAAAGGCCCGTGCCCTCATACCGCTGATCGATGAGCACGCCAATTACGCCGACGACAAAGGTCGTTTAGCGGATCCAGTTGTCGCGGCGCTGCATCGCGATGGCTTGTTCACCATGTGGGTTCCCAAGGTTCTAGGTGGCGTGGAACTCGGGCCGGTCCAATCGCTGGAAGTGCTGGAGAACCTTTCGTATGCCGATGCGTCGGCCGGATGGGTTGTGATGGCGGCTGCGTTGTCAGTCGGCACCGCCGGTGCCTATCTCTCCGATGAAGCGGTCGACAGCTTGTTCGGCAAAGGCGGTCGGCCGGTCATCGCGGGGCAAGGGACGCGGCCGGGCGTCGCCGTTCCGGATGGCAAAGGGTTTCGGTTGTCCGGTTCCTGGAGTTTTGCATCGGGACTGTTGCACGGCACGCACATCCACACCCTCGCGATCATCGAAGGAACCGGCGAGCCGCGCATCTTCGTGTTGCCGGTTGAGAAGGCCAAGCTGCTTGGCAACTGGGATGTCATCGGCTTGCGCGGTACCGGTTCGATCGACTACACCATCGACAATGTGTTTGTACCGGACGGCTGGACGCACTTCGCGGTGACCGAGACGCCTAAACGCGGCGGCAGCATTTATCAGGTCGGCATCATCGGCTTTGCCGAGCAGTGCCATACCGGTTGGGCGATGGGCGTTGGCCGGCGCATGCTCGATGAGTTGGCGCTCCTCGCGCAGCAAAAGGCGGGGCGTGCCGGCAGTCAGTCCGATAGCTCGGTGTTCCAAGAGGGTTTCGCAAAGTTTGAAGGCCGGATGCGCGGCGCACGTGCGCTTGCCATCGAAGCCTGGGGCGACGCCGCTGAAACGTTCGCACGCGGTGGGCGGCTGTCGGTGCGGCAGCAAACACTCGTTCGGCTCGCGTTGGTCAACATCACCGATACGCTGCATGAATTGGGGAACTATGTGTACCTTGCGGCGGGCACCACATCGCTACGCCGGGGCACCTTGCAGCGCTTGATCCGCGACGTGCATGCCGGCACGCAGCATGTGACGTCAGGGCCCGGTGTGCGTCAAGCCTGTGGGCGCGAGCTGGCCGGGCTTGCGCCAGGCAAGATGTGGCAGTTTCTGGATCTGGTGCCGGGGTAGGTCGGGCTTGATTCAATCGGCGATGCGTAGTTGTGCAATCAGTCGGTGTAGTGCTGCCTGAGGCGAGTTGAACGAGCGGACGACCTGCGCTCGTCACTCCGCTTTGATGCCGGCAGCCTTCGCGACCTTGGCAAAGCGCGCAATATCTTCGGCGATGCGCGACTTGAACGCATCGGGCGTTCCGCCGGCGATCTCTAAGCCTTGCGCCGCGAGGCGTTCGCGTACCACCGGTGGTTCGAGGGCCTTGTTGAGCGTAACGTTCAATGTGTCGATCGTCGCGCGCGGCGTACCGGCCGGTGCCACCACACCAAGCCAGGTTTCCATTTCGATCCCCGCATAGCCGATTTCATTGAAGGTCGGAATTTGCGGCTGCAATTTGGTGCGCCGGGGCTCGGTGGTCGCAAGGATGTGCAGCTTGCCGCCTTTCATAGACTGCGCCACCGCGGGAAGACCGGTGATGATGAATTGAATGCGACCTTCGAGCAGGTCTGGGATACCGAGCGCCATACCGCGATACGGCACATGGGTGACGTCGAGCTCCGCGCGTAGGCGAAACATCTCCGCGGCGAAGTGGTGCGGTGAGGCATTGCCGGCGGAACCGTAACTGATCTTGCCGGTGCGCTCCCGCACAATGCGAACGAACTCCGCCACGTTCTTCGCGGGTAGGGCTTCATGATTGACGACCAGGTAGAACGGCAGATTCGCGGCATTGATGACCGGTGCAAAATCGGCAACGAAATCGAATGGCAGCGATGTGCCGATGGCCACCGAGATTGCGTACGAACTCGGCACGATAAGTAAGGTGCGGCCATCCGGCGCGGCACGCTTGACGACCTCCGCGCCGATCGTCCCATTGCCGCCGGGACGATTCTCGACGATTACCGGGCCGAGGTCGTCCTTAAGCTCGGCAGCAAAGCTACGGGCAATCAAGTCGTTGGCCGCACCGGGTGCGGCGGGAACGACGAGCGTCAATGGCTTGCGCGCAGTCTGTGCATGCGCTGTCCCGGCGAGCGCGATGCATATTGCAGCAAGAATGTTAGTGACACGCCGAGCGGATCGAAACGACATCGCAATCACTCCAGGTAATCCATCGGTTCACTATATCGCAGACCGCGCTGGCGGCTACGCTGCAATCGGGCGTCGATTCGTCCGGCGTCGGGAATGGCGTATGCTTTCTGCCGGACACAGTTGTGCCGGTAGCAACCTAACTCATCAGAGGATAACGATCATGTGGAGACAGATAGCGCAAGCTTTCGCAGCACTCATTGCATCATGCGCGGCATCGATCGCAATGGCCCAGGTGCCGGTGCTGGATTTTGTGGTGGTGGATAACCTCGGCCACCTGCCGATGATCGTCGGCGCGCAAAAGGGCATTTTTAAGGAACACGGTCTGGACCTGCGCTTGAAGATCGTCAAGTCCGGTACCGAGATCGTCAATGCGTTGAAGGCGAAAGAGGTGCAGGGCGGCAATATGAGCGTGACGACCTATATCAAAGGCCGGCAAGCGGGTGAGCAGGTGAGCGTCTTCGCGCTCGCGATGAACGATGCCACCCGCGCCAATGCCGATGACACGCTGGCGATCATCGGCCGCAAGGATTCCGGCATCAAGGCCGGTGACCTCAAGAGTCTTCGCGGCAAGAAGATCGGCGTATGGTTTGAGCAGACACCCGATGAATACCTGAAAGTTGCGTTGTCCAAGGCCGGGTTGAAACCGACCGATGTGCAACTGATCAACATCAAGAGCAATCCGGAACTCATTCCGCAATTGACCGAAGGTAAGGTCGATGCGGTGGTGTCGCTCGAGCCCTGGAATGTTTTGATTCTCGACAAGGTGCCGGGTTCGTATCTGGTCCAGCGCGGTGGCGGCTACTTGTCATACATGATGGTCTCGACCTTCCAGGATGAGACCATCAAATCACGGCCGGATGTGGTCGAAAAATTCGCGCTTGGCTTGGCGGCGTCGGCCCACTACACGCGCACCCATCGCGCCGAAGCGGGTCGAGCTGTTCGCCAAGGCCGTACCGGGAGTTGATGTGGAAATCACCAAGAAGGCGATCCAGCACCTCAACTACGACCCGCGTATTTCCAAGATCAACATGACGGCATTCAACGCTGCGCAGGAGTCGTTGATCGAGCAGGGGTCGAGCGAGGCCGGTAAGCGCTTGGATTTGCCGAAGGTGGTGCTTGGCAACTACATGATGAAAATCGAAAAGAGCCATCCGCAGTATTTCAAGGATCTGAAGCCGGTGGCGTACTAGGGAATCCTAGCGGCGCACCGCGTTCGGTGCGGGCGCCGTCAGAATCGTGGGCGTGGGGGCTCCCGCGCTCATTGCGCAAACTTGATATTGCGTTCCTTGATCACTTTGCCGAATTGATCGTGTTCGAGCCGGAGCGCGTTGATCGCTTCCTGAGAAGTGTTGCCGACGACGAACTGCCCCATATTCGCGAGTCTGGTCTTCACATCGGGGGCATTCACCGCTTCCAAGAAAATCTCATTCAGCTTCTGCACTACGACGGCAGACGTCTTGGCGGGGGTGAACAACAGCGTCGTGGAAGAAACGGCATAGCCGGGCAAACCTTGCTCAGCGATCGTCGGCAAATCGGGATTGAGGACGGAGCGCGCGGCACCGGTGATGCCAAGCGGGCGCAGCGTCTTGGCTTGAATCGCACTGGAGCCGGTGCCCAGATCGACGAACAAGAACTGCGTCTGGCCTTTGATGGTGTCCTGCAGCGCCGGCGCCGCACCCCGGTAGTTGATGTCGACATAGCTCACCCCGGCGCGGAGCTTGAATAGTTCTGAGACCAGCATCGTGGTGGCGCTGTTGGAAGCATGATTGAGCTTGCCGGGATTGGCACGTAGATGGGCGATAAGCTCCTGGACGGATTTCACCGGCAGG
>CAMDRJ010000317.1 GCA_945906755.1 Klebsiella pneumoniae | reverse complement strand
GCGACTCGGTGGTCGCCATGCAATCCCAGCTCAAAGATATTCAGCCGTTGGCTGCATGACCGAGGCGACAACTACCTTGACGCGCGCCGGTCCATTCATAGGGGATCTCCCTTTTCGGGTCGATGCTAACGAATTGTCCAATGCTCCTTCCGTCAAAAGCCGCTATCCATTCGATCCGATCAAGCTTGAATCCCGCTGCGGTTTTCTTTGAATCGAGGGCTATCCACTCGGTATTTTTCTTCGCGAACAGGGGGCGGACTGCGCGGGTCGATTCGTTTTGGCATTGGGGCTCTTCGAGGATACCGATAAGCAAGGACTCGGCGGAAGCGACCGGTGTCCACAGGAAAAGCAACATCAAGACCAGAGAGCGGACGGTGCGTTTCATGCTTATGTGATCCAACGATCGTGGCAACGGGGACGCGCAGGCGGATTGAGAGAAGTCATATTATCCGGTTCAAATCGAGTCAATCGCGGGTGAACTCCGTGTCTTCCCAATCGAAGCATTTGTATCCTCTATTTATGCGCACCGAACGGATCGCGAACCCGCAAAGCTCCGAAGCGTTGACCGTCTTGAAGATCCTCACTGGACAATTCCGTGCATCCGGCATCCAAGGCGGCGGCGACGATCAGGGCGTCATAGAACGGCAGCTTGTGGTCACGGGCTAGGGCCACGGCGCGCGCATGGACAGCGGCAGTGAGTGGACGCGCCGGGCCGAGCAACTCCGCAATGGCCGACAGTGCGGCCTCAATCCGATCCCATTGCCAACGGAGCTTGCGACGCGCCACGTTCACGAATTCGTTGAGGACCTGCACGCCGATGACTCCGCCTTCGGCAATCAGTGCTTCGGCCTGTGCGCTGCGTGGGTCGTTTGCGGCGAATGCATAGACCAGAATATTCGTATCGAAAAACCGGCTAGCGGGCATTGGCTTCGTCGCGATCAAATCGGAAACCCTTTGGAAGCGGTGTCCTCAGAGCACGAAGTCGCGCGAGCGCTCGATCGCGACTGGTGTCACGTTCGACCTTGAATTCGCGGTCGCCGGCGACGGTAATTTCGATCTCATCGCCGGATTCTAGTTTGAGCGCCTTGACCACGGCATCAGGCAGACGAACCGCAAGGCTATTACCCCATTTTGCAACACGCATAGGACCTCCAAGATCGACACAATAAATGTATATCATATGCTCGCAGCAGAGGTCTGGCAATAATTCCCGCGACGACGGCCGCGCATCTCAACGGCGGCCATTGAAGCAGCCTTAGAACTCCGTCTTACAATGCCGTTCAACGCTAGATTTCGGATGCGATGCCAGTGAAGCCGATACGATTCAACGCCTTCGTCATGAATACAGTCGGGCATCAATCGCCCGGCCTGTGGACGCATCCGGACGATCGCACCGCCGATTATCGCCATGTGGATTATTGGGTCGAGCTTGCGCGGCTCTTGGAGGGCGCGCTGTTCGATAGCATGTTCATTGCCGATGTCATGGGTGTCTATGACGTCTATGGCGCGAGTCCTGATGCGGCGCTGCGGCATGCCGTACAAATTCCCACCAATGATCCGTTGCTCGTAATTCCCGCGATGGCTGCGGCGACACGTCATTTGGGGTTCGGAGTGACCTTCTCGCTGACCTACGAGCATCCGTATCCATTTGCCCGGCGCATGTCCACCTTGGATCATCTGACGAAGGGGAGGGTAGGCTGGAACATCGTGACCGGCTATTTGGAAAGCGCGGCGAAGAATCTTGGGATGCCCGCGCAGATCGGCCATGATGATCGCTACGATTTGGCCGACGAATATCTTGAGGTCCTCTATAAGCTCTGGGAACAGAGCTGGGAAGAGGGCGCGGTGCTGCGCGATAAGAAGAATGGCCTGTTCACCGATCCTGCCAAGGTCCATCCGATCAGGCATAAGGGGCAGCACTTCACGGTGCCGGGGATTCATCTTTGCGAGCCTTCGCCGCAACGTACGCCGGTGTTGTTCCAGGCCGGCACGTCGCCGCGCGGTGCGGCCTTCGCCGGGCGCCATGCCGAATGCGTGTTCATGAGTGGGCCGAGCAAGGCGGTGATCAAGCGCTATGCGAGTGACACGCGGAGCGCTTTGGTGAAGGCGGGGCGCCGGGCCGACGATGCGATTCTCTATGCCCAAGCGCTCGTGATAACCGGCGCAACGAGCGCCGAAGCGAAAGAAAAGTATGAGTCCTACCTCGCGCACACCGACACTGAAGCATCGTTGGCTTTATTGTCTGGCTGGACCGGTATCGATTTCAGTCAGTGTGATCCGGATGCCGCCTTGGAATATGTGGAGAACGACGCCGGACGCACGGCGCTCGCATCGTTTACAAAATCAGATCCCAATCGTAAATGGACGGTGCGCGAGGCGGCGCAGTTCGTCGCGCTAGGTGGCCGCGGCCCGGTGTTGGTTGGGTCAGCTATCGAGGTGGCCGACGAAATGGCAAGCTGGGTCGATGAAACGGGCGTCGATGGTTTCAATCTCGCCTTTGCCGTGATCCCCGGCACCTTCCGCGATATCGCTCAATACATCGTGCCGGAACTGCAGAACCGGCAACGCTATCTTTCGGTGAGTTCGCGGACCTGGTGGACGTACATCCCATCGGGCGTTGGGCCGACATCGAGATGAATGTCGATGTCAGTGTCGTATTCGCGCGCGAGTTCGAAGATCCGCTCGACCTGCGCGGCACCGTTGGTGTCGTAGCGCGGCGCGCCGCCGAGTACCTTGGCGCCACGCTTGAGGCTTTCCACCAGCAATTCATCAGTGCCGGGATAGTTGGTGAGGCCTTCCTGCGGGAAGACGCACATCTCGATATCGATCGCCCACTTGTACGCCTTCGCGAGCGCCTCGACCGCCAGAAAGCCGCGCATGCCGATGCCCGGATCGACCTCGACTTGCGTGCGCATGCGCGTGGTGCCGTGCAGTATGCATGCCTGCAATGTGCGTTCAGCGCGCTGGTAGGTGTCCTCATAGGTCATGGTGTGCTTGATCGGCGTGACGCCTGCGACCGGGCTCAGCGTCTTGCGTGGCTGTGGCGCGCAACGATCGATGATGCGCGACTTGTCGATATGGATATGCGTCTCGACCAGGCCCGCGCACGCAAGGCACCCCTTGGCATCGAAGCTCGGCGCCTGCACCGGAAGCGCGCGCCCGATCGCGGCAATGCGCCCCTTTTCGATGCCGATGTCTTGCAGCGGTTGGTCCGGTGCACCACCGGCGACCCTGGCATTCCGTATCACGAGATCCATGCGATTGCTCCTTCGCGTCCGTCGAAAATATGGTCCACAGGATAGCCGCATCTGGATTAATCTTGAGCGACTACAACGCTGAAGGAGTTTTCCTTGCACGCGCTATTTCGCGGCTGTGTCGCCGCCACTCTTGTTGTGCTTGCGTTGCCGCTTGCCGCGCAATCGTATCCTGCCAAGCCGGTACGCATCATCGTGCCGTTCCCGCCGGCGGGCGCTGCTGACCTTCTTACGCGCGCGCTCGGCAAGACGCTTGCAGAGTCGTGGGGGCAGGCAGTGGTTGCCGACAATCGTCCCGGCGCGGGCGGCAATATCGGCGCCGAAGCGGCAGCGAAGGCTGCGCCGGACGGCTACACGCTTTTCATGGCTGCCGTGACAACGCATGCAGTCAGCATGGGGCTCTATGCGAAGCTTGGCTACGACATCGAGAAGGATCTCGCGCCCGTCACGCTCGTGGCTAACGTACCGCACATCCTCGTCGCTCATCCGGCGGTGTCCCTCACGGAGCTTGCGCTTGATCACGGCGGCTGGGTTCGCGGTGCATTGCTTCCGAAATATGCAATCGTCGAACACGGTTTCGAGACGTTGGCGAAGTCGCATCGCTGTCTCCGGAACCCTGGCTTGGAGTTCGAGCACGAAGTCGAGCAGCGCGGGCGGATCGATCTCTTCCACCGGCGCATTCCAAAGTTCTGCCGGCATGTGGTTCTCCAGGCACGCAATCCACTCTCGCGCGTGCTTGGTGGTTCGTTTCGGTTCGATCACCCGCTTATGGTACGAGCGGCAAGCGCGCGCCAAGGTGAGTGACTCGCGCTGCACCTCTGACCGGCGTTGCGCTTCCGCCGAGCGCAATTGCTCGCGGGTTCGTTCGCGCTCCTCAATCGGATCGATGCCTTGCTGGAGCTTCGTTCTCGCTGCGTGTGCGAGATCCCGCGCATTACGTAGCGATTGCCCCGCGCTCGTCGCATTGTTGCGAAAGACGACGCCAAGTCCCATCTCGCGTCGAATGCCAGCGGGTGACGTGTAGCGCAGCACCCACTTCGCCGAGTCGCCGATCACACGAAGGTTGAGTCCGCCACCGTCCGAGTGATTCCCTTCGCCTAACGTTTGCACCTGACGTACCGAAAGCAGGTTCAGTCCGCGTGTCGTGGCCATGATCAACTCCTTTGCCCACCAGAAGATTAGTCAAGTGTGCTTGTCGCCCAGTCACCAGCCAGTCCACCAGTAAACCGCGCATTGGGGTGCACTTTGATGCAAAGTGCGTGCACT
>CAMDRJ010000316.1 GCA_945906755.1 Klebsiella pneumoniae | reverse complement strand
GTCGGTGGAGACGCCTTTCACCGCGTAGGACATCGTGGTGGCGGCGATCCGCAAAATGCCGTCAGCGGCTTGCATGAGCGACATGCCAAGCGGCTTGGCAATGTGCTCGCGAATGGCCTGTTCCGCGGCACGCATATCGAGTTTCATTTCGCCGCCGAGGAACCGGTCTGCGCCTAGGCGGCCAAGGACCAGATTGGCATCGGTCACCGTCGGCAGCGCACCGCCACGGCCATAGCACGCCGGTCCCGGATCAGCACCTGCACTATGCGGTCCGACATGCAGCGCACCGGTGGGCCCAATGGTCGCGATGCTGCCGCCACCGGTGCCGACTTCAAACACATCCACCATCGGTATTTGAATCGGCAACGCATGATCATAGCCGCCAATCAAGGCAGTGCTCGCGGTAAGGATCTCGCCGCGATAGATCACTCCGGCTTTGGCAGTGGTGCCGCCCATATCGAAGGCGACCGCATCAGGGAGCGATAGCGCACGGCAGAGCGCCTGGGCACCGACGATGCCTGCGGCCGGACCGGATTCCAGCATGCGCACGCACTGTACTTGGGCTTGCTTCGACTCATACAGTCCACCGGTCGATTGCACGAGCAAGAAGTGGCCGGTGAATCCGGCGCGGTTCAGGTGCGCATCAATGCTGGCGATGTACTGGCTGACCCGCGGGCCAATGAATGCATTGGCGGCTACGGTCGAGCAACGTTCGAATTCCCGATATTCCTGTGAGAGTTCATGTGAGGCGGTGACGAATGCGTGCGGCAGGCGCGCTTGTACGATCGCTTTGACGCGTGATTCATGGGCCGGATTGCGATAGCAATGAAACAGCATGATCGCGACGGCTTGCACGTCCTCAGTAATCAGTTGATCGCAGGCTTTATGGACCGAGTCTTCATCGAGCGGTGTGTCGACATCGCCCTCCGCAGTCAAGCGTTCGCGGACCTCAAAACACAGCGCGCGTTCGATCAGCGGCACATGTTTGGTGAAGAACAGGTTGTAGGCATCCGGACGATTGATGCGCCCGATTTCGTAGATGTCGCGAAATCCTTCGGTGATCAAGAGGCCCGCCTTCGCGCCGGTGCGTTCGAGCATGGTGTTGATCGCGATCGTCGAGCCATGCAGAAAGAGCGCGGCGTCCGCATAGGTGGTGCCGGCTTTCCCGACCGCGCGCGTAATGCCATCGGCAAGATCAGCGGGGGTGGAGAGGGTCTTGCCAAGCAGCATCCGTCCGGAGGTCGGATCGAATGCGGCCACGTCGGTAAAGGTGCCACCGATATCGGAAGCAAGTCGGGTACGCACGTTGTCTTGGCGCCTTACGATCATTCTTTGTCCTCACTAGAGGCCCGCTGCATCAAGGGCGCGCCATGCTATCAGAGGGGCATGGCCGGCATGACGATCGGCATAGAATCGGCTTGCGGGGCTATTGAATGTCTCGGGTGAATCATGGCGAGCAAAAGGCAATCGACAGCGTCCGATCGTATGCGCGTGCAGGCGATGCAGCTGCTCGGGCGCTGGACGCGCTTATCCGCTGGGCATATCGCGCTCGGTTCGGGTTGTCTGTGCGGCGCCTCGTTTGGCGCCTTGCAACCGTCCGACTATGATGAGCAGATCGTCGCTTTCCTGCTTGGCAGGCATCCGCGCATCGAGTCGATCGATCATGCGCGCCTCGACCAATTGCTGCGGGCGATCGCAAACGGCGCGGTCGCGAGGGATGCTAGCCTTACGCCAGCACAGTGCCACGCGTTGCTGGAGGATGTCGAGCGCAGCCTCGACTCGTTTGATGAAGTGCATAGGACCGGATCGAAAGGAATTTGATGGCTACATTGCAGGGAAAGATTGCCCTCGTAACGGGCGGCAGCCGTGGCATTGGTCGCGTCACGGCGCTTCGTCTGGCCAAGGAAGGCGCAACCGTCGCCGTTCATTACGGCAGCAACGCGCCCGCAGCGAAGGAGGTGGTCGATGCGATTGCCGCAAACGGCGGTGCGGCGTTTGCGGTCGGCGCGGATTTGTCGGCCAAAGGGGGCGTCGAGGCGCTCTTTGTCGCGCTCGATCGTGAGCTGCGGGCGCGCACCGGCGACATCCGCTTCGACATCCTCGTCAACAATGCCGGTGTGTGGGTGCGTGGGGCGATCGAAGAAGTCACCGAAGAGGTGTTCGATCGGCTGTTCCAGGTTAACGTCAAAGCGCCGCTATTCATCACGCAAAAGGCGGCCACGCGGCTACGCGATGGTGGTCGGATCATCAATGTCTCATCGACCGCCGGACGCATCGGCTATCCGGAAATGGTGGTCTATGGCGCGACCAAGGGTGCCGTGGAGTCGATGACGCGATCGCTTGCCAATCACTTGGGAGGCCGCGGCATCACCGTCAATTCGGTCACCCCGGGGGCCACCGACACCGGCATGAATCTTAGCCTGCGCGATCCGGTGATCGGTGCGGCGGTGTCGGCCAACACGGCGCTCAAGCGCATCGGGCGGCCGGACGACATCGCCGGCGTGATCGCGTTTCTTGCCTCGGACGATGCGCGTTGGATCACCGGTACGCGCGTCGATGCCAGCGGTGGCTTGAAGATATAACGGTGTGCTGAATCCCGCCTGAACGCGAACATTCCGGCGTGTTCCGGGGCATAATCGGCGACAGTAGGCCTTGGTCCCATGCCGTCATAAACATGTGGAGGAAGACATGAATAAGCCAGTGGAATTTTCGCTCGATGACCTGCGCGGCGCGCCGGACCTCGAAGCGCTTAAGGCACGCGTTGAATCAAAGAATCTGACGCCCGGTTGGATTCCCCGCAAGGAACCGCCGCTTTGGCATGAGCCGAAGTCCGAATATTCGACGATGCACTGGAAGTGGTCCGATGCGAAAGCGGGCATGGACGGCGCGGCGCGTTTGATCGGCACCGATCTTGCCGAGCGGCGTAACCTGATCATGAGCAATCCGACCGGTGACAATGAGATCTCGTCGACCCGCACGCTGATCAGCGCGTATCAAACGATCCTGCCAGGCGAGATTGCCCGCACCCATCGGCATGCGCCGCATGCATTCCGCGTCATTCTCGATTCAAAGGGCGCATGGTCATGTGTGAATGGCGACAAGCATCCGATGGAAACCGGCGATATCGTACTCACGCCTGGTGGCAGTTGGCATGGGCATGGCCACGACGGCAAAGATCAGTCGTATTGGTTCGATGGCCTGGATGTTCCGCTGGTGCATCTGCTCGAGCCGATGACGGCCGAGGATCATCCGCAAGTCTATGAACCGATCAAACGCGTCACGCCGGATTCACCTTACCGGTTCACCTGGGAATGGCAACAACGCGAGCTCGATGCGGCAAAAGATGATCCGGAAGGATTCTTCGGCCGTCGCATCGCGATCGATACGTCGACCATGCCCACCATCGGCATCAACGTGCATCGCTGGAAGGCGGGCTTTCAGTCGCGGCCGCAGCGCTCCACCGCGCATCAGATCTTCCTGGTCATGCAAGGCAGCGGGACGACGTTGGTTGATGGCGAGCCGATCGAATGGAGCTTTGGCGATACGTTCGCAATTCCGATCTGGAAGCGTATCGAGCATCGCGCGAAGGACGACGCCGTGGTGATGGGCATGACCGACGAACCGCTGATGCGTTTTTGCAAGTACTGGAAATTCGAAGCGCTGAACTAGGTATTTCATTTTGTCCTAATCTGTGACTGCAGATTAGGACTGACCTCACCCTCGCCCCATCGCGGGGTGAGACGAGGGTTTCGGGAAGCATGCATCCCGCTCGTCGAACGGCAGCCCGCTGCAACGGGCTGCGCGCCCTGCAAGGGAGGGCTGGGGAGAGGGGCGTTGGCGCGCCTACTTGACTGCCTTCGCGATAAACGCCGCGATCTTCTCGTTCACCCACGCGGGCGCATCGATCTGCGTGAAATGTCCCACCGTGGAAATTGTCTCGATCTGCGCATGCGGTGTTGCGGCACGCAATGCATCGAGTAGCGGCGCTGGCAGTCCGGGCGCCATGCGTACGCGCTTTCCTTCCGCATTCGTCGTGGTGCTTTGCAGGGCAAGCAACGGCTGCTTGGTGGTCGCGAGCACGCGATCCAGATTCTTGGCATCCCAGGCGGGTGTTCGCGGAAACAATGCGGCGCCGATTGCGGCGGGCATCTTGGCGGCACGATCGAGGATATGCGTCTTGATTGCCGCGGGCGTGGCGCCCGGCACGAACATCTGCTCGAACATACCGGCAGCGAACGTGGGAAAGCCGACCGCTTCGACCTTTGCTCGCATCGAACGCTCCAAGGCTTCCGGGTCGCCGGTACCGAGCCTGCTCCCATCGACCAGCACAATGCCGCTCACCCGGTTGGGAATGACTTGAGCGGCTTGCAGCACAACGCGGCAACCAAGGCTATGGCCCACCAGCACGACATCATTTAAACCGAGTTCTTCCACCAACGCGGCGACATCGGCACCGAATGTATCAATCGAGCAGGTCTCAGGTGTTCCGGGTGTTTTGCCATGCCCACGCAGATCGCATGCAACCA
>CAMDRJ010000315.1 GCA_945906755.1 Klebsiella pneumoniae | reverse complement strand
GCAGCTTGGCACGCTTTGCGCGCTGCCGCTTAATCCTCGGCTGATGCGGATGTTGTCACTGGTTCACGCGAAGGAGCGGTTTCGCTCCAAGCTGGTTGAAACGTTTGCGACCTTTACGAAAGCGCGTCTGTCCGAATCACCGTTTCCCGTGCTCGTTTGAACATCTGAGCTTTCATGCCACGTCCGATCACCGCCACCATCCATTTGTCCGCGCTTGCGCACAATCTTGGCGTGGCCAAACGCCATGCGGGCACATCGCGCATCTGGGCCGTCTTGAAGGCCAACGCCTACGGTCATGGCCTCATCCGTTCCAGTGGCGCGCTGTCGAAAGCAGATGGATTTGCGGTGCTCGATCTCAGTGAGGCGAGGGCACTGCGTTCGATGCATCCACGGCATCCGATCTTGTTGCTGGAAGGGGTGTTTCGACCCGCGGACATCGCTGTGGCAAGTCAACACGATATCCAGCTTGTCGTACATAGCGCGGAGCAGCTCGCGATGTTGCAGGCGGCCACACTGAATAAGCCGCTTGCGGTGTATCTGAAAATGAATAGCGGCATGAATCGGCTAGGTTTTTCGCCGGGCCGTTTTCAAGAGGCATTCCGCGGATTGCAAGCGCTCCCTGGCATTCGCTCAATTAGCCTGATGACGCATTTTGCCGATGCCGATGGCGCGTCCGGGATCGATGCCCAGCTTGGCGTGTTCAATGCGGCCACGGCGGGATTGCCGGGCGAGCGCTCGGTCGCCAATTCGGCGGCGATTCTGCGGTTTCCGGCGTGCGGTTTGGATTGGGTGCGCCCCGGCATCATGCTCTATGGATGTACACCGTTTGCCGATCAATCGGCCACTGCGCTTGGACTGTTGCCTGTGATGACGCTCGCGAGCGAACTCATCGCCACACAACAGCTGTCACCTGGTGATTCGGTTGGCTATGGGCGTGGCTTTATCGCTGATCGCCCGATGCGCATCGGCATCATTGCGTGCGGCTATGCAGACGGTTATCCGCGTCATGCGCCTTCTGGCACACCGGTATTGGTCGATGGGCATCGCACGCAGACCGTGGGTCGGGTTTCGATGGACATGATGATCGCCGATATCACTACGCTACCCAATGCGAGGGTTGGCACGCCAGTCACACTCTGGGGCGAAGGCCTGTCGGCCGACGAGGTGGCGGTGGCAGCCGGTACCATCGGTTACGAACTCCTTTGCGCATTAGCGCCGCGCGTGCCGATCATCGAACGCGCATGAACAAGTCCAAAGCGAAGGCCGTCTACGTCTGTGCCGAATGCGGCGGCGAGTCCCCAAAATGGCAGGGACAATGTCCGCATTGCACCGCATGGAATTCGCTCAGCGAAGCGCTCGTCGAGCGATCCACACAGCATCGTTTCGCGAGCGTCGCCAAGAAAAGTGCCGTCGTATCGCTGTCGGATTTGTCGGCGAGTGCGCCGGATCGAATCAGCTCTGGCGTCGAGGAATTCGATCGGGTGTTGGGGGGCGGCATCGTCGCCGGGCAGGTGATTCTTATTGGTGGTGACCCCGGTATCGGCAAATCGACGCTGTTGCTGCAATCGCTGGCCGCCTCCGGTGAATCGCGTAAGGTGCTGTATGTGAGCGGTGAGGAGTCGGCCGAGCAGATCGCGCTTCGTGCGCAGCGCCTTTCATTGGGCGCCGCACATATGCGGGTTCTCGCGGAGATTCAACTCGAACGCATCAGTGCGGTACTCGATGCCGAAGAACCCGAACTCGTGGTGATCGATTCGATTCAGACGGTCTACTCAGAGGCGCTCACTTCCGCGCCCGGATCGGTCGCACAAGTGCGTGAATGCGCGGCGCAGTTGGCGCGTCTGGCCAAGCATCGCAATCTGACGATCATTCTGGTTGGGCATGTGACCAAGGAAGGGTCGCTCGCCGGGCCACGTGTCCTTGAACATCTGGTCGATACCGTGCTCTATTTCGAAGGCGATACCTCCTCCAGCTTTCGAGTGATTCGCGCCATCAAGAATCGCTTCGGACCGGTCAATGAATTGGGGGTGTTCGCGATGACCGAACGCGGCCTGCGCAGCGTGTCAAACCCCTCGGCGCTCTTTCTTGCCGAGCATCGCGATGGCGTGTCGGGATCGTGCGTACTGGTGGCCAATGAAGGCACGCGACCGCTCCTGGTTGAAATCCAGGCGCTGGTCGATCCGGCGATGGGTTCCAATCCGCGTCGATTATCGGTTGGGCTGGATCAGAATCGTCTGGCGATGTTACTTGCGGTGCTGCATCGGCACGCCGGCCTTGCCTGTGGCGATCAGGATGTGTTCGTCAATGCGGTGGGCGGGGTGCGGATCGGCGAGCCGGGAGCGGACCTTGCGGTGCTGCTCGCGATCGTGTCGTCGTTTCGCGATCGGCCCTTGCCGCGTAAGACTGTGATGTTTGGCGAAGTCGGCCTGGCAGGAGAAATCCGACCGGCGCCGCGTGGACAAGAGCGCCTGCGCGAGGCTGCGAAATTAGGCTTCGAGCGTGCGTTGATTCCGCGGACCAACGCGCCCCGTGTACCGATCCCCGGACTCGAAATATTGCTGGTCGAACGCGTCAGTGAGGCTGTGGAGTTGATGCGCTCGCTGGAATGATGATCTGTTTGGCGGCGGCAATACCGCTGCGCACCGCGGTTTCCAGCGTGCACGGATAATCGACATCGGTGTAATCACCCGCAAGGAGTAAGCCGGCGGCTTCGGTCTGATTGGTTGGGCGAAACAGATTGGGGCGGCATGCGATGGTGGCACGACGCTCGGTGATCACTTGCTGCCATTTTGCCGTTGCGGGCGCCCCCAGTTCGCGGCGCATTTGATCCAGGATGACGCCCACCAGTTCGTGGTTTTGCATTTTCTCCACGCTGGTGGCGGCGCTGATGACCACCGCGATGAGCCCGGCGGCGCCACCCAACTGACCGCGGTCGAATGCCCATTGGCCCGGGCCATCGGTCATTCCGATCATCGGCAGAGCGAGCTTGAAATCGGCAGGATATTGCAGGTAGATCGTGCTGATCGGCAGGTAGGTCATACCGGCCAGTCGTGCGCGGGTGGCCTCGACGTCTTCCACTTCATCGAGCAGTGCGACCGCATGCTGGGGCGCGGTGGCAATGATGACCGCCGCATAAGGCTTGGGGATCGCATCGAGAAACCAACCTTCGCCCGCCCAATACACTCGCCTCACCGCAGTAGCCGTGCGCACCAGGCCCCCGCGGTCAGTAATAAATTTGGCGGCCGCATCGGGAAACATGCGGGAGAGATCAACGCGCGGGAACAACATGTCGCTTGCTTGTCGTGCACCCATGATGCCGTCGCGGATTACATTGAGGAACACTTGCGCGGAGGCCGCTTCCACCGGGGTGTTGAGCGCTGCCACACACAACGGATCCCAAAGATAGCGTCTGGCGCGCGCCGACTGCTGATATTGATCGAGAAGGTCGGCGACCTTGCGGTCTGCCGCGAGCTTGAAGTCGCAGCGTTTCATCGCCGCCATGAATCGAATGATCGCGACGGTTTCGAGAAATCCCAGGCCGTTCGCCTTGAACAGACCGAACAGGAGATCCCAAGGCGGACCACCGGATGATTTCTCGAACGAAAAACCCGGCATGACCCGGACATGCAGTGGCAAGCGCAGCAGGGCCTCATCAGGCGCCACGCCAACCTTGGCCATGAGTTCGAGCAAGGCTGCATACGATCCGGAGAGAATATGCTGGCCGTTATCGATGATGCGCCCATCCACCTCGACGCGTCGCGCGCGGCCACCGAGCGCGCGTGACGCCTCAAAAACGGTCACCGCAAATCCCGCTTCGGCGAGCATCACCCCGGCAGAGAGGCCTGCATAGCCGCCGCCAATGATGGCAATCTGGGTGCCAGAAGGTGACGAAGGCTGTGCGTAGTAGTGGTAGTCCGGCGGCATACTTGGAATCGGTTTGGCAAGCTCTTCTTTGAATGCGATAACGCTCAGGCAGCGATCCAGGTTTTCCAGGCGATCCATAGCTTGCGAATCGGCGGCAGGGCGGTGCGCTGGGTCAAGGTCAATTCCGGTGCACGGCCGATCTCACCGAGCAAGGTGCGATAGATGGCGGCCATGACCAAACCAGTTCGCTGGGCGCGCCGGTCTTCATCAGGCAAGAGCGCCAGGGCCTCTGCATAGCTTGCTTGCGCACGTTCAATCTGAAACGCCATCAAGCGACGGAAATTTTCTGAGGGCCGGCAATGCAGAATATCGGCGGCCGTCACATTGAATCGCGCCAACTCATCGATTGGCAGGTAGATACGATTGCGGCGGGCGTCTTCACCGATATCACGAATGATGTTCGTCAATTGCAGCGAGAGGCCCAGCCGATCGGCGTATTCAAGCGTGCGTGGATTGGTATAGCCGAAGATTCGGGCCGCCAGCGCGCCAACCACGCCGGCGACGCGGTGGCAGTAGAGTTGCAACTGCTCGAAATTTGCATAGCGATGCTGATCGAGATCCATCGCCATACCGGCAATGATTTCCTCCAATAGCTCGCGTCTG
>CAMDRJ010000314.1 GCA_945906755.1 Klebsiella pneumoniae | reverse complement strand
CGAACGCGTCGTAGATCTGCCGCAAATAAGTCTGCATAATCGGGAACGGATACTGCTCCGCTGAGTAGCCCGGCGCGCCGGTGGCTTTGACGGCGACGTTAGGATATTTGGCCAATGCGAGAAGTTCGGGCATATGGGTCATCGCCGCCTGGTCTTTCAGCGTGGTGAGGCCACCCCGACCGCCAAGATGATCGATTGTCAGGCGCAACCCCGGATGCCTTGCCGCGATGAGCCCGACTTCCCGCAAGGTATCGGTCGTCATCATCGCAATCGGCACATCCGCGCGCTCGGCCGCCGCCCAGAGCCAATCGAGCGTGCCACTTCGCATCCAGGTGCGTTCCGGTTCGCCGAGAAACGTGTAGCGCAGACCCAGCATGCCGGGCTGATTTGTCCAGTTGGCGACGAGCGAACGCGATGCCGGCTGGTCCAGGGGGAATGAGCCCATGATTGCGAATCGTCCCGGGTAATCGCGTACCGCGGCAAGCGCCAGTCGATCGGAGTCGGGATCCCAGCTCGGCGGATGAATCACCGCCGCATCCACGCCGCCGTCGTCCATCAATCGGATCGCTTCGGCGGCGGTAAACGACGTGACCTGCCGATGCGACAGGTTGCTGGGTAAGCCGCTACCCCAAAGATGAATTTGTGCATCGACGATTTGCATCAGGGCTTCCTTACGTGCGGCAGAGGCATGAATCGGTGGGCCCTAACCCACTTGCGTTCAAGTGGGGGCTTGAACGGCCTCATCCAACTCGGGAAGGAAGTGTATGGCGAACTTGTCGTTAGCGCCAAGGAGGTAGCTCGCGAGGTCGTCGGCAGCCTCGGCAAACTTCGCGATCGGCATGCGACAGTGAAACTGCCCCGGTTCACGCACGTTGACGAGATTGATGCCCACCAAGAATTTTTCGTAGTCGGCCTCGATCTGAATTTCGCAGATCGGGCCACCGGTCACGATGAATTCGGATTTCACAACTTGGCCGAAATCATTTTTGACCGTGACGCCCGCTTCAAAGGTGGCGTGCAGCCCTTTTAAGTAGCTCTCGCAGGGGCCAATGTCATCGCGAAACAGCATGAGCTTGGGCGGTGTGGTCGGATTTACCCGATAGCGCAGGGCGATGCTTTTCAGATACTCATTGCCATCGATCTTGCAGGGCTGCGGATCAAATCCGCCCTCGGCGAGGGTCACCGGTGCCAGCGTGCCAAAAAAGCGCAGTGGATAGGGCGCTTTGACCGGCGGATGGCGTGTATCGACCTCATGCATGAATTCGGCGAAATATTTTTCCCAAGCTCGCATGGCTTGGTTTAGAGCCACCGTTTTCTTGCTGCGCGTTGCCGGTGATTCTTCAATGGGTGCGGCAACGGGCACGCTCCGTACCAAATCCAAGGCGCTGGTCTTGCGAGGTGGCGGGGCAACAGCACCGGCGGTTTCTTCCTCACCTTTGCGCTTTGCCGCAGCGGGAACCTGTGGCGCATCGGAGGCCTGCGTCGAAGCGGCGGTTTTTGTCGAAGGGGCAGCTTGTGTCGAAGCGGCAGCTTGTGTCGAAGCGGCAGCTTGTGTCGAAGCGGCGGGTTTTGTCGAAGCGGCGGCCGGTGTCGGAGGCGCAGATTTTGCCGCAGCGGCAGCTTGCGCTGCAGTGGCGGCTTCTACAGCTGCGGCGGCTTGTGCTGCGGCTTCGGCTAGACGGAGCTCCTCTTCTTTCTTACGCGCCTCCCCGTCTGCATTACGCGCCAGTTCCTTGGCTTCTTCATCGAATTTCTTCGAGAATTCATCGAGATCGCCAATGATGTCGATGGTAGCGGCAGATGTTGGTGCCGGCGCTGCTTTCGCTTGCGCAAGATACTTTCGCAGGTCGATCGCCATTTCTATCGCCTGCAGGTAACGGTCATCCGGCTTTATCGCGAGCGCTTTGTTGATAATCCGATCGAGCGCCGCGGGAATATTTGGATCGACTTCGTGTAGCGGTCGATGCGGTTCGCCAAGGCCGCGATGAAACGGGGCCTTGCGGACCAGCATCGCATAGAGCATGACGCCAAGTGAAAACACGTCGCTCCGCGCATCCAAGGGGTGGCCGTGCGCCTGCTCGGGGGACTGGAACGGCCGCGTCGGTATTGGTTTGCCGACTGGTAGCGCGAGTGGCGCAACGCCAAAATCGGTCAGCTTGGCGCGACCACCGCCTTCGACCAACACATTGGCCGGCTTCAGGTTGCCGTGCGTGATGCCAAGGCGATGCGCGTATTCAAGGCCATCGGCAATCTGCATGGCGAGTTCGCTGGCTCGATTGAGCGTGATGCGTACCGATGCGCGCATGACTTGTTGGAGCGCATGTCCTTCTACCAACTCCATCGCAATATAGGCCGTGTCGAGATATTGTCCGACATCGAGAATTGCGACGATATTGGCGTGTTTCAGGCGCCGTGCGGCACGGGCTTCGCTAAGAAAGCGCTCGCGCAGGTCGCGTGGCAGCGTCGGCGGCAACGTGCGGATCGCAACCTCGCGATCGCCATCTTGATTCGTGGCCCGGTACACCGTGCCTGCGGTTCCCCGGCCAAGTTCGCCGAGAATCGTGTATCCGCCGAGTGATTTTTGCTCCACTGATCACGCTTGTTTGTTATTCGCAACGGCGAGTTTATGCGAAGAACACATCCTATTTCCCTATCGACACGGTAACAGTTCCGATTCGTGGCTGCTTATCGCCCGAAACGAGTACTGACCTGCTTACTTCAACTGCATAGGTCGCGCATTCGCTACCTGCTCGCGTGATTCATCAGTCCTGCGATATGCGCGTCGCTGCGTTGGCGACATCCGGGTATGCTCCGCGCGAAGAGGGTCGCCAAGTTAAGCGCCCGCATGAATTTTGCAGGAGACCGGTGTGATTCCAAGAACCCTTTTTGCGCCCGAACATGAGGCGTTTCGCGAGACCGTGCGCCGCTTCATCGCACGCGAGGTGGTGCCGCATCACGGCCAATGGGAGCAAGCGGGTGTCGTGCCGCGGGAGCTTTGGCATAAGGCGGGCGCGGCTGGCCTCTTGTGTTGCGCTGTGCCGGAAGCCTATGGCGGCATGGGCGACGATTTCCTTTACAGCACCATCATGATCGAAGAAATGGCGAGAGTGGGTGCGACCGGTCCAACGTTTTATTTGCAGTCCGACATCATCGCGCCATACCTCGTCGAGTTCGGCTCGGAGGAGCAGAAGCTACGTTGGCTGCCGAAAATGGCGACCGGCGAAGTCGTCGCGGCGGTGGGCATGACCGAACCGTCCGGTGGCAGCGATCTCCAGGGCATGCGCACCACCGCGATCCGCGATGGCGATGACTATGTGATCAATGGCCAGAAGGTATTCATTACGAACGGGCACACCGCCGATCTGCTGGTGCTTGCCTGCAAGACCGATCCTGCGGCGGGCGGAAAAGGGGTCAGTCTGATTCTGGTCGAGACCGACCGACCGGGTTTTCAGCGCGGTCGGCGTTTGCAGAAAATCGGCTGCAAGGCGCAAGACACCGCGGAGCTTTTCTTTGCCGACCTGCGGGTGCCGGTGAGCAATCTATTAGGCGAAGAAGGGCGCGGCTTTCACCATCTGATGTCGCAGCTTTCCCAGGAGCGGCTGGTGCAGGCGATCCGCGCGGTGGCGTCGTGCGAAGCTGCGCTTGAATGGACCGTCGAGTATGTGCGTGACCGCAAGATGTTTGGACAAGCGCTCGCCGATTTCCAGAACACGCAATTCAAGCTTGCCGAGTTGCGCGCGGAAATTTTGTCTGCGCGGGTGTTCGTCGATCGGTGCGTAGAGCTGCATATCCGCCAAGCACTCGAAGCGGTGGACGCGGCGATCGTCAAGATGCTCACCACTGAATTGCAAGGCAAGGTGATGGATCAATGCCTCCAGCTCTTTGGTGGCTGGGGATACATGTGGGAATTCCCGATCGCGCGCGCGTTCGCCGATGCGCGCATGACCCGGATCGGCGGTGGCAGCATCGAGGTGATGAAGCAGATCATCGGTCGCGATCTGTTCGGCAAGCGTACGAAGCCGGCCAATGAGGCGGTGAAGCGATCATGAGCGCTGCCGGGCCACTTGACGGAATCAGGGTGCTCGATCTCACCTCGGTGATTCTTGGGCCAATGGCCGCGCAGTATCTTGGCGACATGGGCGCGGACGTCATCGAGATCGAGGCGCCAGAGGGTGATATCACGCGCTCGATCGGGGCGCGTCGCTCAGAAGGAGTGGGCGCGCTCTTTCTCGCCAATAATCGCAATAAGCGAAGTGTCGTGCTCGATTTGAAGCGCGCGGATGATCGAGCGTCGCTCACTGCCTTGGCGCGCGATTGCGATGTGCTGCTGCATTCGATCCGTGCGGCGTCCGCGAGCAAAATTGGGCTTAGGTATGAGGCGCTCGCGGCGATCAATCCACGGCTCATCTATTGTCACGTCAAAGGATTTTCCGATGCGGGGCTGTATGCCGGGCGACCCGCCTATGACGATGTGGTGCAGGCCTTGTCGGGCTTGGCGATGCTGCAAGCGGTGATCGCGGGCGAGCCGCGCTATGTGCCCTCGATCATTGCCGACAAGA
>CAMDRJ010000313.1 GCA_945906755.1 Klebsiella pneumoniae | reverse complement strand
TTTCGCCTTCGGGGAACATCCCTTACGAGTAGAATTCTTCATGGTGGTTGAGCTTTCTTCGGTTCAGGTTGAGGACTTGAGAACCCACATTCTGGGCCCTCGACTGTTTCAACCACCAACTCAACCTTCAACTACGAACGGGACATCCTAGTCGGACTTGGATCATGGGGAAAAGTAATATCGCTAGACCTGATTTCCAGCTATGCGACGCAACTCGACCATCTCGCCGATACGCTTGGAATCTCCCTATCTTTCGCCGCATTCGGGCTTATCCTCGGGTGCATCGCGATTTTCGCGGCGGTACGCGAATACCTTAAAAGATTTGATTGGACGATTCCGGCAACCGCTATGGCGAAGTCGTCTAGATTTGCGCTCGTTCTTTTATTGGGAACCGTCGCGTGCGCGCATGAAATCGATCTGTTTTACAGAGCACCGGCCGTCGAGGCATCGGAACCCGTTGCCCTAACATTTTTTCCTACCCTCGCCGCCAATTTGATTCAAACCCGATTGAATCAAGAAGCCAATGCTGAAAAACTCGCAATTGAAAAGTCTAGGGTTGAAAAAATTGATCGAATTGAAGATATGGAGCGAAGCGCATACCAGATCAACCCGAAGTCTGATCGAAAGAATCTGGTGATCATCGTCGTCGATGCATTGCGGCCCGACCATTTGGGCATCTACGGGTACGAGCGTGATACCACGCCGAACTTACGAGCATTACAGAAGAGCGGCATGACGCGTCAAGTTAGCGGAATGCGGTCTTCGTGCGCCCAATCCAGGTGTGGGCTATTGAGCCTTACCAGCTCGAAGTTTGTACATCAACTATCGAATCGACCGTTCACCTTGCAGCAGGTACTGAAGCAACACGGCTATCGAATCCACATGATCCTGGGGGGAGATCCCCAGCAACTTTGGAAGTTCTGGATCAACATGAAGACCCAGCAGCAGTACGCCTTCAATCTCGTTAAAGATCCGCATGAGCGAAATAACGCGATCGACTCTTTACCCGCTGAGTATCTGCGAACCCTGCGCTTTCAACTGATGCAGCTACGGTCGGTCGGGACAGGTGAGCGGTAAGGTCGTCGCGCCGTGGTATTTATTGCGAGCCTTCTTGCGTATCGAAACTTTGAGGCCGCCTGCAAAATAGATGCTATCGGCCCTGGCTTAGCGAGGTATGAGGGGGTGACCCCTCAATTTTCAGCCGATTCTTAGTTTCTCCGTTGCTGCTTGCGTTCCTCCGTGTACTCCGCTTTCAATGCGCGCAGACGAGAATCCACGGCCGACAAGAGATAGAAATCGCCGTCTCCCGCCGACTGGGCAAGCTGCAACTGCTCGATTGCCGCCGGCAGCGCCCCTTGCAGGTAATAGACTTCCGACTGCGAACGATGTTGCAGCGCGCGACGCCCGATCGCGGCGTACGACTTGGCCTGCAGCGCGTGAGACCGGGCATCGCGTGGTCTTTGCTTGATGACGTCTTCCACGACCGACAATGCTTCGCCGTGCCGGCCGGCCGCCTGCAAAGCATCGATATAACTGTAGGCAACCGGATAGCGACCGCCCGATTCCTGCATCGCGCGCGCGAGTAATTCGATCGCACCGTCAGCATTGCCTCTTGCAAGTCTGATCGCAGCGTCGAGCGTTTCGACCATCGCATGCTTTACGTCGAGCTTGCGCGCGGCCGCAAGCTCGCTCTCGGCGCGCGCCCATTCGCTCGCCCGATAGAGGCTGTACGCCAATCCGTAGCGCGCCGCCCCTTCCACCACGAAGCGCTTTTCTTTCAGCTGACTTTCAAACGCTACCATCGCTTCGCGTGGATTGCCCTGATGCGCCCGCAGCTTTGCCCGCACCAGATGAAACTCCAGACTATCGGCCTGCTGCCGGTAGCGGGCGCCGGCAGCGCGATTCTGCATGTCCGCGATACGTTCGGTCGTTAGCGGATGCGTGCGCAGATAAGCCGGCGCGTTGTATTCCTGCAGACGCGTGGCGCGTTGCAAGCGCTCGAAAAAATTAACCATCCCGCCGACATCATAACCAGCGGCATCGAGGTACTGAAAGCCGAGCCGGTCCGCTTCACGCTCCAGATCGCGCGAATAGTTGAGTGCCGACTGAATCGCACCCGCCTGGGTCGTGGCGATCGCGGCGGTGCTGACATCCGGATTCGACCGTGCAGCAAGCAACGCGATAATCAAACCGGCAATCGCCGCCATCTGCATTTGCGATTGTTTGTCGAGCTGTCGCGCGATATGGCGTTGGGTCACATGCGCGACCTCATGCCCGAGCACAGAAGCCATCTCGGCTTCGGTTTGCGACGACAGGACAAGCCCGGTATGCACGCCGATGAACCCACCCGGCATCGCGAACGCGTTGATCGACGCGTCACGAATCAGGAAAAAATCAAAGGCTTGCCGCGTTTCGCCAGCCGCCGCAACCAGCTTGTAGCCAACCGATTCCACATAGGCCTGGGTCTCCGGGTCATCAAGGAAGGCCGGGTCACGGCGGAGTTCACGCATGATCAACTCGCCAAGCTTCCGCTCGTTCTGGGCGGAAAAGCCGGCTTGGGCCGATTCACCAAGATCGGGGAGGTTTTGCGCGGACCCGCTGGTGGCGACTGCCAGGGCCAGCAGGAATGAGAGGAGTCGTTTCATTACAGTCGCATGATACCCGCGTCCGTTCGGGCATAATTGTTCGCGCTTGGCGCGTGGGCGCCTCCATGCTGAACTCTTATAGAACCCCTATGACTGGCACGCTGACACACTTCAATACGCAGGGCGACGCCCATATGGTGGACGTGGGCGCCAAAGACGAAACACATCGCGTGGCACGGGCGAGCGGTCACATCAAGATGCTGCCCGCGACGCTCGCACTGGTGCGCTTGGGCACTGCTAAGAAAGGCGATGTGCTGGGGATCGCGCGTATCGCTGCGATTCAGGCGGCTAAGCGGACGGCGGATTTGATCCCCCTGGCGCATCCATTGGCGCTGACGCATGTGAGCGCGGAATTTGCGATAAACGATATCGACAGTACAGTAATGTTAACCGTCACGGTCGAAACGCGTGGACGCACAGGCGTCGAAATGGAGGCGCTCACCGCGGTTTCGGTTGGTCTCTTGACTATCTACGACATGGTGAAGGCTGTAGATCGCGCCATGACCATTACGGAAATCAAACTGCTTGAGAAGTTGGGCGGCAAATCAGGGCCGTTCGTACGCCCCATCAAGTCTTAACGGACGCGCCGCGAGGCGCACAAATGAAAAGCGCCCCGGACATTCCGGGGCGCCAGACTCCTACTAACCTAAGGCAGCAGAACTGCCCTCGGGTTTAATCAGCAACCACCCGAACCAGGCTTCAAGCCACGGGTCGCATTGCAAATCGTGCCGGTAGTGACCCAGCTAATGTTCGCGGCGCCCGCAGTGAAGGTCGGCGTCAACGTCATCCCCATGCCTGCACCACCAGACGAAACCGTTGCCGTCGAGGTCGCGGTGATTACACCAAGGGCACCAATCGAGGGTTGGGTCGAAAAGTTAGTCGTTGCCGTCCAGCTCGGAATGCCGTTGGTTCCGGCGGTAAGGCAGTTAGTAAAGGCGCCTTCAGCAGACACACACTCCGAAATCGCCGATTTCGTGCTGTTCAGCTCCGTGATCGACGCGGAAGCGCGGGTACGCGACGTGTAGTCGCCGTATTGCGGAATCGCAATCGCGGCCAAGATGCCGATGATCGCGACCACGATCATCAGTTCGATCAAAGTAAAGCCCTTCTGGATTGAACGTTTCATTGCTTGTTACCCCTCTGGTTGGTGAACACCTGGTGTCCGATGTTTCTTCAGACGGAGGGTGTAATGCAAGCGCTGTGCCATGTTTGCCGACGGTGGCGATGGATCGTTCAACGCGTTGATTTGCATAAAGATTTAATCGATCCAAGAATCACCGGACGGAGCCGCCGTGACGCAGTTATCAGTGGCATCGGATGGTCGGAAAACCGCCACGCCAAAAAACGTCACCTGCTGCAGTTTATGGTCACGTTGAGCGGTGCAACGCGGTAGATCGGCGGATCGGCTGACCGCAGGGCGGGTCTCACCATATTGGAGAAGGTCACGGCCCATCTAGCGAAACTCTCCCTCGCTTCGCGGGCAACTTCCGCAAATCACGGTCCAATGCAACATGGTTACCGGTCAAACGTGGCATGGCCGTCGTGCGAGAGGGCGAGCCGGGCGATTTCTATTACGTCATTGAGAGCGGACGTGCCGAGGTGGCGCGCAATGTCGGTGGCGTAGTGATGAAGATTGCGCAGCTCAAGGCAGGGGATGCCTTTGGTGAGGAGGCATTGCTCGCTAATGCGCTGCGCAATGCGACGGTAACGATGCAAGCCGATGGTTCGCTGCTTCGCCTCGCCAAGGAGCATTTTGATGAAATGCTGCGATTGCCGTTGCTGCGTGAAATCGCGTTTGCTGAGGCCGAGACGATCGTGGCACGCGGCGGGCAATGGATCGATGTTCGATATCCTTCCGAGTCGCAAATCGATCGCCTGCCCGAAGCGTTGAATATTCCGCTTGGCGAAGTGCGGAATGCCGCAGGCATATTGGATGCGAGCCGTCCATA
>CAMDRJ010000312.1 GCA_945906755.1 Klebsiella pneumoniae | reverse complement strand
TCGCCCAAACGACGAAGACGGCGATTAAAACGAGGATGACGATGGTCGTGGTGGACATGAAACTCCCCGAGCGAAATACAAACGGATGGCTGGTTCGGGTCGTGGCGGCCTTAGATGAGCTTGACGAGCTGCTTGCCGAAGTTCCGTCCTTGCAACAGGCCGATCAATGCTTCGGGTGCCGCGTCGAGTCCTGCCACGACCGACTCACGATACCTGAGCTTTCCGTCGGCGAGCCATTTGGTGAGATCCGCGCGTGCCGGACGCCACAATTCCATGCGGTCGCTCACGATAAACCCCTGCATCCTGATCCGATTCGTAAGCACGGAGCGGATATTCTTGAGCCCATGGAGATCGTCTGCGGTCGCAGCGTTGTACTGGGACACCAAGCCGCAAACCGGCATGCGCGAGAACGGATTCATGAGCGCCAGCACCGTATCCATGATGATGCCGCCGACGTTTTCAAAATAAACATCGATGCCCTTCGGACAAGCGGCCTTGAGCGCTTCGTACAAATCCCCCGCCTTGTAGTCGATACAAGCGTCGAAACCAAGCTCATTCACGACGTAATCGCATTTTGATCTACCACCGGCAATGCCCACCGCACGCGCGCCGTGGATCTTCGCGATTTGACCGACGACCCCGCCCACCGCGCCGGAGGCCGCCGACACCACGACTGTTTCACCCGCCTTGGGCTGGCCGATGTCGAGCAACCCGATCCATGCGGTGACACCGGGCATACCAAGCACGCCAAGATAGGCAGAAAGCGGTGCGGCCGATGCATCGACCTTGGCGGCGCCCGTCCCATCGGAGGCGGTGTATTGCTGCCATCCAAAGCGGCCGGTCACGAACTCACCGACTTTGAATTTATCGTGACGCGATGCGATGACTTCGCCCACCGTGCCGCCTTCCATGACCTCGCCAATATCGACCGACTTAGCGTAGGACTTCGCAGCGTCCATGCGTCCGCGCATGTACGGATCAAGCGACAACCAGTGATTGCGCACCACGAATCCACCGTCCGGTGCGTTGGGAATGGGTACCTCCTCGATGCGAAAATTTTGTGCCGAGGGCAAGCCCTGCGGGCGACTGGCAAGAACGATACGGCGATTGGTTGGCATGATCGTTGAACGAGTTGTGGTGGGCGAGCGAGAGGACGATGCGCGGCGATGGTAGCGCTTCGCATCGCCTCGGGCAAACAGGCCGGCGCTCGCGAACCGGTGCCGAATCGGTGCAATTGGGATCGACGAACGCGGTTATGCTTACAGATTGATCGATCCGTCAGATCCATGGAGAACGCATGAAAGCCGTGTTGTGCAAGCAGCCTGGGCCGCCGTCTTCGCTCGTCGTAGAGAATGTCTCGTCGCCACAGCCCGGCCCCGGACAGCTTGTTGTCACGATGCAGGCCGCGGGCGTGAACTTCCCTGACGTGCTGATCATTCAAGGCAAATATCAGCACAAGCCCGAGATGCCGTTTTCACCTGGCGCGGAAGCCTCGGGCATCGTCAAAGCCGTCGGTGCCGGTGTCACCGGGTTCAGCGTCGGCGATGCGGTCGCATCGGTCATGACCTACGGCGCATTCGCTGAAGAGATCATCGTCGAGGCCGCTAGAGCAATCAAGTTGCCGGCAGGCTTCGACATGAAGGTGGCCGCCTGCTTTGGCCTTACTTATGGGACTTCGTATCACGCCCTCAAAGACCGCGCGCAAATTCGCCCAGGCGAAACGATGCTCGTCTTGGGTGCGGCCGGTGGCGTCGGCTTGGCGGCGGTCGAACTGGGTGCGTTGATGGGTGCGCGCGTTATCGCCGCCGCATCAAGCGACGAGAAACTCGCCACCTGTAGACGATTTGGCGCCACGCACACCATCAATTACGCGAAGGAAGATCTACGTGAAGCCCTGCGCAAGATCGTCGGCAACAACGGTGTCGATGTCGTCTACGATCCGGTGGGCGACAAATACGCCGAGCCCGCCGTTCGCAGTCTTGCCTGGGGCGGGCGTTTTCTTGTGGTCGGCTTCGCCGCGGGCGAAATTCCGAAAATTCCGCTCAACCTATTGCTGTTGAAAGGCGCTGCCATTGTCGGCGTGTTTTGGGGGAACTTTTCGCAGCGCGAGTCCGCCGCCAATGCGAACAACAACGCGACGCTGGTACGCTGGATTGCCTCGGGTCATCTGAAGCCACTGGTCAGCGCAACGTATCGTCTCGATCAGGTTCCGCAGGCGCTCATCGACATGTCGGATCGCAAGATACAAGGCAAGGTCGTGGTCGTGCCTTGAACACACACCGTAACATCGCCGCATAATTTATCGCCGTGCTATTGGCCTTCAAGGCCCAGGGAGAGAACGATGGGAAAGTATTACTCAGCAACACGTGACCAACTCCAAGACGCGGATAACCTGCAAGTGGGGTCGCTCGCCAAACGCACCGTCATCGTCGATGACGATGCGAAGACCGTCTCACACTTTCAATTCAAACCGGGTGATGAAACCGGCTGGCACAAGCACGAGCACGATTACTTCGTGGTCTACCTCACCGACTGCAAGCTGCTCCATATGCCCCGCAATGGGCCGGAAATGGTGATCGACCACAAGTCACGCGAAAGCCGCCATATAAAAGCCGGTGTCGAGCATCACGTGCGCAGCATTGCCGACTGGGATGTCGAATTGCTGGAAGTGGAATATAAGAAGTGAATGGTGAAGGGTGAAAGATGAGCGCCACCCTTCATTCACTTTCCTAGCGCAGCAAATCCTCGGCATCGATCGGCAACGGTATCGGCCGCTTCAATCGCGCCGAGAGATCGATCGCCTTGGTCAGCATCAGTCGATTATGCGCCTCGGCGGCGGTCGCCGCAGGCGTTGGCAATCCCATCGAGATGCGCATGAGCCACGAGTTCGTTTCTTCGCGCATCGGCCCATGCAACTCGCCAAACGCCATGTCACCGGGCGGATAGCTGCCCATGAAATCGACCAGGCGCGTCTGGTCGGGCGCGTAACCTTCCGACTGCGGCGCGTTCACCGCGAGCACGATGTCGCGATGGGTATCGTCGATCGTGATGACACCCTCGGTGCCGACGATGCCGACTTCAAGGCTATACACCGCACCCGGCCAAACGACCGGCAGTGACCACGACATGATCGCGTTGTAAATCGAACCATCCTCAAAAGTGATGAGGGCGGCCGTGCCATCGATGCCTTTCCAGGTTGGCCCCAGCACCTTGTCGACCGAGCGCGCATAGACCTCAACAGGTTTTTTCGCCTCCATCATCCACATCACGATGTCGAGCGCATGGGTGCCTGAGATCACCATCGGCGAGATGTCAGCCGGATTGTTGGTGCGCCGGTAGTTATCGATTGCCACCAATCGATTCATGAAGGCGCGCGACGTGACGAGCGTGACATCGCCTAATGCGTTCGTGCGCACCTTTTCCTTGGCGGCCAGCCAACGCCGACGAAATCGCTGCGTGTAGCCGACCACCGCATCGACCTTTGCAGCCTCGATGGCTTGCAAAACACGCGCCGATTGGGCGAGATCAGTCGCCAGTGGCTTTTCAATAAGAATCGAATGACCACGCTCGACCGCTGCAAGAATCGGTTCGACATGCAGATGTTCGTCGGTCGACACGATCACCGCGTTGACCTCTGGGCGCTTGAGCAGTTCGCGGTAATCGGCGGTAACGAAATCCGCGCGAATCGTGTCACCAACCAACTTGCCCCGTGCGGGATTGGTCTCGGCAATGCCGATCCAGTCGACCTGTGGATGACGTGCTGCGACATCGCCGCGGAAAAGACCCACGCGGCCGGCGCCGATGATGGCAAGGCCGATTCGCTTCGGTTGGTTTCTTGGCATGGTGAAGACCTTAGGGAGAGAAAAGGATGGTAGCGCCCGGCGCCCCGTCGCAGCAATGCTTGTTTATACTGCCGCCCATTCCCACTGGAGGTCACAATGAAACTATACGGATTCTGGCGCTCACTCGCCTCATATCGGGTGCGCGTCGCGCTCAATCTGAAAGGCATCGCCTTCGAAGAGGCGCCGATCAATCTGCTCACCGGCGCCCAGCATTCGGACGACTATCGCAAGGTCAATCCGCAAGCGGTCATTCCGGCGCTCATCGATGGCGACGGACCACCGATCTTTCAATCGATGGCGATCCTTGAGTATCTGGATGAGAAGCATCCTAATCCGCCGCTCATGCCAAAAGATATTCGTGCGCGCGCACGCGTGCGTGGCTTGGCGCAGATCGTCGTTGCCGACGCCCATCCGCTCGTGGTGCCGCGCATCCGCACCTATCTGGAAAAGAACCTCGCTCTCGATGAGCCCACGCGCAACAAGTGGCTGCAGACTTGGACCGCGAAAGGGTTGGCAGCGTTGGAAGCCAATCTTGCCGGCAATCCCGCGACCGGTCGCTACTGCCAGGGCGACACGGTAACAATCGCCGATATCTGTGTTGCGAGCCAAGTCGTCGGTGCGGCGTTCTTCAACGTCGATACCAAGCCCTACCCGACTGCGGTCAGGATTCTCGATGAATGTATGAAGCTGGATGCGTTCGCCAAATCACATCCGCTGAAACAACCGGGAGCGCCAGCCGGCTAGGAAGCCACGGTGGCGGCGCCC
>CAMDRJ010000311.1 GCA_945906755.1 Klebsiella pneumoniae | reverse complement strand
GCCATGAAGGCCCAGGGCCCCGCTCCCTGTGGGTTGCAGCCAAAACGGGCGCCTGCTGTGTTGCCGGTCTTGGCAAGGCAATAAGCATTGCCTGCGCCCGGACGCCTTGCATTCATCCCGTTTTGTCAGCAACGCGGCTCCCGCGGATTCATGAGATAGGTTCTAGAGTTTGGTGTATTTGACGGAGCGCCCGCGGGATTTCTCGACTGGATATTTGTCTTCGTTCAAGATGAGTTTTCGCTCGGCGACCGCGATTGGATCGACATCCAGCTTGTCACAAAGCCTGAGCAGCAGCAACAACACGTCCGCGATTTCGAGTTCGACCTCGGCCTTGACGTCCGGCGCAAGGCGCACGCTCTCCTCATGCGTGAGCCATTGAAATGGCTCCATGAGTTCGGCCGCTTCGCCGGCGAGCGCCATGACGAGGTTCTTCGGGTTGTGGAATTGATCCCACTCGCGCGCATTCACAAAGGCGCGCAGCTTCTCGCGCAGCACATCCAGGCGTTCGTCGGCCCTGTCCACCGGCGCACGCCCGGACTGACTCACGATGACGCGTACATATAGTCTCGCGTCATCGGCAGGGGATTGGCGCCAACGCCGCCATCTTTGCCCGCGAGGACCTGATAGATGTTGATCCAGTTGTTGGCAAACGCATGCGCGCAACCAATCAGATACAACGACCAGATCCGGTAGCGCCGGTCGCCCGCGATCGCGATCGCGCGGTCCTTGTTGCGCTCCAGGCTGTCGGCCCAGATCGCGCAGGTGCGCGCATAGTGTCGTCGCAGCGATTCGACATCCGCCACTTCGAAGCCGGCCGCCGACATCTCCTTGGTAACCAGCGAAATATGCGGCAGCTCGCCATTCGGGAACACATAGCGATCGATGAAATCGCCGGCGCCCAAGCCGACCACGCCACTTTCCGGATCGGCCGAGGTGATGCCGTGATTCAATGCGAGTCCGCCATCGGCCAGCAACGATTGCATCTTCTTAAAATACGCGGGTAGGTTCTTCAGCCCGACATGTTCGAACATGCCAACGCTCGCGATCTTGTCGTAGAGTCCATCACCTGGCACATCGCGATAATCCTGCAGGCGCACTTCACAGCGATCCTCGATCCCCGCAGCCTTGATCCGCTCCTTGGCCAACGCGTATTGGTTTTCACTGAGCGTAATGCCGGTCGCCGTAGCACCGAATTTCTTCGCCGCGCGGATGATCAAGGCACCCCAGCCGCAACCCACATCAAGGAGACGGTCGCCCGGCTTCACTTGCAGCTTGGTGAGAATGTGATCGATCTTGCGCTCCTGCGCGCGCGCGAGCGAATCGGTATCGGCGCCGAAATACGCGCAGGAATAGACCATATTTGGGTCGAGAAACAGCGAGTAGAACTCGTTCGATACGTCGTAGTGATACTGGATGGCTTTGCGATCACGCGAGCGGGTATGGGTGACCATGCGCTTGAGGCCGGCGACGCGGCTGCCGCCCGCGGCGTTGCGCGCTAACTGTTCGCCGACCCTGAAAATATCCGACAGACGCCCTTCCACCTCGATATGCCCCTCGACATACGCTTCGCCAAGCTTCATGAGATCGGGGGCGATCAGGTAACTGAGCGAGCGGGCCTTCGGAACCTTGATGGTGACCTTCGGCTGATCACCCAAGGTGTAGGTCTTGCCGTTCCACAGCCGAATGTCCATTGGAATGTTCTGGGCGCTTCGCAATTCAGCGGCCAGCCGTTCCAATTTGTTATCGAGAAAAAACATGGGGTCTCCTAGGGACGAGATTATTCGTAACGACTTCGCCTGTTGGATACATCAACCACCCTGCCCGCACACGCTATTGCCTCCGGTCCGATCGCACTTGCGCGTCGTCAAACCCGGCCGCGGTCGAAGCCCATGATTATATTCATGGTTTGGCGGTCTTTGCTATCCGCCCGCGTAATTTGCGAAGCCATGACAACCTACGGTCCAGCGCACTGCAAATTCAGTACACTGCACCACTCGTTACATGCCTCGATTCATGCCAGATATTCTCCTTGCGACCCTGAATGCCCGCTATATCCACGCTTCGCTTGGATTGCGCTATCTGCTCGCCAATCTGGGCCCGCATCAAGCGCGCGCCCAAATCGCCGAATTCGTCATCACTCAGCGCCCGATCGACATTGCCGAGCAAATTCTCGCCCGCTCGCCCCGTATCGTTGGGTTTGGCGTGTACATCTGGAATGTCGAGGAGACCACCAAAGTCATCGCGCTGCTGAAGGCGGTCCGGCCAGACCTTCGCATCGTGCTGGGCGGCCCGGAAGTCAGTTACGAACATGGCGAACAGCCGATCGTGCAGCTGGCGGACTATGTGATTACCGGCTGGGGCGATGTGAGCTTTGCCAAGCTCTGCGCTGACTTGCTAAGCGGCATATCACCCGCGCAGAAAATCATCGCTGGCGAGCAGCCGCGACTGGCCAACATCGCATTGCCGTATGCCTTCTACACCGATGAAGACATCAAGCAGCGGCTCATCTATGTCGAGGCGTCACGTGGCTGCCCATTCAAATGCGAGTTCTGCCTTTCATCGCTCGATAAGACCGCCTGGCCCTTCGAGATCGATCGCTTCTTAGCCGCCTTGCAATCGTTGCATGAGCGGGGCGCGCGGCATTTCAAGTTCGTCGATCGCACGTTCAATCTCAACATCAAGACGAGCGAACGCATCCTGGCGTTTTTTCTGGAACGGCTGGACGAGCGGCTATTTCTGCATTTCGAGCTGATCCCAGATCACTTGCCCGAATCGCTCAAGGCCATCATCGCGCGCTTTCCGGCCGGACAAATGCAATTCGAGATCGGCATTCAATCCTGGGACCCGACCGTGCAAGCGCTAATCAGCCGGCGACAAGACAACGATCGATCCGCTGAAAACATACGGTGGCTGCGTGCCAATACTGGGGCGCATTTGCACACCGATCTGATCGTGGGCCTACCCGGCGAAACGATCGAAACGTTTGGGCGCGGGTTCGATCGACTCGTCGCGTTAGCACCGCACGAGATTCAAGTAGGCATCCTGAAACGGTTACGCGGCACACCGATCGCACGCCATACGAGCGACTATTCGATGCAATACAGTCCGCATCCGCCGTACAACATTTTGGCGAATGCACAAATCGACTTCCCGACCATGCAACGCCTCCAGCGGTTTGCCCGTTACTGGGACTTGATCGGCAATTCCGGGCGCTTCGCCAAGGCGTTGCCGCATTTGCTGGGCGCGCAGCCGTTTGATCGATTTCTCCGATTTGCCGATTGGCTGTATGAGCGAACGCATCAAACGCATGCCATCGCGCTCGACCGGTTGTATGAACTGGTCTATGCCGGCATGACCGAATACCTCGCAATCGATAATGCGACGGCAACCGCCGCTTTATCGAGCGACTACGAGGCCTCTGGTGCGCGCGGATCGCCGTCTTTCATGCAGAACAGCCCGCCACGCCGGCAAAAGACGATCGGCAGTACAGATGGGGCCCTTGCAACACGCCAGGCAAGGCATCAGCGCACGGTTGCGCTGCCCGCTGAAACGCCTTAGGGCCGTCCCGCAATCTCTTCCAACACCGGCAGCAAATTGCCGATGAAGGCGCTTGGATTTTCACTCATCGGGAAATGCCCAAGCGATGGCATGATTTTCACTTGCGCACCCGGAATATTGGCGGCCGTTTCCTTGGTGTCATCCGGACTGCAAGAATAGTCGTATTCGCCGGTCAGCATGTAGAGCGGCGTGTTCCGGGTGTCGATTTCCTTGACCCGCTCGCGATAATCGCCATCGATCTGATAGAAAAACAGATCGCCGCGAAACACACCTGGGCCACCCTGCATGTAGTGCCAAAGCGTTTCCCAGCGCTCAGTGGGCGGGCTGTCCGGACACATCAATCCCATCACCGTGGCAGCACTTGCGATCTGGCCGTTGACCTCCGGATGCACGAGCCAGCTCGGATCATAGTAACGCGGCGTATTGGCTGCCGATTGCAGGCCGATAATCGCGCGAAATTGTTTGGCATGCTCGAGCGCGAGATGCAGACAGATGCGCCCGCCGATCGAACAACCCATCACCACCGGACGATCGAGCTTAATGGCTGCGATAAAGCCCATTATCAAGCCGACATAGGCTTCGCTCGTCAATCGATATTCCTCTTCCTGCCAACCGGCAGGCGGTGAGCTCTTGCCATGCCAGGGAAGATCAAACGCGATAACCCGATAGCGCGACGTGATGCGCTCGTCATTTAGCAAGCCGCGAAATTGCCGCGTGTCGGAGCCCGCGGTATGCAGGCAGACCAACGGAATACCGCTGCCCGCCTCTTCGAAATACACGCGATGCGCGCGGCCCTCATGCGTGAAATGCACATAGCGGCCGGTCACGTCCTCAATGAATGCGTTCATCGTGCTACCTGCGGCTCGCGGACGTGCTGCAAAACCATCTTTAACACCAGCAAATGCGCATAGAATTTGCGCGTGTCACCGACGAGTTCAATTTCACGCCGCCGGAAATAAGCGAACAAGTCTTGATCACCCGGTGCCACCTTGCTGCGAAAGAAGCGTTCCCATACCTCGGATGCACCGTTCAACGCGAAATCACATTGCGGCATGACGACCGCATCGACG
>CAMDRJ010000310.1 GCA_945906755.1 Klebsiella pneumoniae | reverse complement strand
CTGACACCGGAGAATTTGATCGGTTTGCCGATGATGTGCCGGACCGAAAGCGCTGCGCCCCCGCGCGCGTCGCCATCGAGTTTGGTGAGGATGACGCCGGTCAATGGCAGCGTGTCGTTGAACGCCTTGGCGACGTTGACCGCATCCTGGCCTTGCATCGAGTCAACGACAAACAGCGTTTCAACCGGCTTTAGGGCTGCATGCAGCGCCGCGATCTCCTGCATCATCGCTTCATCGATCGCCAGTCGGCCAGCTGTGTCGACAATCAACACATCGTGATAGTGCTTGCGCGCGAAATCAAGCGCCGCCAGAGCAATCTCAACCGGCTTTTGGGTGATGGTCGAAGGGAAGACATCGACGCCCGCCTGTTTGGCCACCGTCGCCAACTGATCGATTGCGGCTGGGCGATAGACGTCACAAGAAACGACCAACACCTTCTTTTTGCGATCTTCAGTCAGATGCTTGGCGAGCTTCCCGGTAGATGTTGTTTTGCCCGATCCTTGTAGGCCCGCCATCAACAGCACGGCGGGCGGTGTCGTTGCGAGGTTCAGTCCCTCATTGGCGCCGCCCATTAACGAGGCAAGTTCGCGATGCACGATGCCCACCAAGGCTTGGCCAGGCGTGAGGCTGCCAATGACCTCTTCACCAATCGCTTTTTCCTTCACGCGTGCAACGAAATCGCGCACCACCGGCAGCGCCACGTCAGCCTCGAGCAACGCCATCCGCACCTCGCGCAGCGCGTCCTGAATATTCGAGTCGGTGAGGCGCGCTTCGCCCCGGATCGACTTCATCACTTTGGAAAGGCGCTGGGTCAGATTATCAAGCATGGGCTTCCTTGAACGATCGCTGAAATGGTGTGCAACGGCGCGGTAGCGGCGACTATAACGCGCGGCGAAGGTCGTTGATAGGACGTCTACCGCGCAACGCTATAAGGCAAGCCGTTTGCGTCAAGCGGCGTGAGGCTATCCGAATACGGATACCGGTGCGGGCAATCAAGCAGTCTGCGACAATCGCAGGCCTCGTGGAACCCTTATCACTTCTTCTGCCGATTGCCCCTGCCGTGGCCCGCGCCGGGGCCGGTACTTGCCAAGCCGACACGATCTCGCATTGATATGGATACCGGCGCGCTCTACCCTGTTGCGTCGCTCACCTACCTTGGACTCGCGTTCATGTTTTGGCGGGCATACTGGGGCGGCGAAGGCACCCATCGCCATGAGTTTAATTATCGGCTGGCGATTCTCGCTCCGCTCGCGCTGCACACATGGTTGCTCTATATCGACGTGTTCTCCGCGCCCACCCTGCGCTTTGGCTTTGGACAAGCGCTGTCGGTGACGCTATGGCTTGCTGTCGCTATTTATTGGATCGAAAATTTTTTCGTACGCCTGGACGGTCTGCAATTCTTCGTGCTGACCCTGGCGGGCGTCTGTGTGGTACTGCCAGGACTTTTCATCGGCTTTACCACGCAAGCCCATGGCGATTCATTCGTGTTCCGGCTGCATCTGGTGCTCGCGATGGGCGCCTATAGTCTCTTTACGATCGCATCGCTCCAGGCGCTCCTGATGTCCATTCTCGAAAAGCGCCTGCATACCGGTGCGCTCACTGGAGCGTTCGCGACCCTGCCGCCGTTACTCTCACTGGAGCGCGTCCTGTTTCGCATCATCGGTATCGCATTTATTTTGTTGACGGCCACCCTCGCAACCGGGTTTGTTTTTTCCGAGCAGGTGTTTTCCCGTGCAATGCGATTCGATCACAAAACGATTTTCGCGATCACGTCATGGGTGATTTTTGCGGGCCTTTTGATCGGCCGTCTAATCTATGGATGGCGTGGCCGTACCGCGATCCGGTGGATTCTGGCCGGCTTTGTCGCGCTATTGCTTGCTTATGTCGGTAGCCGATTCGTTCTTGAAGTAATCCTTCGTCGCGGCGGCGGTTGATGCCTGCGTTTCGTCTTGACAAGCGGTCCGGCCGCCCAAATACTCGGTTGTTGGCTTCGGATCATCGCACCGCAATTCCCTCTTAACTAGGCGCGTTCTTGTCAGCCCAGCTTGTTGCGCTAGCAGTGTTGCTTGTGTTGTCGGCCTTCTTCTCGATCGCCGAGACGAGCATGATGGCGCTCAACCGGTATCGCCTGAAGGCGATGGTGCGCCTTGGCAATCGCGCCGCGATCCAGACGCAGGCACTGCTTGATCGCACCGATCGCCTGCTTGGCGTCATCTTGCTTGGCAACAATCTCGTCAACGCGGCGGCCGCCACGCTGACCGGTTTGATCGCGATCGAATTGTTCGGTGAAAACAATATCGCGCTTGCCACCGGAGCGATCGGCGTCACGTTCCTCATCCTGGTGTTCTCAGAAATCACGCCCAAGGTGATCGGGGCCGCCTACGCTGAGCGCATCGCGCTACCAGCCAGTTATGTGCTTGGACCGCTGCTCACTGCGCTTTATCCGGTCGTTTCGTTCGTCAATTTCTTCGTCAACGGATTGATCTGGATTCTGCGCGTGAAGCCGCCCAAGGATGGCGAAAGCCAGCGTCTGACAAACGAAGAACTACGAACGCTGGTGCTGGAACATAGCCGGGTCTTGCCGCGCAAACATCAAATGATCCTGGTGAATCTGTTCGATCTCGAGCGAATAACGGTCCAGGATGTCATGACACCGCGCGCGCAGATCGAAGCGATCGATCTCGACATTGCACCTGAGCGCCTCATCGAGCAAATCGCGACCAGCTATCACACGCGCTTGATTGCCTATCGCGGCGAACTCACCAATATCGCCGGCATCCTTCACATCCGACGTGTCGTCGCGGCTATTCGCGATGGCGCCCTGGAACGCGATGCGCTGATCGACATGCTGGTCGCACCTTATTTCATTCCATCGAGCACCCCGGCGTTGGCGCAGCTGCAGTACTTCCAGGAGAAACGCGAGCGCGTTGCCTTGGTGGTGGATGAATACGGCGAGTTGCTGGGACTCGTGACGCTCGAAGACATCATCGAAGAGATCGTCGGCGAATTCACCACCAATGCGCCGATCAATTCAACCGATTTTGCCTGGAGCCCGGAAGGCGATAGCGTCGTGGAGGGATCGTCGTCTCTGCGTGAATTGAACCGCAAACTTGGCCTTGCACTCCCGGTAGATGGACCGAAGACCTTGAATGGGCTGATTACCGACTATCTGCAAGACATACCGGTCGCCGGCGTGAGCATGCGCATCGGCGGCATCGCACTTGAGATCCTGCAGACCGAGGATCGGGTCGTCAAGACCGTCCGCATCTCTCGGCCTTCCCCGACGACGGCTCCTAGCTGATCGCGCGCCCCGCACTTCCGCAGTCGATCAGCCGTTTTTCGCACACGCGCTCGCCACGATTTCTCAAGGGTTGGCCTCCCGCTGCCGCTGTGATCGGGAAGGTACGGGGAATTTTCTGTTAATCATCAATATGATTAATGGCCCTCGAACCTGATCGCGTGGCAATTCGAGGTTCCCGCCTTCGAATCAGATGAATACCTCGCATGGCGCTCCCGGCCCATGTGTGTGTAGCACCTGAACCCGCGCGACTTCGACCGATCGTTCCCCGGAAATGACGTAAGGACATGCCGAATGGCAACCATCTCGCAAACCGCAAAGAAGCCCGTCCCAGCGAAATCCTCTGACCGCCTCTACGTCTACGAAGGACGGGACAAAAACGGTAAAACGGTGCGCGGCGAAGTTCGCGCAAGTGGCGAAAACGTCGTCAAGTCGATGATGCGTAGGCAAGGCGTCACGATTACCAAGGTCAAGGTTCAAAAGAGTTTCGGTGGCGGCAAGGTCACGCAAAAGGACATCGCTGTTTTTACACGTCAGCTTGCGACGATGATGAAAGCGGGCGTCCCCTTGATGCAATCGTTCGACATTGTCGGCAGCCCTTGACTCGGTCGCTGGTGCGGCCGGTAACCATGTCTACCTGGTAGCGACGAAAAAAATCCAGGCCGAGGTTTCAACTGGTACCAGCCTCACGATGGCAATGGAACAGTCCAAAGTATTTCCAAGCATGGTCGTGCAAATGGTGTCGATTGGCGAAGAGTCAGGCGCCCTCGATACCATGTTGAGCAAAGTCTCGCACTTCTATGATGAGGAGGTGGATGAGGCCGTCAAGGCGCTGTCGTCCCTCATGGAACCGATGATCATGGCGGTGCTGGGTGTCGTGATTGGCGGTCTCGTCATCGCGATGTATCTACCGATCTTCAAGATGGGCTCGGTCGCCTGATAGGCTTCAGGCACAATCAAGACCCCGCCCTTTGCAGGGCGCCATCCCTCGCATGCCATGGGCAATTTGTACTGGTTAAACGACCCCACGGCCTTCGCCTTGACGGCGGCCGTGCTCGGGATGCTGGTCGGCAGCTTTCTCAATGTCGTGATCCATCGCTTGCCTAATTATAATTTGCATTAGAAAGTGACATAATTAAACCTTCGAGACCACCCGTAAGAGGCTGTCATGGCGCGTACCGCTGGAGGGGTGAAGGATCTTGCGTGGGCGCGTGAGCAGGTATCTCGCCGAAATATCCAGGCGCTACCCAAACGACAACATCGTGATGGTGCTCGACGGTGCGGGCTGGCACAAAAACAAGTCCATGCCGATCCCCGAAAACATCCGGCTGTTGAGCCT
>CAMDRJ010000309.1 GCA_945906755.1 Klebsiella pneumoniae | reverse complement strand
GCACTGCTCATCGGTTCCGAACTGTTCCATAAACTCTGTCAGCGAAAGCCCGGGTTGAAACTGGATACGATTCATCGGCATGGGGTACCTCCTCGTCGGGAAGGCCCCCATCTTCAACTACCCGCTAGCTCGCCACGTGAGCCGGCGGACTTTCATTGCTAATCAGGAAGGGGAATGACTGTATTGCCGGTGGGACGATCACGCCGACTTCTCGCGTGCATGCTCCAATAGATAGGTGCCTGATTCGATCGGCAAGCGTGCACCGGCCGCGACGAGTTGCGCATCGGCTGCGCCGTGTTGCCTTGCCGAGTCGACGAACGTTTGATTGGCGCCTTCCACGAGCAGTATCCAATTCGGTACGAGTGTGGCGGTGCCACGTGCTTTCTTTTCGGTGGTGTCGATGCGGCTGCTAGATGGATCAGCGCGACAAAAGTGCACGCCTGCAACGCCCGGCGCCGCGGCAATCTTCGGGATGACCTCTGCCATGATGAAACGATAGAGGGACTCGCTTTGCGACAAGGTGGCATCGAAGCGCACCGTGTGCATCACGCCACCTTGCCCCACGCCGACTGAGCATTCCACATGGCATACCGAGCGTGACACATTACGAAAGCCGGGCACCGTCCGTTGCGTCCAAGGGGTTGGATGGTTGAGGCGTTCGAGATAATCAGGACCGGCGACTACCGCAAGTGAATCGGCTTCGTAGAGATTGAAATATTCCGGCGTTCCGGAGAGCGCGATATACCGGCGACCGCGATTGAATCCCGGGATACTTAAGCGTTCCGGCATATGTTCGCGGTTATGCCATTGGTAGAACTCAGGCTTGATCTCATCGGTGAGGTCGTGCCAGATGGCGACCACGCCAAGCCCCGCGATCGGCATGGCGTCAGGCGCCCGAACCAAGATGCGCGACCGCTTCGATCTCGACCAGAATTTCAGGCGTCGCAAGCCCTTTCACCTCGACCAGCGTGCTCACCGGAAAGTCGCCCCTGAAGAATTCGCGTCTGGCGCGCCAGACCTCGGTGTTCTGCTTGATATTGACGACGTAAATATTGAGCTTGGTCACGTCGGCCATGCTGCCGCCGGCTGCCTCGATCAAATGCTTCAATTTGCCAAAGATGGCTTTCGCTTGCGCGTATTCGTCTTTGCCTTCGATGGTTTTGCCATCGTTCATGCGGGACGTCATGCCCGCCGTGTAGCAGACATTGTCCACGACGATGCAATTGGACCACCGCTCCGGCGGCGGTTCGGCGACGGCGGGGCTGCTCACACGTTTTCGTTTGCTCATGGGGAGATTCCTCGGGGTAAGGGCGTTCGTACGATTCACTGTAGGGCAAAACCGGCCGGCCCGCAAACCGGATAAGGGCGGGCCGAATCGATTCCCTGACGCAGCGCGTTAGAATCGACCACAACGATAGCTGGAGGCAAGAACAGTGTTCGAAGAATTCATCGGCACGATGCCGGTTAATGCCATGCACCGGTTCGACGAAGGAAGGCTTGCGGACTATCTGCGTGCGCATGTCGACGGGTTGCGCGGCCCGCTCACGGTGGAGCAGTTCAAGGGCGGACAATCCAATCCCACCTATCGGCTCACCGCCGGCGGCATGCGCTATGTCATGCGTTCCAAGCCCGGGCCGGTCGCCAAGCTGCTGCCTTCGGCGCATGCCATCGATCGCGAATACCGGGTGATGAAAGCGCTGCACGGCGTCGGCATTCCGGTGCCGAAAATGTTTGCGCTATGTGAGGACGAAAACGTCATCGGGCGCGCCTTTTTCATCATGGAATGTGTGGAGGGGCGCGTGCTGTGGGATCAATCCTTGCCCGGCATGGCGGCGCCTGAGCGCGGTGCGATTTACGATGAGATGAATCGCATCATGGCCGCGTTGCATTCGGTCGACTACCGCGCGGTCGGACTCGAAGGATTCGGTCGACCCGGTAACTATATTGCGCGGCAAATCGATCGCTGGTGCAAACAGTATCGCCTCTCGGAAACCGAGACGGTACCCGCGATGGACCGACTCATCGAATGGCTACCCAACAACATTCCGGGTAACGACGAGACTTGCGTCGTGCATGGCGACTACCGGCTGGACAACCTGATCTTCCATCCGACCGAGCCGCGCATTCTCGCGATCCTCGATTGGGAACTCTCCACGCTCGGCCATCCGCTCGCCGACTTTTCGTACCACTGTATGAGTTGGCGCATTCCGCCCGGCGCATTTCGCGGTATTGGCGGACTCGATCTGCCGGCGCTCGGTATTCCGACGGAAGCGCAATACATCGCGGCCTATGCCAAGCGAACGGGGCGCGCGACCATCGAGAATTGGGACTTCTATCTCGCCTACAACATGTTTCGGCTGTCGGCGATTTTGCAAGGGATCATGAAGCGTGCGCTCGATGGCACTGCGGCGAGCCAGCAGGCGATCGATGCGGGCAAGCGCGCGCGACCAATGGCCGAGATGGGCTGGGAGATCGCGCGACGGCTCGCGGGCTAACGCAACCTGTTGGCGGTGCGTTAGCCGATCCTATTTTGCGTCCTTGAACGTCACGTCGCTGCGGCGGTTTTCCGCCCATGCGGTGTCGTCGTGTCCCTGGCGGCGGGGGTTTTCCTCGCCGCGACTCACCACTTCGAGCCGCTCGGGCGGCACGCCATTTTGGCGAAGTACCTGACTGACCGCTTCGGCACGGCGCTTGCCGAGCACATGGTTGTATTCCTTGCTGCCGCGTTCGTCCGCATTGCCTTCCACACGCGCCTTGAGCGATGGGTTGGCGCGCAGATACTTCGCATGCTCTTCCAGGATCACCTTGAATTCAGGTTTGACGGTGTAAGCGTCGAAGTCGAAGTAGACACTGTTCTTGGCTGGCGCTACCACCACGCGCTCCGGGGCGGTTGGCGTCGGTGCTGTCGGTGGCGTAACGACGACGGGAAGCGGCGTTGCATCGACTTCCTGGCGGGCTGCCGGGGCGACGACCACCGGGGCGACGACTGCCGGGGCAGACCTCGTGACGGGTGTTGCCGCGGGGGTGACTGGCTTTTGTTCTTCTGTGCTGCTGCAGGCTGCGACAAGCGTGACGACGACGACAGGCAATAGCAACGGCGATATGCGCATGTGTTTCATGGGCTGGGCTCCCGGAGGCGCCGTGCGGCAAGTCGCGCACGGCAATGCGAAGCGCGCACACTACGGCGGCGAACCAAACACGGTCAATGGCAGAAGTCATGCATCGCATTCCAATGATGCGCAAGGCCGCCACTCACCCGGCTGATCTGGCCTTCGATCAGAACCCTGCTCAAATAATTCGCTATCTGATGAACACGAGCGAGAGCGCCGGCCAGTAGGTGATGAGCAGCACCGAGCCTGCCAAGATAAAGAAAAAGGGAACGCTCGCGCGGCAGAGCTCGATCACCGGCGTCTTGAAGCGATGACTCGCGATGAAAAGATTCATCCCAACCGGCGGGGTGAAGTAGCCGATCTGCATGTTGGCGAGAAAGATAATCGCAAGGTGCGCCGGATCGATGCCGTAGCCAACCGCAAGCGGCAAAAGGAGCGGCACGGCAATCACGATTGCCGAGAAGATATCGAGGATCATGCCGAGCACGAGCAGAAACGCGCGCCGATCCAGACGTTGAGTTCGACGAATGAGCCAAAGCGTTCTTTGGCCGCATCGATCCAGATCCGGCGCCGACTGTCCTGCACGTTCTTCTCGACGACCCCTTTCTCCCAACCGGCGGCAACGTTGCAGAAGTCCGGCTCGTACAAGTAGTGCTCGCACATCACAGCAAAGCGCGCGTTGACCACCCGGCCCTTGCCTTTCTTGATCTTGTCCACCGCCGTCTTCATGTTGTCGTAGATGCCGCGCCGAGGAATGCCGCCTAAGGCGGTAAAGCTGCGGGTACGCGGGATACCAAGAGCGCTTCAGCCTCGGTCTGATCACCACTTGCGGGAGTCTTGGCGTATTGTTCGCGCCGTCCTTGCCGATCATCCTCTACGGCGTGATCGCGCAGCGGCTGGGTGTCGGACGGCCGGTGTCGATCGAGGAGCTGTTCATTGCCGGCCTCCTGCCTGGGATCTTGATGGCCGTGATGTTGGCCGGCTGGAGTGCCTGGCACCATCGCACATTGCGAAAGCGCGCCGACGCATTCAAGTGGTCCGTGGCGCGCGCGGCGCTCCGCGCTTCGATCTGGGAATTGCCGCTGCCGTTCATCGTTCTGGGCGGCATCTACAGCGGCCGGCTCGCGGTGTCGGAGGTGGCCGCGGTGAGCGTGGTGTATGTGCTCGCGGTCGAGGTGTTAATCCTGCGCGAGATTTCGCTACGGCGTCTTCCAGACATCATGCGCCGCTCGATGGTGCTGTTTGGCGCGGTGCTCGCCATTCTTGGCATGGCGCTCGCATCGACCAACTATCTCATCGATGCAGAGGTGCCGGCCAAGCTCTTTACGATAGTGCGCGAACAGATCACCAGCCCGCTCATGTTCCTGCTCGCATTGAACGCGTTGCCGGCAGTTGTGGGAGCAGATTCGCCACCCCGAGCATGACCAGTTCAGCGTGGCCGAGATGCTCGAGCATGAAGGCGAATTCCTGATGCCCATGCCCGAGCCCTTCGATGGTTACGTAGAGAAGCCCGCCCGGGTGTCGAGCACCTGCCTGGTGTCG
>CAMDRJ010000308.1 GCA_945906755.1 Klebsiella pneumoniae | reverse complement strand
ACCTTTCCGAACGGCAGCCATGTTTGCGAAGTGGAAGTCGATCCGGACACCGGCGTCGTGAGCGTGCAAAGCTACTGCGTGGTCGATGATGTCGGCACGGTCATCAATCCACTCACCTTGAAGGGCCAGATCCATGGCGGCGTGGCGCAAGGACTTGGCCAAGCCCTGATGGAGCAAGTGGCCTACGATCGCGAGACCGGTCAACTGCTGACCGCGACCTTCCTCGACTATTGCATGCCGCGGGCCGATGACATCTGCTCGATGCCGATTGAAAGCAATCCGGTACCGACCAAGCTCAACCCACTTGGCGCCAAGGGCGCGGGCGAAGCCGGCACCGTCGGCGCACTCCCGGTCGTCGTCAATGCGGTACTCAATGCGCTCGCGCCCTTAGGCGTTACCGATATAGAAATGCCGGTGACTAGCGAGCGGGTGTGGCGGGCGATCGCGGCGGCGCGACGGTAAGCGCACCTTTCACATTTCACATTTCACCAGCGCGCTTCACCAGCTCACGCACTACACCTCAAACCCAACCGCCTTCTTCGCCAAGCCGTTGTACAAATTAAGCATGCGCTCGCGCCAGGTATAGAGCGCGTCGTCCGTCGCAAGGAGCTTTGTCGGCGACACGCAGCGCGCCCACTGGAACGCGCCGAACAGAATGTAATCGGCAAAGCTTGGCGCGGTCCCGCCGAAGTAAAGCTGGGAGGCGACGACCGCGCGTGCAGGCGCAAGCAATTCGCGCAGCTTCGCGACGTTCTCTTCCTTGTTCGCCACGAAATCCTCGAGCTTGGCGCCCAGCCGCTTCTCGCGTGATTCGCGAAAGTAGGCCTGGTTCGCCTCATCGAGAACATTGTAGATGTCGAGCAGCACGATGCGCATGATGGCGATGTGGATCACGCGTTCGGTCCATTGGCGCATGAACAGCATCGCACCGACCGCTGCCTCGGTGCCAAGCAGCACCATCCGGTCTTTGTATTTTTCATCGAGATACTGCGCGATCTTCCAGGAGTCGGCGACTTTCTCGTTGCCATCGACGATCACCGGCACGGTGGTCGATCCTGAAAAGGCAAGCTGATCGCGTTCGATGAATCGCCATGGAATCGTCTCCACCGGCAGCCGCTTATGCGCCAATGCCATGCGGATACGCCAGCAATACGGGCTGAAGCGTCGCTCGGGATCCTTGCCAGCAAGGTCGTACATTTTTATCGTCATTGGCGGGGCCTCGTCGATGCGGATGAAAGGGTGCGTCGGAAAATATGAAGGATAGCCGAGCGAGCGGTGCTTCGCGCGCGGACATCATGGCGCGATCGGGCGCGAGCGCCAATGCGCCCATAGCGCAAGCAATGAAAACGTCAGACAGGTCGCGCAGACCGCCAACCATCCACCGCCAGCCAGCACGAAACTGCCGATCAGCGCGCCAAGCGCATTGCCGCCGAACATGTGCAGGACAAATACCGTATTCATGCGGCTGCGCGATGCGGCGTCAATACCGGTGTAGTGCGCCTGATTGGATACGGAGGTGGCGCGAATACCGCCATCGAGCAGCATCGCGCCCAGCACCACGGCAGCGATGGCAAAGGCGGCGAATCCGAGTGCGATGTAACTGAGGATGACCAGCACAATGCCAAGCGTCACCGCCGGACGCGGGCCTTTCGCATCGACCCATTTGCCGACCGGACGCGCAATCAATGCACCCGCCGCACCCGGTATGGCGATGAGACCCACCGCTGAACTGCCCACGCCATGCAGGGTTGCCATCATCACTGCAAGCGTTGCCCAGAATGCCCCATAACAAATGCCGAGCAGCCCCTGCACGGCGGAGGCGCGTCGCAGGGCAGGATGATCGCGAATGATCCCGACGATCGATCGCAGCAGCGCCCAATAGGAGAGTGAGGATTGTGGCCGCAGATTGGGCACGCGCCATGCGACCAACGCCGAAACGCTCGCCAATGCAGCCAGCAAGGCCCAGTACGCCATGCGCCAACCAAGCACATCGGCGAGGAAACCACCTGCAACCCGGCCAAACATAATGCCAAGCAGCAATCCACTCAAGACGGTGCCGACCGCTCGCCCGCGTTCTTCGGGACGTGCGAGTTCGGCCACCAGCGGCACCACATCTTGCGAGGTACTCGCGAAGATACCCATGACAAGGCCTGCCGCGATGAGCATCGGCAGCGAATCAGCGGTAGCGAAGACGATCGCGGTGATAGCGCAACCGGCGAGCCGCAATTGAATCAGACGCTTCTTGTTAAACCGGTCGCCAAGCGGCGTGAGAAACGCGATGCCAAGACAAAACCCGAGTTGCGTGAGCGTCGGCAGCCAACCGATTTCCGCCGCGCTCGCACCGAACTCGCCCGCAAGCAGCGCGAGCATCGGCACCTGATAGTGGATGGTCGATGCCGCGATGAAGATCGTGGCGAACAGCAACAAGAGGAGCCCGCGGGTAAGCCGGGGCGGCGCGGACGATGCGTTCACCGCCAGTGACGCAAATGATTAAGCGGTGTCGACTCGGCGTGACGCCGAGTCAATCGCATGAACGAACCTCGCTGCGCCGCCGCTAGAGTGCTCGAATACGCTGAGTCACCCTCTCCCTTGACGGGAGGGCCGGGGAGAGGGTGGGTGGCTCGCCGATGCAACATGTCCTGCCAAGTGATGCGCCCCTCTCCCCAAACCCCTCTCCCACAGTGGGGCGAGGGGTTATTTACTACGCCGCTTCCAAAGTTCACGCGCTAGATCACCCAGCCATCAACTGCGAAGCGCGCTTCACTGCTTTCACGATATTGATGTAGCCGGTGCAGCGGCACAGATTGCCTTCCAGCCCGTGATAGATCTCTTCATCGGTGGGCTTCGGCGTGTCTTTCAGCAAACCGACCGATGCCATGATCATGCCGGGCGTGCAGAACCCGCATTGCAGCGCATGGCATTCGGTGAAAGCTTGCTGCACCGGATGCAGTTTGTCGCCCTGCGCGAGACCTTCAATGGTCATGATGTCAGCGCCTTCCGCTTGCGCTGCGAGCATCGTGCAGGATTTCACCGCGCGACCGTTCAACTGGATCGTGCAGGCGCCGCACTGGCTCGTATCGCAACCGATATGCGTACCGGTGAGCGCGAGCGTGTCGCGAATAAAGTCCACCAGCAGGGTGCGATCCTCGACATCCCCGGACATCTGCTTGCCGTTCACCTTCATTGCAACCTTGGCCATCTCAACTTCTCCTTACGAAACCATGACGATTCTGGTGGATATCTCCCCCAGACCCCCTAAATTTGCCGCCGAACGATGAATCCGTTAGGCGTCAGGCGAACTCCCATGTCTGCGCGCCGCTTGAATCGCCTCCCACACGCGCGCGGGCGTGCAGGGCATGTCGATATGTTGGATGCCAAGCGGTTTCAACGCATCGACAATCGCGTTGACCACGGTTGGCAATGATCCGGTGGTGCCCGCTTCGCCGACCCCTTTGACGCCAAGCGGATTGGTCGGGCTGCGGACATTCAGTTCATGACCTTGCAGATTGCGCACGAGTCCGGCGCGTGGCATGTAGTAGTCCATGAACGTACCGGTTAGGAACTGCCCATTGCTGCGATCGTAGTAACCGATCTCGCCCAGCACCTGGCCCACGCCTTGCAAGACTGAACCATGCAACTGGCCTTCGACCAAGGTGTGATTGATGATCGCGCCGCAATCATCCACCGCGGTGTATTGAACGATATCGACCACCCCAGTGGCCGGATCGATTTCCACTTCCGCGACATGCGCACCGCTTGGGAAAGAGCGGGATAAGGTCCATTCGCCATTCGCGTTGAGCGGATGCGACGCACCCGGACGATGCTCGCGCGCCAAATCGAAGAGACCGACGCCTCGCCCGGTGCCTTTGATCGTATAGCGACCGTTCTTGAATTCAATGTCATCCGGGGCCGCTTCGAGCTTGCGCGAGGCCAGCTCCAGCCCTTTCTTGACGACTTCATCGGCCGCGAGCTTAAGCGCCGAGCCATAGTGCATCGCAGTGCGCGAGCCGACCACGCCGTTGCCGATCAACGGAATCGAGTGGTGCGGATCGAGTCCACGCAATTCGATGTTTTCTGCCGGCACGCCCAATACGCTCGCAACGAGTTCCGGAAACGCGGTTTCATGGCCCTGCCCGTGTGGGGTGATCGGTGCGATGAGCGCAATCTTGTCGCCATCCTCGAAGCGCACCGCGGCCTGATCTTTCGGCGCAGCACCACCGCCCGCCGGTTCGATGAACGTGGCGCAGCCGATGCCGCGGTACTTGCCGTTGGCGCTCGACTGTTTGCGGCGTGCTTCGAAACTGGACCAGCTCGATGCTTCGAGCGCGTGGTTGATCAACGCATCGACATCGCCCGAATCGTAGACCGCACCCGCGGCGTTCTTGAACGGGAACGCGGCCTTCGGAATGAAATTGCGCCTGCGAATCTCGGCCCGATCGATCTTCATTTCGAGCGCGGCTTGATCGACCAGCCGCTCGCAGATATAGGCCATATCCGGGCGGCCCGCGCCACGATAAGGACCGGTCGGCGTGGTGTTGGTGAGCATCAAACGGTGCCGGCCGTAACCCACTGGAATGTTGTAGACGCCCGAGAGCGTCAACATGCCGTTCGCGGTGTTGATCAATGGACCGGCCGCGGTGAGATACGCGCCCTGATCGGCGAGCCAATTCGCGCGAATC
>CAMDRJ010000307.1 GCA_945906755.1 Klebsiella pneumoniae | reverse complement strand
CGCTCCAGGATAATCGCGCGGCGTTTCAGCGATTGCGGCTGCTGCCCAAAGTCTTGCAGGATGTCGCGGCCGTCGATACCGAGTGCGAGATTATTGGCGGTCCCTCGAAGTTTCCGATGGTGGTCGCCCCGACCGGTGGCATCGGCATGGGACGTCCCGGCGCGGACCTCGCCATCGCACGCACCGCGGCAACACTTGGCATTCCTTACACGCTATCAACCAACGCCACCGCCTCGATCGAAGCGATCGCAGAGCACGCGCCCGGCCGGCTGTGGTTTCAGCTCTATGTTTTGCAGGATCGCGGCTTCATGGAAAAACTCATCGCGCGCGCGGAAGCCGCCGGTTTCGAAGCGCTGGTGCCCACCGTCGATCTCGCCGTGGGCGGGAAACGTGAACGCGATTTTCGCAACGGGTTCAGCACGCGTTTCAAGCCGCAGCTTCGTCACTATCTGGAAGGAATCCGCAAACCGGCCTGGGCCCTTGGCATTCTTGCCAATGGCGGCTTGCCCGACTTCATCAATATCCGTGGCTATCGCGGCAGCACGCAGTCAGGCGCGACGCTCGCCTCATCGGTCGCGCGTGACACCGATCCGGCCTTTAACTGGGACGATCTTGCCCGCATGCGCGATCGCTGGAAGCGCAAACTCATCATCAAAGGCGTGAGTCGGGTCGATGATGCCAAGCGTCTCATCGCAATGGGCGTCGATGGCATCTGGGTCTCCAATCATGGTGGGCGCCAGTTGGATGGTGCCATTGCGTCATTCGATGCGATGACTGCCATCACCGCCGCGGTCAGTGGCAAGGTCGCGGTGATCATGGATGGCGGAATTCGGCGCGGTGCCGACCTCTTCAAGATTCGCGCGATGGGAGGCCAAGCCGGGGCGATTGGCCGCGCGGGGCTCTATGGCGTAGCAACCGGCGGTGAACCGGGTGCCCGGCGTGCACTCGACATTCTCACCGATGAATTGATTCGCACCATGCAACTCTGCGGTACGCCGCGTGTTGCGGACATCACCGCTGATCTTGTCGATCGCAGAGTCGCATGAACGCGCCACTCGCCGGCATTCGCGTCGTCGAATTCACGCATATGGTGATGGGCCCCACCTGCGGCATGATCCTTGCCGATCTGGGCGCGGACGTCATCAAAGTCGAACCGATCGATGGTGATCGCACGCGTCACCTATTAGGTGCGGGCAGCGGATTTTTTCCAATGTTCAATCGGAACAAGCAAAGCATCGCGATCGATCTGCGCCATCCGCAGGGGCTTGATGTCGCGCACAAGCTCGTCGGCACCGCCGATGTGGTGGCTGAAAATTTCAAGCCCGGTGCGCTCGACAAGTACGGCCTTGACTATGGGTCGCTCCGCAAAGTGCATCCACGTCTTGTTTACGTGAGCCACAAAGGCTTTCTGCCGGGTCCCTATGAACACCGCACGGCGCTGGATGAAGTCGTGCAAATGATGGGCGGCCTGGCGTATATGACGGGTCGGCCGGGCGATCCGTTACGCGCGGGCACCAGCGTGAATGACATCATGGGCGGCATGTTTGGCGCGATCGGTGCGATGGCCGCGCTGATGCAGCGCGCGACAACTGGGCTTGGACAAGAAGTACAGTCCGCGCTATTTGAGAACAACGTGTTCCTGGTCGGCCAGCATATGCTGCAATACGCGGTAACCGGCCAGGCGCCGGCGCCAATGCCCGATCGCATTTCATCATGGGCAATCTACGATGTCTTCACCGTGAAAGATGGCGAGCAGATTTTTCTTGCCGTCGTAAGCGATGCGCAATGGGAAGTCTTTTGCAAAGCCTTTGGTTACGCCGATCTGAAGGTCGATGCCCGACATGCCACCAACAATGATCGCGTGCGGGAACGTGCCATGCTGATGCCCGTGCTCCGTGCACGCTTAGCTCACTATTCGGCACGCGAGTTGTCAGATATTTTCGAGACGAACGGACTTCCATTCGCGCCGATCGCCAAGCCTGAGGATCTGTTCGACGATCCGCATCTGCGAGCGACCGGTGGGCTGGCCGACATTCGTATTCCCGATGGCAAGCGTGCGGGAGAGATCACGCAGACCGCCCTGGCGCCATTGATGATGGACGGCCAGCGACTCGGCGTGCGCATTCAGCCACCGATGTTAGGCGAGCACACCGAAGCGTTGCTCGCGAGCCTTGGCTACGATAGGGCGGCAATCGAGACGCTGCGTGCAGCGCGTGCGGTCGCATAGCAAAATGTTGTCAAACTCCGTCATTCCCGCGCAGGCGGAAATCCAGCGTAAGGACTGAGCTTGGCATTAAAGTCTGACTGGATTCCTGCCTGCGCAGGAACGACGATGTAGGACGCACGTCGCGCGAATTTCGACAAACTGTTCCAACACTCACCAATGATTGCCTGGAGTTTTTGCATGATGAATCGCTTTATTCGCATCGTAAGCAGACTGACAGTCGTAATCACTTGCCTCACATCTGCAATCACAGCGCTCGCACAAAGCACCGAAAAGCCGCTGCGCATTCTGCTACCCGTGAGCGCCGGTTCCGGCGTCGACACGGTTACGCGAACGGTAGGCCCCGCGTTTTCCAAGGCGCTTGGCCTACCGGTCGTGATTGAAAATCAACCCGGTGCGGGTGGCATTACCGGCACGCTTGCACTCGTGAAGTCCGCGCCCGATGGCTTCACAATTAGCGTGATCTCCAATAATCATGTGATTTTCCCGAGCGTCTACGCGAAGCTGCCGTTTGATGCGATCGAAGACATCACGCCGATTACCGTGATCGGCACGACGCCACTGGTGATCGTCGTGAATCCCGCCAAGGTGCCGGTCAACAACATTCAGGAGCTGGTCGCGTTTCTCAAGGCAAAGCCCGACGCGTACAACTACGCCTCATCGGGCAACGGCACGATTCTCCATCTTGCCGCCGAGATGTTTGTGTCGGAAGCAGGCGTGCAGGTACGCCACATTCCCTACAAGGGCGTAGCGCCGATGGTGACCGACCTCATTGGCGGACAGGTCGAGATGGGGGTGCTGGCGCTGCCGGCCGCGCAAAGCCATATCAGGGCGGGCAATCTACGCGCACTGGGTGTCGGCGGTGCGAAACGAACGCAAGCGGCACCGGAGGTGCCCACGGTGGTCGAGCAAGGACTCCCCTATTACATCGTTGAGGCATGGTTCGCGGTCATTGGACCGGCGAAACTGCCGCTCGCACAATCGACCCGCATTGTGACTGCGCTCACCACGGCGTTTGCCTCCCCTGAGGTGCGCGACGCCATGGCCAAACAAGGTAACGACATCAGCCTGCAATCTCCCGAAGCAGCCAATCGGTTCCTCCGCGCTGAAATGGCCAAGTACGCGCGACTGGTCAAACAAGCGGGCATCAAGGTCGATTAATCGGAGCGGCGCCCATGTCGATGCAGCCGACTGACAATCCGATGGGCACCGACGGCTTCGAGTTCGTCGAGTATGCCGCGCCGGACCCCGCGGCAATGGGGCAGGTGTTCGAGCGCATGGGCTTCACACCGGTTGCGCGGCACCGGCACAAGAACGTCGTGTTGTACCGGCAAGGTGATATCAATTTCATCTTGAATGCCGAACCGGATTCTTTTGCGCAGCGCTTCGCGCGCCAGCATGGACCGTCCATTTGCGCGATTGCGTTTCGCGTGCAGGATGCCAAGCTCGCCTACGAGCGCGCGATTTCGCTCGGTGCCTGGGGCTATGCGGGGCAGGCGGGGCCTGGCGAACTCAACATACCGGCGATCAAAGGGATCGGCGATAGCCTGATTTATTTTGTCGATCGATGGCGTGGCAAACACAATGCGCGCCCAGGGGACATCGGCAATATCGGCTTCTATGATGTCGATTTCGAAGCCCTGCCCAATGCGAATCTTGAGGCACCCGGCCTTGGCCTCACTGTCATCGATCATCTCACCCACAACGTGCATCGCGGCAGAATGGGTGAGTGGGCGGAGTTCTATGAGCGGATCTTCAATTTCCGTGAAGTGCGTTACTTCGATATCGAAGGTCAGGTCACCGGTGTGAAGAGCAAGGCGATGACAAGCCCGTGCGGCAAGATTCACATCCCGATCAATGAAGAAGGTAATCAGACCGCCGGACAAATCCAGGAATATCTCGACAAGTATCACGGCGAAGGCATTCAACATATCGCGCTCGCCGCCAACGACTTGTTTCGGTCGGTCGACGCGTTGCGCGCCAATGGCGTGAAGCTACTCGATACCGTAGACACCTACTACGAATTGATCGACCAACGCATTCCCGGACACGGTGAAGATATCGCGGCGCTCAAACAGCGCAAGGTGCTGGTCGATGGCAAAGCGGGTGCGCTGCTATTGCAGATCTTCTCTGAAAATCAGCTCGGGCCCATCTTCTTCGAATTCATTCAACGCAAAGGCGATCAGGGCTTCGGCGAAGGTAATTTCAAGGCGCTGTTTGAGAGCATCGAACTCGATCAGATGCGCCGCGGCGTTTTAAAAGACCGCAACTAAAAGGGATCCATTCACTGTGGCAGATGCAGATCAGCAGGTCGACACATGGCTGCACGCACTAGGCAGCGCAGTAAATATCCCCCGGCAGAGCCGGGGGCTTTAGTTTGTGAGCCGCTCGAAGCGGCTAGAAGCGGTCGCTAACGCGGCCGCACGGTTTTTGGGCCACCCGGCGGTGGCCCTCTAGTACTGCAGCTTCAATTGGTCCAACCGCTTGT